>JANNDE010000524.1:0-22118 GCA_031387395.1 Hymenobacter sp.
AACGAGGTCCTTCGCTTTACTCCGGACGATGAAGAACAATTAAAACTTGTAGCCTTTGTAACCCTTCGTGAATTCCTCCGCCGGGATTGGCTGGTTGGGCACGACATCCGAAAAATCAAATTTCTCGAAAAGCCCTTTATCGTCGTTAACCTGCACCACGGTAGGCAGGTAGGTTTTGGGGTCGATGCAGACGATGGTGCGGCGGCCGTACGCGTTGGGGACCTGCAGCACCTTGCCGGTGGGGATTTTCTCGCCGATGATGAGGTTGTTACGCTCAATGATGCGGAACTCGCCGCAGCCGAACCGCTCGGCCACCGAGCCGATGGTTTCGTTGGCCCCGGCCTTATAGCTCACGTAGCGAAACTGTGGGTAATCGGAGCGCAACACGTAGTTGGAGCGGCCCTGCACGGTGCTGTCGCCCACGTACTTAAACGAGCGGCTGAACGATAGGTCCTGGCGCAGGCCGGTGGTGCGGAGCAGGTCCGAAATGGTACCGAAACCGGCCTGCAGCACCGTGTGGTGCTGGTTGCTGCGCATGAGCTTGGCGTTGGGGTCGAGGCTGAGGGTGACGTAGGGGAAGGCCGCCGGGTTCACCCAGGCATCGCCGTTATTCTGGCCCTGCAGCCAGAGGACTTCTACATTTTTCTGGTTTTTGACGTAGATGCGCAGCGGTTTATAGGCAACTTTCATGATGCTGCGGGCCTGGCGAATGCTGCCCTCGATACGCTCCTGGGCCCTCACGGTGCAGCGCAGGTACTTCAGGCTTTCAATGGCAGTACCCATGCGGGCGGTGAGCTGTTCGGTGGTGATGGGGGCAGCGGCCGGCGTGGCCGCTGCCAGCATTGCCGCCGAAGCCAGCGGGGCCGCCCAGCGCAGGGCCGGACGAAAAGACGCGAAAATCGCAACCATAAAGAAGAATGATTCAGAAGGAGTAATGTGGCCTGCCAATGGCTGGTCGGTGCTGCAATATTAATTCAGGTTGATGTGCGGGAAGCGCGAGGCCACGCTGTCGAAAATAAACAGCTCATCAATTTCCACGCCATGCAGGTACTGGTAGAGCGGGAACTGCTCGACCACGGCCCGCACGGCCGCTTCGTCGTCGCCATTGATGATAACCCAGCCCCGGCTGCGGTCGCTGCTGATGGCATACGTTTCCACGATTTTTTCATTCAGCAGCCGGTTGATAAAATCCCGGTGGCGCGGAATCAGGGCAATGAAATCACCGTCGAACGACTCGGGCAAGTGCATCGAAACTACAAACGTGGGCATAAGCAGCAAGCGGGCAAATAGCCAGGGTGAGGCTGGTGCTGCGATTAAAGTGGAAAAATTAGTGCCGCCGCCGGCTGGAGCGCGGCGACAGTAAAACAAGAATGCCCCGCTGGCCGGCACGACCAGACGGGGCATTAACTATCGGCGGTAGGCCAAGTGGGGCTAAGAATGCCCTAGTTCGGCCACGAGCGGCTGCCCGGCATCGCCGGTAGCCGGGCGGGCGGCGAGGTCGGGCACGGCGGGACCGGCTACCGGCGCATGGTGGGTGTCTTCCCAGGCCCGATACCTGGCAAGCTCATTCTGAAACTTGCCCAGAAACCAGCTAATCAGGCTCAAATCATCGAGAAAGCCCAGTACGGGGATGAAATCAGGCACCAGGTCGATGGGCGACAGCACGTAGAGCAGCACCGCAAAGCCCGAAACAATAGTGCCGGTGGCTACCTCGCGGTAGTCGCCGCTGATGTAGTGGCGCACCAGTCGCACCAGCGTGGCGGCCACATCAAACAACTGCTTGAATTTATTGTCTTTACTGTCTTTGCTGGCGAGCTTATCGGCGGTTTCGTTGAGGATGGCAATCACCTTGAACGGCCTGCCCAATAGCTTGGTGGCGCGGCCGACGAAGACGTTGAAGATGGCGTTTTTGGATAGTTGGAGGCCTTTTTCGGCGAGGGTTGACATGGGGAAACGGGCAAATGAACAGAATCTGCGGGGCTTTACGGGCAACCTGAGCCAGGTGTTGCTGGCCTACTGGCTCAGCGCTCGAACAGTGGCGTGGTGCCGCCCACCCAGTCTTTGTCCTTGTTGAAGTCGACGCCAATCATCTCGCCCCGGCTCAGGCGGGCGAGGCCGGTAAGCAGGCGGGGCCGCGCCGCGCCGGCCGGCCAGATGTAGAGCAGCCGGATTTCGCACTTCACCAGGCCGTCGGGCGACTGCACCACGGGCTCGTACTGCACCTTACGCTGCAGCAGGTAATGCTGTTTGTCGGGCAGCGCATCGAGGTCGGCGGCCGTGACATGCAGGCGCACGCCCGCCCCGGCAAACGAGTACAGGGGCTTGAGCACGTAGTTTTCGAGGTCGGCCGGGTATGCCTTCAACTCGTGCAGGTAGTAGCTGGGCGGCACAAATGGTCCGCTGAGCAGCGGCAAGGTGAATTTGCTGATGCGAAAAAACCAGTTGGGATGGCCCACCCAGGTCACGTCCACGTCGGCATCGGTTAGGTGAAACTCGGTTACGAGGCCGGGGTAGCGGGCCAGCTCGTCGAAAATAATGCGGTTGTAGAGGCGCTTGATGCGGACCAGCCGGCCTTCTTTCCTATAGAACAGCTCGCGGCCGCGCTTGCGCACCTGGGTCAGGCACACCGGCTCGATGTCCCAGAGCTCGCGGGTGAGGGCAAAATCGACGCGGGTTTTCTGGCGCTCCGGAAACAGCTCCAGCAGCACCACATTTTCGGCCGGCTCGCCAGCCAGCAGAAACTGCTGCATCTCCTCGCGGTAGCTGGCAAAGTCGGCCGTATTGATAAACGCCGATACCGAATCAGGAATGGGGAAGAAGCGGCCGAACTCGCCCGGCAGCCAACCCTGAAAAGCGTAAAGCGACGGAAACCCCTGCATCTCAATCAGCTGGGGTTCCAGCTCGCCATCGGCATCGCGGCACACGGCGAAGTCGAAGGTCAGGAAATTGGGGCGGCCCTCGTGGCCCGGCACCCGCTGGTGGGGCGGAATGGCCGCTTCGGTGCGGGCCCGGAAATCGGGCTGCTCAATGACGTTAATGATGCTTTCACTGGCGGCCATCAGCTTATCGCGCAGCCCGGCAGGCACGAAAACCGGCGACTCGGCTACCCGGAATTCGAGCTGGCCGGGCAGCTGGTGGTCCATGTCGGCCAGCATTTCCTGGTAGCGGGCGGGCGTGAAGGCGGCGTTGTAGTGGCAGCGGGGTTCCGGAATCATGGGAAAGGAGTAGGGACGGGGGCAATTAAGTTAGAAGTTGAGGGTTAAAAGGTGAAATTCGGACGAGCTTTTTTACTTTTTAACCCTCAACCCTTAACTATCCCAAGCCAGGGCCAGCACGGGCACCAAGTGAGCCAGCGCCCGCCGCAAAAACGTGGGCAGAATGACAGATTCGGTGTGCTCGATGGTGTCAGGGTCGGCCAGCAGGCGTATCATCTCGTCGTACTTGGCTTCGCCGTAGGCCGTGATAACCTGCTGCTTGCGTTCGTCGGTCAGCAGGTAGCGCAGCATGCCTTCGCCGTCGGCCTCGGGGTGGAACTGGGTTCCCAGGATTTCGGGGGTGAAGCGAATGGCCATGATGGCGCGGGCCAGCAGTACGTGGGGCCGGTCTTTTTCGAGGCACAGCACCCGGCCACCCAGCCTGGCCAGGGGCTCGGGGCGCAGGCCGGTGAGATGGTAGTCGCGCGAGTCGACGGCGTAGAACGGCTCGGGCAGGCCCGCGAAAACCGGCTCGGCCAGCCCGGCGGCCGTGAGGTGCACCGGCAGCACGCCAAACGAAGTCGACTTGCGCCTGCTTACTTCGCCAATGCCCAGGTGCCGGCTCACGAGTTGGAAGGAGTGACAAATCAGCAGCAGGTGTTTTTTCACCGGTTGCGTATGGTTATGCAACAGCAGGGCGTCGATAAAGGTGAAATAGCGCGCTTCCCAAGGCTCGTCCGACGCTAAAGGGCTGCCTGGGCCGCCGGTTGAAATATAGGCGTCGTAGCTGAGGTCCGGCAGCTGGTTTTCGGCGCGCACGTTATAAGTGTCAACCCGGAAATCTACGCCTAATGCGGCCGCGCTACGCTGCAGCAATTGCCGGATGCAGCGCATGCCCTCGTTGGCCGCATTATTATACATATCCAGGATTGCAATCCGAATGGGCTCCATCATATTCTCAATATAAAAATCCTGCGGCACGAGGGCGTGAATAGCCTGAGCTGGCTGCCGTAATAGAAGCAACGCCCGCCTTTCAGCGGGCGCCGGGAAGCCAAAGTTACGGCATCAAAGCCAGATTTACAGGCCGTAAGCGGTTTCCTGCAGGATAAAGTCGACCACGCGATGCAGGTCGCCGGTTTCGCGAAACACCTGAAGCTGACGGTCGGCCCCGGTGCCCATTTCCATCATTTTCAGAGCGTATTCCACCTCGTGGCGGCTGCCCAACTCATCCACCACGTCGTCGATAAAATCGAGTAATTCCAAGATGAGCTGTCGGGTGGGGACCTCTTCCTGCTTGCCAAAATCAATCATGCAGCCATCGATACCGTAGCGGGCGGCGCGCCACTTGTTTTCCTTCACGAGGGCGCTACGGTAGATGCGAAAGTTGAGGTTCTGCATCTTCAGCTTGTAGATTTTAGCCACCAGCGCCTGCATAATGGCCGCCACGCAGATGGTTTCGTCGGCCCGCAGCATCATGTCGCAAATGCGGTATTCGATGGTGTCGTAGAAGGGGTGCAGGCGCAAATCCCACCAGATTTTCTTGCCGTTGTCGATGCAGCCGGTTTTGATGAGTAAGGCAATGAACTCGTCGTAGTCGCTGGCGCTATGAAAGAAACCAGGTATGCCCGTACGTGGAAACCGCTCGAACACCTTGGTGCGGAAGGACTTATAGCCCGTCTCGCGTCCTTCCCAGAACGGGGAGTTGGTGCTGAGCGCAAACAGGTGCGGCAGAAAATACCGCAGCGTGTTCATCATGTACACGCCCATCTCCCGGTTTTCGATGCCGATGTGCACGTGCATACCAAAAACGAGGTTGGAGCGGGCCGCCTCCTGCAATTCTTCCACAATTTTATCGTAGCGCACATCGGGCGTGATGAGCTGGTCCTGCCAGCGCGAAAACGGGTGCGTGCCGGCCGCCCCGATTTTCAGGCCCTGCTTATCGGCCAGCTCTATCACGTGGCGGCGCAGCATCAGCACTTGGCCCCGCGCCTCGCTGATGTTGTGGCAGATAGTGGTACCCACTTCCACCACGGCCTGGTGCATTTCGGCCTTCACCTGCTCGTGCAGGGCCATCTGGCAGCCCTCCACAATCTGCGACAGGTGCGAGCGCAGCTCCCGGGTGTTGGGGTCAATGGTCTGAAACTCTTCCTCGATGCCGAGGGTGAACTTAGGAAGCGACATAAGCGGCGGGAGCTAGGCCCGCCTGGCCAGTGGAAGCGGCCGGGCGGGCAGTGAGGGGTAGATAACGCGCTTCGTAAAAGCTACTCGGCCTTCTTGGCTGGCTTTTTGGCCGCCGCCGGCGCTTGGGCGGCTACCGCTTTAGGCGCGGCTGGCTTCGCGGCAGTTTTGGGGGCGGCAGCCTTTGCCGCTTTCACGGTTTTGGCGGCGGTGGGGTGCACGAAGGTGCCCCAGGTGAGGTTGTCCTGGCCGGGTTTCTGGTTTTTGGCGCGGGCAATGGCCAGGTTGGCAGCGGCTTCCACTACCCACTCGAAATTCTGCTGGCCCACGGAGTTCACGTCGGCATCGGGGGCGGGGTTGCCAAAGTCAATGGCCAGCGGAATGCCGTCGCGCACGGCAAACTCCACGGTATTAAAATCATAGCCTAGGCCGTGGTTGAGCTTTAGCACGTAGTCCTTCATGGTGGCCAGCAGCTTTTTGCCAGCCTCGCCCGTCGTTTTCATCTCGGTGGCGTAGCGCAGGTGCGGCTCGTTGCGGGGCTCGTAGGGCATGATGAGCACGTCCTTACCGCCGATGCAATAGCAGCGGAAATAGTCGGTGAACTCCACCGATTCCTGGAACAGCATCACCAGCTGGTCGGTCTCGTCGTAGGCCCGGAAAAAGTCTTCGGGGCCGTGCAGCTTGTATACGCTTTTCCAGCCGCCGCCCGAGTGGGGCTTCATGTAGGCTGGAAAGCCGATATGAGCAAAAGCCGCTTCCCAGTCCATCATCTCCAGGTTGCGGAAGCTGCGCTCGCTGGTGTCGTCGGGGCGGGCTTTGCTGGGCAGGAGCAGGGTTTTGGGTACCGGCACGCCCAGGCGCACGGCCAGGGCGTTGTTAAAGAACTTCTCGTCGGCCGACCACCAGAAGGGGTTGTTAATCACGGCCGTGCCCATCAAGGCCGCGTTTTTCAGATAGGCGCGGTAAAAGGGCACGTCCTGCGAGATGCGGTCGATGATGACGGCATAGTCGGTGGCCACGTGCTGCTCCACCTGGTTGATGTGCACGAACTCGGCGCGGATATCAGCCGGAGCCTTCTCATTCACGCGGTCGACAAAGGCCTGGGGAAATGTGTTTTCCTGGCCGAAAAGGATGCCAATTTTTTTCATGGAAAAGGGTGTTTTGGTTGTCACTTATTCGTTGTCAGTTGTCAGGAATTCATTGAGCAGCGTTGAACCAACAACTGACAACGAACAACCGACAACTAAATCGTGCTGAGATATTCCGGAAACATTTCGCGCCACACGGGCCAGTCGTGGTTGCCGTGGAGCTTCACATCTAGCCAATAGCGAATGCCTTTTTCGCGCAGCAGGCGGGCCATATCGTAGTTGGCACCTTTGCAGAAGTCGTGCTCGGCGGTGCCCAGGATGATATTCATCCATTGGAAATGCTCGCTGTGCGCGCCGGGGATGAACGCGGGCGGGTTGTTGAAATACACGTTGTCGTCGTGGTAGCCATTCAGGAACTGACGGATGTCGAAGGCGGCGCCCATCGTGAACAGGTGGGCCACCTGCTCGGGGTGGCGGAAGGCGAAGTTGAGGGCATGGTAGCCGCCGAAGCTGCACCCGGCCACCGCAATTTTATCGACGTGGCACTCCTGCTGCAACATCGGCACCAGCTCCTCGCTCAAAAACTGGTCGTAAAAAACGTGGTTCTGCACCCGAATGCGGGGTTCCAGGTGCTTGGCATACCACGAATGCTGGTCGATGCTATCAATGCAATACAGCTTCACCTTGCCGGCCTCTACCAGCGGGCGGGCGGCTTCGATAAGCTTAAAGTCGCGGGCCTCGTATTCGCGGCCGCCCGAAGTGGGGAAGATGAGCACCGGGTAGCCCCAGGTGCCAAACACCAGCATATCAATGTCCTGGCCCAAATGGTGCGAGTAGAAGCGGCGGTGTTGTTCCTGCACGGGAGTCGGGGGCTAAGGATGAGCCTGCCATCATAAAGGTGGCGGGGTGGCAAACTAGTTAAGAAATAATACACTACCCGCATTGGGGCAATTATTCCCTCTCAGGCATAAACTCCACCCGCCTGCGTTACTTTGTCCGATGCTTGCTGATTCAGACCTGTCCCTTGCGCCGTCCGGTGGCACTTGCCTGCACCGCGAGGTGCTGGCTTCGGCCTGCCTGCAGCGCGACGTGGAACTGAGCATACTGCTACCACCCGGCCCCCCCGGGCCCAGCCCGCTGCCGGTGCTTTACCTCAACGACGGGCAGGACCTGGAGCGCCTGGGGCTGCAAGCCACCCTCGATGCCTTATACGCCCATGGGGCCGTGCAACCCTTCGTGCTGGTGGCTCCGCACGCCGGCGAGCAGCGCATGCAGGAGTATGGAACGGCTGGTTATCCCGATTTCAACGGCCGCGGCAGCCGGGCGGCCGCTTACACCGATTTCATAATCAAGGAGTTGATGCCATTTGCCCAAAATAAATACTGCGCCTCGGCCGACCCTGCCCAAGCGGTTGTGGCCGGGTTCTCGCTCGGCGGGCTGTCGGCCGTTGATTTGGTGTGGCACCATCCCGAAGCGTTTGCGCGGGCCGGGGCGTTTTCGGGCTCGTTCTGGTGGCGGCAGCGGGCCGTAGGGGCCGGCTACACGCCCGCCGACCGCATCATGCACGGCTTGGTGCGGGCCCGCCGGGCCCACGCCAGCCACCGCTTCTGGCTGCAGAGCGGCACCCTCGACGAGCACAACGACCGCAACGAAAACGGTGTCATCGACTCCATCGAAGACTGCCTCGATTTATTGGAGGAGCTGATTCGCAGCGGCCTCGACCCGCAGCGCGCCCTGCGCTACGTGCAGGTAGAGGGCGGCCACCACCACCCCGATACCTGGGGTCGGGTGATGCCCGACTTCCTGTGCTGGGCTTTCGGGCCGGACGAAGGCGCGCGGCGGCTGCCAGCTCCGCTCCCGGTCGTGCGCCTGCAACTCAATCCGCACCTGACCCCTGAAATTCTGCCGCCCACAGCCTCAGCGCCGGCCCCGGTGGTGGTTTTGGTGCTGCCGCCTGCCGATATTGCCGGCCCGCTGGCCGCTCCGGCCGTTTTCCCCACTTTTTCACATCGCCCGCCCATGCCTCTCATCCGTCCCGCCGAAGGCGACTACCTGCCCTACGCCTTGAGCTACATCAACCAGATTCCGGCCGACCAGGACCCGCACGAGGCGCTGCGCCGCCAGCCCCAGGAAATCCACGCCGTATTTTCTGGCCTGAGCGAGGCCCAGGCCGAAAAGCCCTACGCCGATGGCAAATGGAGCCTGAAGGAAATGCTGCTGCATCAGGTTGATAGCGAGCGGGTTTTTGTCTACCGGGCCCTGCGCTTCGCCCGGGCCGACGGCCAGGACCTGCGTGGCTTCGAGCAGGACGACTACGTGGCCAACAGCCGCGCCAACGCCCGCTCCATCGCCAGCCTGCTGGCCGAGTACGATGCCGTGCGGGCGGCTACCGTTGCTCTGTTCGATACGTTTGACGAAACGGAGCTGAGCCGCCGGGGTACCGCCAACGGCGGCCCGGCCACCGTGCGCGCCCTGCTCTACATCATTCCCGGCCACGAGCGCCACCACCTCCAGATTATCCGCGAGCGGTATTTGCCCGTTTTGTAGGCATTTTAGCGAAAATTTATACCTTCGCCTGCCACAACACGCCGGCCCGGCCGCGCGTTGTAATCCTTACATCACCCATTCACTAACAATCTTTTCAACCATGGCCAAAGCCCAAGACGCCCGCAAAGAGAAAAAGAAAGAGCCCGTTAAAACCACAAAGGAGAAAAAAGCGGAGAAAGACGAGAAAAAAGTAGCCCGCGCCCGCAAACAGGAATAAACCACTGATTACACGGATTTTACAGATTTTGTAGATGGCACTCGTCAAGTAGTCATGAAAAATTAAGCATCTATCTGGTGCTTGCTCCTGCCTAACCGGAACGTACGATTACCGCTGCACGATTGCTTCATGTGTGATAAAAAAGGCTCGCCAATCGGTGAGCCTTTTCTAATAGCGTCTGGCGGTAATCGACTACAAAATCCGTGAAATCCGCTAAAATCTGTTTAATCAGTGATTTATGGGGTATAGTAAGGTTCCTTTTCCTTGTCGTGGTGGCGGATGTAGCCGTGTAGTACCAGCTTTATCAGCGTTTGGTAGGCCCGCCGCTTGCTGAAGTTTACCAGCTTCATGTACTGGGGCAGGGTGATGCGCGGGTGCGTTTTCAGGTAGTTGATGACGGCTAGCTCCTGCTTGCTGAGCGGAATTTTCTCGAAGCGCGACTCGGGCTGCTGGCGTTCCAGTAGCTTCTCGGTGAGGCCGCTGGTTTGCACGCTGGCATCGCGCACGCGCACGTAGCCGCGCCAGTCGTCGGGCCCGACGAGGGCGCGGTGGGGCTTGTGCACGCTTTCGGGTACCGTAACGATAAGCACCATGCGGCCCTGCTCGTTCTCTACCTCGCGGAAGTGCAGGTTGGTAAGCGGCGGCTCGACGTAGTGTGCCGCCGCGTCGCGCAGAACGAATACTTCCTCCTCCGCATCGCGCACGCCCACCACCCGGCCGGCATCGTCGACGCCCACCAGCACTTGGCCGCCCCGGGTATTGGCCAACGATACCAGCGTGCGCGAAATGCGGTGCGGGTGCGTGGTTTTCTGCTTGAATTCCAGCTCCTCGCCCTCGCCCCGCGCTATCAGGTCATGTAAATCCATGCCGTAGTATACGAAAATCGGTCATAAAAAATGCCGCTTCCGGCGAACGGAAGCGGCATTTTTAGAATATTGAGCCAGCAGAACGAGTACCCCGGATTTTCAATTCGGCCCGCCAGAACGGAGGTCGTTCAACGGGTTGAAGTAAAAAGCCGGGGTACTCGTTTTATCGGGACACGAATACCTTAGAAGGGCAGGTCGTTGTCGTCGTCGCTGGCGATGGGCGCGGCCGAAGGCTGGGCACGCAGCGTGGGGTTCTGGTTCTGAGCCGCGGGGCGGGGGGCCGCCTGCTGCTGACCACCGCCGCTGCCACCACCGAAGCTGCCACCGCTGGCGGGCTCGATTTTCCAGGCCTCCAGGTTGGTGAAGTACAGCATCTGGCCGTTTTTGTTGAAGCCACGGCCGCGCAGGTTGAAGGTCACCTTTACTTCATCGCCCATTTTGAAAGGGTCGATGAGGCTGGTTTTATCCTGCACCATCTGAAACTTAATATGCTCGGGATACTGGCCGTCCTGAACTTCCAGTACGAACTCGCGCTTGCGAAACTTTTCGCTTACCTGCTGTTCGTCAAATATTTCGTGCAGCCGGCCGGTTACGTCGTATGCCATAAAAATGGGGTGTTTTGGAATTTGTAGACTTGAACATCAAACCTACGAAAAAAAACGTAAGCACGCCCGCCGCCGTTCCCTTCGGCTACCTTTGCGGGCACATTTCTTCTGCTTTTTTCGCTCCTTATACTATATATGTACGCCCTCGCCCTGCACGGCGGTGCCGGCACCATTGCCCGCGCCTCCCTCACGCCCGCCGACGAACAGCAGTACCGCACCGCCCTCGAAGCTGCTCTCACCATCGGCTACGAGCTGTTGCGCGACGGGGCCGCCGCCCTCGATGCCGTGGAAGCCACCGTGCGCAGCCTGGAAGACTGCCCGCTGTTTAATGCCGGGCGCGGTGCCGTATTCACCCACGAAGGCCACCACGAAATGGACGCCGCCCTGATGGCCGGCCACACCAGGCTGGCCGGGGCCGTAACGGGCGTGCGCCGGGTGCAGAACCCCATTCGGGCCGCCCGGCTGGTAATGGAAAAAACCGAGCACGTATTATTAGGCTACCCCGGGGCCGACGAGCTGGCCCGCGAATACGGCCTGCCGCTGCAGCCCGCCGAGTATTTCTTCACCCAGAAGCGCTTCGACCAGCTGCAGGATGCCATTGCCACCGGCAAAATGCAGCTCGACCACACCGCCGACCCCAACTGGAAAAAAGGCACCGTGGGGGCCGTGGCCCGCGACCAGCACGGCCACCTGGCCGCCGCCACCAGCACCGGCGGCATGACCAACAAGCGTTATTCCCGCATCGGCGATACGCCCCTCATCGGGGCCGGTACCTGGGCCGACGCGCGCTGCGCCATCAGCTGCACCGGCAACGGCGAGTATTTCATCCGGGCCGTGGCGGCCTATGATGTAGCGTGTCTGATGGAATACAAGGGGTTGAGCCTGGAAGAAGCGGCCCGCATCGTGGTGCAGGACAAGCTGGCGCCGGTGGGCGGCGAGGGCGGCCTCATTGCCATCGACACGGATGGGAATGTCACCCTGCCCTTCAACTCCGAAGGCATGTACCGCGCCAGCCGCCGCGAAGGGGAGGCCGCGCGGGTAGCTATATATAAGGAGTAGGCTGGTCGGGAGGGAAGGGGATGAAAAAATTGAGCGCATTGTGCTCCTCTGGCTTCCGTGCAGCCACAGCGGCTCCACCGCAGCAGGCGAACCAAAAAAGCCCGCTCATTACCAAAATGAGCGGGCTTTATAAGGCAGCAGTGCCAGGATACTTTATTTGACGGGCATAGTATCGATGACCACGCCGGGCGTCACGACCGGGGCCAGGACGTCTTTGCTGGGGTAGAATTTTCGCTCGCGCATATCATACACGTTGCCTTTGGCCAGCACGTGCATGGTCACGTTTTCGATGGAAAGCACGGTGCCTTTTTTAGCGGCCGCCGCGTTGTTGTGCTGGATATTGTGGCCATCGAAGATGATAACCAGGTTAGAGCCAATGGTTTCGACCATATTGCCCTCGGTAATGAGCACGCCGGTATCCTCGCCTAGGCCAATGCCGATGAGCTTGGGATGCAGCGCCACCGATTCGATGAGGCGGCCAAAGCGGCCGCGCTTCACAAAGTGCGAGTCGATGATGGCGGCAGGCAGCAGGCCCAGGCCTGCTCCCATTTTCACGGCCCCTTTCAGCAGCGCATCGGGCACCGAGCCGCCCCGAATCATGTATTGCGACATGGCCATGGCCCCGGCGCTGGTGCCGGCAATCACGAAATTGGGCTCGGCGTAGTAGCGCTGCATCATGCGGTTGAGGAAGTTGGATTCGCCGAACATTTCGCGCAGGCGCGACTGGTTGCCGCCGGAAAACATTACCACGTCGGCAGCCATCAGGCGCTCCAGATATTCGGGCTGGCGGGCGTCTTCGGGCGTTCGAATGTCCATGATGCCCACTTTCAGGCAGTTGAGCATGGCAAACGAGCCCGTGTAAATAGGGCCCACCTCGGCCGGAATCATGGAAGCCGTGGTGATGACTTCGATTTGTGGGTCGAGCTTGCCGGTTTCGAGCACGATGCGCTTGAGGATGCCCAGCTCGAAAAAATTGAGGTAATACTTGCGGCGGGTTCGGGGGTTGGGGTACGTGCCCTTGTCCTCGTTGCCGCCCACGGCGATGAGCTTGCCAAGCGGAATGATGGTTTTCAACGGAAAGCGGAGATTACGGAGTGATGCAAAACGATTCGGTCCGGCGCGGCGGCCGGGTGGGAGTGAAGCCCGGGGCAAAGTTCGGGCCGGATGCGGCAACTATCCGCGCGCGGGGGGCGCGGCCAGCAAGGTATCGAGCGTGCCGGTAGCCACCGAGTGGTAGTTGGGCCGGGCTTCCTGATAAATAATCCAGGCCCGGGCCATGCCACCGGGCGTGGTCAGTAGCGCCCGGTACAGCGGTACCAGAAACTTGCGCCGCCCCACGTGCCGCAGGGATTTTTCCGCGGCCGCGTTGGCCGGCGCGTAGCCCGCCCGCAGCGTGTGCGGAAACCAGGCCGCGAGTATTTCGGCGTTGCCGGAATTCGTGAAGCCGAACGCCGCATCGAGCCCGGTCAATTTTTCGGCCGTGAGCGAATCGGGCAGGCCCTGCAAAAAATGCACCCACTCGTGGCTGCTCCAGTTGGCGGTAGCTGGCAGGAGGGAGGCCGGGCCCGCACCAGTCACCAGCTGGCCCAGCACATGGTCGACGGCGGCGAAGCGGCTCGAAGCCGCGGCCGGCGCGATGGACGGCAGGCCGGGGCCGTGCACCCAGGCCGCCAGGTTCAGGCGGGCTTCGAGGCCGGGCTCGGCATCGAGCAGCTCGGCCCGGAGGTAGTGCAGAAAGGTGGCCGTATCCATGGCCTGAAAGCTGAATCGGGCGAAGTACTCCTTGATAAATGCGTCGAGCCGGGGCCGACCCACGAGCGACTCCAGCGTGAGGAGCAGGGCGCAGCCTTTCTCGTAGGCAATTTCGGTGAGGCCCTCGTCGGGGTCGCGGCCGGCCAGGTGCAGGTGCAAGTGGGTATCGGAGCTGGTAGCACCAAGCTCCTCAATGGCGTGGTGCAGGGCTGCGTCGCCTAGCACCTGTAGCATGTCGGCATATTCGCGGCCATACAAATGTTCCATGATGCGTCGCTCGAAATACACCGTAAAACCCTCGTTTAGCCAGAAATCATCCCACGTTGCATTTGTAACTAGGTTGCCCGACCACGAGTGCGCCAGCTCATGCGCCACCAGACTGGTCAGACTGCGGTCGCCGGCCAGAATAGTTGGAGTTACAAATGTTAATCCAGGGTTTTCCATGCCGCCGAAGGGGAAGGAGGGGGGCAGCACCAGCAAATCGTAGCGCTCCCAGCGGTAGGGACCGTAGAGCTCTTCGGCTGCGGCCACCATTTTTTCAAGGTCGGCAAACTCGTGGGTGGCCACCGGCAGCGTGGCCGGCTCGGCGTAGATGCCCGTGCGCCCGCTGAGCGGAACGAAGGCGAGGTCGCCCACGGCCAGCGCCATCAGGTAGGCCGGAATGGGTTGGGCCATGCGGAAGCGGTACGCGCCGCTCGGGCTAAGCTGCTGCGGGTTCCCGGCGCTCATCAGGGCCAGCAGGTGGGCCGGCACGTGCACCGTGGCCTCGTAGGTGAAGCGGATGCCCGGCGAGTCCTGACATGGCAGCCAGGTGCGCGCGAGAATGGCCTGCGACTGCGTGAAGAGGAAAGGCTGGGTGCCGGCCGTCTGGGCCGGGGCCAGCCATTGCAGGGCCGCCGCCGTGGGACCCGTGCGGTAGGCAATATGCACGGCTGTGGCCCCGGCCGGCAGGGCAATGCGCAGGGCCTGGCCCAGCACGGCATCGGCCGCTTCCAGGCGGCAGCGGGTGGGCGTGGGCCGGCCGGCAGCGTCAAGTGTGTCGACGGTTTCGATGGTAAGGTCGCGGGTGTCGAGTACCAGCTCGGCGTCGGCATCGGGGTTGGCCAGCTGCCAGGTGGCGGTGCCGGCCATAGTCTGCTGGTCGAAGTCGACGGTTAGGTTTAGGGTTAGGTGGCTTACCCGCACGGCGCTGCGGCCGGCGTAGCTGTGCGGGTCGAGGGGTTGCGTGGCGGGGGCAGGAGTGGTGGGCATACGGGCGTCGGTCAGCGAGAGAAATAAAGCTAGCAGGGCCGGCTTTCGAGCAGGGGCCGGGGGGGCGAAATATTGCCGGAAAGAAACCATAAAGGTCTGGAACCATCCCCGTCCGGCCCAGCCGGTGCCATTGGCTGCGGGCGCCAGCTTGTTACGGAAATTTACGCGAAGCTGGTACGATTCCGGCGGAGCAGGCATCGGCCGATGCCGCGTTGTGGCGTACTTTGCACCCAGACTGCTACGGGCAGCCCGGCGCAACCCCGCCCCCGGCTTGGCAGTACACCCCCCCGCCCGGACTTCGGCCGGGCTAACTTCCCGCCCGCTTTATTTGCTTCAATGACATTCCTGTTTCGATTTACTTCCCTGCTGTGGCTGCTGCTGGCTGCGCTGGGCAGCACTACCCTCGCCTCCTGCGGCGCTGACTCGCAGAAACAAGACGCCGGACAGGCGGCCACGGATTCGTCGGCTACCGCCCCGAACGTGCCCGGGGCCCAGCCTCGCCTGGACAGCACGCAGCTTATCTCGGCCTTCCGGGGCGAGCCGGCTTTTAAGTCGCTGCTGCTGCCCGCGCTCCGTTTTTACCGCGACCGCAAGTTCCAGTTGGGCTGGTTCAAAAACCATCAGCCGGTGGCGCAGGCTGCCAGCTTGCAGGCTGCCATAAGTAAAGCGGCAGATGAAGGTCTTAATCCTAAAGACTACCAGGTTAAGGATATATCGAAGATGCTGGCCGAGCTGGTAAAGGTTGTGGATGACTCCGCGCGCCGCAACACGCTGGAGCGCCAGGCCGACATGGCCCTGACCGGCACGTATCTGAAATGGGCCAACGACTACTACCGGGGCATCGCCAATCCGCGCGATAAGAAGGACACGTCGTGGCTGGTGAAGCCCAATAAAATCAAGCTCGACAAAGCCCTCACTACCTTCCTGGGCGAGCGCAAAAGCCGCTACAACTACTACGAGTTTGCCCCGCTGCACCCCGAGTACGACCAGCTGAAGCAGGCCCTGGCTACCTACCGCGCCCAGGAACGGGCGGGTGGCTGGTCCCTGTTGCCCGCCAATACCGTCCTCAAGCCGGGCCAGTATTCGCCAGCCGTAGCAGCCCTGCGTAAGCGGTTGCTCGGCACTGCCAACGGAGCTACCGCCAGCGCCCCCGCCGCCACTGCGGCCGTCAAACTCAACCCGACAACTAACGTCGCCGCCTTCATTTATGACCCCACGCTAGCGGCGGCCGTGAAGCAATTTCAGCAGGATGCCGGGCTGAAGGCCGATGGCATTGTGCGCGGCGAAACCATCCGGCAGCTTAACGTACCCATCGGCACACGCATCGACCAGCTCATCCTGAACATGGAGCGCTGGCGCTGGCTGCCCAAAAAATTTGAGCCAAATTACCTGCTCGTGAACATCCCGGAGTACACGCTGCACGTGGTGGAAGAGAACAAGGAAGCCTTTAATATGAGCGTTATCGTGGGCAAGGTGCTGCACGAAACACCGGTGTTCAGCGACAAGATGGAGTACGTGGTGCTGGCCCCCTACTGGAACGTACCGTTTAGCATTATCGATAATGAGCTGCGCGATAAGCTGGCCGCTAACCCCAGCTACCTCGACCGCCTCGATATGGAAGTGGTGAAGGGCTCGGGCAGTAAAGCGACCGTAGTTGACCCCTCCGGCGTCGACTGGGCCAACGTAACGCAGGGGACCTTTAAGTACACGCTGCGCCGCCGCCCGGGCCCCAAAAACGACCTCGGCGACGTGAAGTTTATCTTCCCTAACTCGAACGATATTTACCTGCACGATACGCCCCACGACGAGCTGTTTGCCCAAAGTTCGCGTAGCTTCAGCCACGGCTGCGTACGCCTGTCCGAGCCCATCAAGCTGGCGGAATATTTGCTGCGCGACCGCTCCGAATGGAACAAACAGACTATCCTCGACAGTATCGCCACGCACCATGAAAAGTACATCACCCTGAAGAACAAACTACCCGTTTACCTGGTGTACTTCACGGCCTGGGCCGATGCCAGCGGGCGCCCGCACTTCCGCGACGACATCTACGGCCTCGACAAAAAACTCGCCCGCGAGTACTTCGACTAGGCGCTGCCGGCCCGGTTCCGGCTAGGGCGCAACTTACTTATAAAGCCCCGATGGCCCCACGGCCGCCGGGGCTTTTTCGCGCCCAGCCCGCCCGGTGAGTGGCCCGCCGTCCGGCTTCCGCCCTCCCTTCAACACGGCTGTTCAGCTATATGGGGCAGACATAAAGGGTACCTGGTACCTGGTACCTGGTATGGGGCTGATTTAGGGGCGGCTCGGGCCGCATTTTTCGATAATAGGCGCGCGGAACAAAGCACTCCTATTGATTACATTTGTTTGGTATGCATGACTTTGCAAATATTAAACACTTGTTACCGCTCTGGATGCGATACAAATGTATTATACTTGTACGCAAGCCATGCCGGTTGCTCAGGTGATTCCTCGTGCGGGTGTTGTGTGCTACATTTGTAATCTAAAGTAACTCATGGTAGAGCGCATCCGAACCTTGCTGGAGAGCCGTCAGCTGACTCCTACTCAATTTGCCGACCTTATTGGCGTGGCCCGCCCTATTATCAGCCATGTGCTGTCGGGCCGCAACAAGCCCAGCCTCGATGTCGTGCAGCGCATTCTGGCCGCCATGCCCGATTTGTCGATGGCTTGGCTGCTGAACGGAACCGAGCCCATGCTCACTACCGCCCGGGAAGCCGCTGCGGCAACTCCGGTCACTACTGCACCTCTATCGGCCGAATTCGTGGCCTCTGCGCGACCAGTGGCCTCGCCGAAACCCGCCGTCGCTCCTGCGCAGACTTCCCCACCAGTGGCACCGGTGCAGTATGAACAATATGAGCGGCAAGTCACTGTTGGCCAATATAATAATAGTAGTGTGATAGCGCCTGAGACGGCCTGGGCTACGGTATCCACGCCCGTTGCAACCGGGCCCTCAGTGGTAGCTGCGCCCATAGTGGCGGCAAGCCCGGCACCAGTGGCCCGGCCGGCGAATCCGGCTGCCAGCCGGCCTCCAATGCCGCGCCGGTTTCCTGTCAAGCCGTTGTTGGCCGAGCAGCCTGCGCCCGCACCCGCTCCGCAAGCGCCCGTCGCGCCAGTGCCATCGATTCCGGCAGGCATCCCGCCGTCGGTAGTGGGTCTGGCTCCTTCTTCCGTAGGGCCGGTAGAAATTGCCGCAATGGTCGCACCCGGGATTGAAGATGCTATAAGAGAGGTGATTACCAATGGTTCTGTGGTTCCCGGCAATCTTTTGGGTACTAACGGGGCTTCGTTGGCAGGGGCTGTGCCGGTGGTACCGGCCGGTGCGGGGGCCGTGGCCCCGGCGGGCCCTACGCCGGTGGCGTCAGCAATGCCCGCAGCCGGGATGCCCGCATCTGCTCCAGCACCACTGTCCGTAGTGGGAACCGTTCTGAACGCCGCCCCCACGCTGGCCAGCGACGTGGCAACGGCCTTGTTTACCGGGGCCGAAAAGCCTATTCGGCGGATTGTGATTTTTTACCGCGATGGTTCTTTTGCCGACTATCAGCCCGAATAAATCAGACGGTTCCGGCGAGGTACCAAGGGCGCAGCTTGGTTCGTAACCCCCCCATTCGGGCCTGCTGCTATCATTGCCAGGTCGGCAACGGGCCCGTAGGCATATGGCAGATTTGTTGGTGCCCAGCGCCGCCTGGTTAGCGGTCAAGCCACCCTGGCTGCCTCTGCCTTTCTGCACTTTGTCGCAGTCATATAGCATTCCGCTAGCAGGCTGCCTCGCAACGATGGGATTTCAGAGAACTAGTTCGGATAAGAATAGAGCAATAGATGTGCCGTTCGCCGAGCTATTTGGGTATTTCGTCGGTGATTCCGAAAGGTTAAGTTCAATTGGTTGCCCGAAAGTATTTTCGGTGCTTACTTGGATAAGTCAATCATCATAGTAAGACTTTGCTGACGACCAGAAAGGGGTGTATTGTGTGCCTGCATTCAAAAGCTGAGATGAAAACACAATTTGTCAGTGTTTTTTAACGCTTCATTATCACATTTTAGCAGGTATTCGGACACCGCTACTAAAAACTAGATAAGTGTATATGAACTTTTTGTCAGTGCTAAGATGTGTGGGCGATAGTCAGAACAGTAGTGTGATAGAAAAATAAACGCATAAGATGCTTGTTTTCAATAAGTATAATCCGGCTAATGAAATAAGGGTTTTAGGTTGTTTTAAGGGTTGTCTGGATGTATTGGCTGCGGTATTTAGTTTGGTTGGTGCGTATATCGTTAGCGAATTTGCCTGGCTTCCCGCGGAGGAGTTGCAGCATAAGCTGCTAATCAGATTGACAATTAGTGATATTGAATTAATCTAAATAACGCTGCCATGTCGAAGGCTTAGTTGCTAAGCTGGTGAGCCCATAGAGGCAGCGCAAACGTTTCATGCTTTGTCTGATTAATGATATTGTCATAAATAGGGGATGAGCATCTGAATACAATATTGGGCCTGGCTAGCATGTCGCTGTGCCCACTGCTGCCACTGTGGGCTTGCTCCTGGTGGGGAGCCTGAATCACCCGGGTTACCAAATGTAAACGGCCGCAACGGCGCACCGTCCCGGGTGCGGGGCTGCGTCGTGCCGGCCCGTTCCTGGAGCTTGCGCGCAACAAGGCTTTGCTCGTTTGGCGGCCGTGGGTTACCTTCGTGGTATGAAACTGACCCGCACGAATCTTTGGTTGGCCGTCGCTACGGCCATGCTCCTGACGGCCTCCTGTACTCAGGCTCCCGATACCGCCGAGGCTGAGAAAGACCCTTCGGCTGATGCCGCCTATAAGCGCGCCCATCGCGCCGAAGGCTACCGCGAAGCTCAGCGTTCCAACGTCACCCGCAACTAAATTCCCCGGGCCGACTCCTGCCTGAGGAGCTGCCGTCTGCTAAAAAGGAAAAGCCCCCGCCTGATTTTTGGCGGGGGCTTTTTTGTGTTGGGCGGTAGCCTGGGGTGGCGGCCTCTTTCCTATTGAGCATCTACCAGCACGGGCACCGGGGCCGCGTCGAAGCTGGGCAGGGTGATGCCGGCGAGTAGGTCGTGCTCGAGCAGGCCGGCCCAGGTGCGGAGATAGAGCACCACGTCGTCGCGCTGGTTGTGTCGCAGCGCATCGCGGCGCTCGAAGGGAATTTCCCGGCGGATGCGGGCATCGGAGAGGCGTTCGAGGTGCGTGAGGTCGGTGCGGGTGAAGCCGAGGGCTAGCATCTCGTCGATGGTCTGGTCGATGGGCAGGCCGCTGGTGGGGCAGTAGTCGATAATCTGGCGCTCCCAGTCGCCGTAGCGCTGCATGGCGCGGGCGTGGATTTCGGCTTTGGTCAGCTGCGTGACGGTTTGGGCGAGGTGGCCGCAGTTGCAGCTGCCCATGTGGCCCCATTGGTAGGGCGCTTGGGTGGCGAGGCGTTGGGCCGTGTCGCGCAGGGCCTGAATGACGGGAAGCGTGGGCTGGGCCATTTTCAGTAGGGAGTCGAAAAGATGAGGGTGGTGAGAAGCGACCAGGCCTGGCAGTCAGGAACCGGCGCGTATTCAGGCTAAAAAGCAAGAGGCCCCGGAAAAAGTTTTCCGGGGCCTCTTGCTTTTGTTGGGTTGGGCGTCCTTTCAACCGTGCGTCAGGCCTGGCTACGCCGACCTTCGGTTCAACTGCGCGGACGGCAGCCGAGCATGACGTTTTTTCAGACAACCTAGAACGAGCCGCGGCGCGAGCCACCCGCATCGCCGCGTCGGCGGCCGCCCTGGTCGCCGCCTTCGCGGTTGCCGCCCACGTTCACGCGGGCTCCGTCGCTGCCGAAGCGACGAGCGGTATCGGACTGCCCGCTGCTGGCCGGTGCCGCCGGACGGCTGCTCCGCTCGCCGCTGGGGCGGCCCCCGCCGCTGTTGCCACCACCCGAGCGACCATTGCCGCCCTGGCTTCCGCCGGAGCGACCGCCGCCGCCGTTACCACCCTCGCGGGGGCCGGAGCGGGCTGGCCGACCAGCCGGACCCTTGGGCCGGATGATGCGCTCGTTGCCGTGCAGCATCACCGGCTTGATGCGGCCCGACACGAAGGGATGCTCGGCTTCCACGTCAATCTGGCGGCTGATGAGCTTCTGGATATCCTGCAGGTAGGCGCGCTCCTCGTCTTCCACGAAGGAAAACGCGGTACCGAAAGCGCCGGCCCGGCCGGTGCGGCCGATGCGGTGCACGTAGGTTTCGGGCTCGTTGGGGATTTCGTAGTTGATGACGTGGGTCAGCTCGTTCACGTCGATGCCGCGGGCGGCGATATCGGTAGCGACCAGCACGCGGGTGCTGCCGGCCTTGAAGTTAGACAGGGCGCGCTGGCGGTGGTTCTGGCTTTTGTTGCCGTGGATGGCTTCGGCCTGAATCTGGTTGGCGGCGAGGGCTTTCACGACCTTATCGGCCCCATGCTTGGTGCGGGTGAACACGAGCACGCGCTTGATGCTTTTGTCCTCCAGAATGTGGCGGAGCAGAGCGGGCTTGTCGTTGTTTTCCACCAGGTACACCGATTGCGTCACCGTCTCGGCGGTGCTGCTGACGGGCGTGACGGCCACGCGCACCGGGTTGGGGCGCAGGATGGTGCTGGCCAGCTCCTGAATCTGGCCGGGCATGGTGGCCGAGAAAAACAGGGTCTGGCGCTTGGTGGGCAGCTTAGGCAGGATGCGCTTGATGTCGTTGATGAAGCCCATGTCGAGCATGCGGTCGGCTTCGTCGAGCACGAAAACTTCTACCTGGCGCAGGTCTACGAAGCCCTGGTTCATGAGGTCGAGCAGGCGGCCGGGGGTGGCAATCAGCACTTCCACGCCGCGCTTGAGCTGCGCCACCTGCGAGCCCTGGCTCACGCCGCCGAAAATTACGGTGTGGCGAATCTGGCTCAGATGGCGGCCGTAGGCCCCGAAGCTTTCGTTGATTTGGATGGCCAGCTCGCGGGTGGGCGTGAGCACGAGGCAGCGAATGGCGCGCGGGGCGTGGTTCGACACCTGCGCCGTGCGGTGCAGCACCTGCAGGATGGGCACGGTGAAAGCGGCCGTTTTGCCGGTGCCGGTCTGGGCCACGCCGAGCAGGTCCTTGCCTTCGAGCACGTGAGGAATGGCCTGCTCCTGAATGGGCGTAGGGGTGGTGTAGCCTTCTTCTTTGAGGGCTTTGAGGATGGGGTCAATCAGGTTTAAATCGTCAAACGTCATGTTCAGTAGTAGGTATTGAGTAGCGAGTAATAAGAACTCAACAACTCAGTAAAATAGTGGCAGACAACAGTGTGCCAAAAGAGGGGTTCAGCCTGCGCCGTAGCATAGGCGGGCATGGCCACGCTGGCAAAGGCCGGGCGTGGGGAGGGTG
>JANNDE010000562.1:0-10093 GCA_031387395.1 Hymenobacter sp.
ATCCTGCCGCTGGTGCTGCTGCTGTATCTGAGCCTGAATGGCACGTTTCCTAACGCGGTAGCCTGGGCTGCGAGCACGGCCATCGGCCTCGTACTGGTGGGCACGGTGCTACGTGTGGCCCGCACCCTGCACCGGCAGGCCTCCCTGCTAAATCTACATTTGTTTGCCTACCTTTGCGCTACCGAAGTACTGCCTCTGTTGGTGGTACTTAAGCTTATTGTCTTTACCTACTGATTGCTTTTGGCCCCAATGGCCGAACCAATAGTCTTCCGACACTTATTGTCATAAGCATTACCCCCTTTCTTCCCTGTATGGCCGAGAGTGCAGACAAGCCGGGCACAGGCCGGCACGCCAAGCGCATTAGCAGCATCCTGGTTACCCAGCCCAAGCCCGCAAACGACGTTTCCCCCTACTTTTCTATTGCCGAAAAATACGGCATTAAAGTAGATTTCCGGGAATTTATCGATGTGCAGCCCGTATCCTACAAGGATTTTCGGAAGGATAAAATCAATATCCTTGAATATACGGCTATTATTTTCACCAGCCGCAATGCCGTCGACCACTTCTTCCGCATCTGCCAGGAAGCCAAGCTCGAAATGCCCGCCGAGATGAAGTACTTCTGTATTTCGGAGCAAACAGCTAACTACCTCCAGAAATACATTGTGCTGCGCAAGCGCAAGCTTTTCGTGGGCGAGCGCACTGCCGCCGACCTGTTCGACGTCATCAAAAAGCACAAGGGTGAGAAATTTCTCTACCCGTGCTCCGACATCCGGAAGGACGACCTGCCGGTGTTCATGCGCGCCAACAATCTCAAATTCAGCGAGGCCGTTATCTACCGGACAGTCGCCAGCGACCTGTCCGACCTGTCCGACGTGAAGTATGACTGCCTCGCGTTTTTCAGCCCCTCCGGCATCAGTTCCCTCTTCATCAACTTCCCCGATTTCGTGCAGGGCGGAACCCGGCTGGCTGCCTTTGGCCCCACTACCGCCAAGGCCGTTATCGATGCCGGCCTGATTCTCGACATTGAAGCCCCGCACCCCAATGCGCCTTCTATGACCGGTGCAATCGAGGCCTACATCCGCTTGCACGCGCAGCCTGAAACCGATAAGGCCGCTTCCAAAAGCGCTAAAACCAACGATTAGAGGAAGGATTGTATTTGATTATCAGCTGATAAATACCGGCCTGGAAATTCCTGGGCCGGTTTTTTTGGTTTGAATTTTTTGAGGAGAGATTTTGAGGTACATTTGGAAGCTGTTCCCCACCGCCGGCCTCCTCCCTTCACTCTGGCTGCTTTCGCTCTTCTAATCATCTGTTTCTTATCCCCATGAAAGGAACGTTACTCGCAACGCTGTTGCTTTCAGCAACAGTCGGCTCGGCACTGGCCCAGCAGCAGCCTCAGTTCACCCAGTACAGCCTCAACGGCATGTCGCTAAACCCCGCTTATGCGGGCATCAAGGGCTACGGAGAAATTAACCTGCTGAGGCGCCACCAGTACTACAACTACGGCACTTTCGGCGGGGCCAGCGGGGCGCCGCGTACGGGCCTGCTCACGGCCTCGCTACCTATTCTCGCCGTTGGCGGGGGGGTAGGCATCAGCGTATACTACGACCAGGTAGGCCAGTCGAAGATGGCCAATGCCGCCCTCTCGTATTCGCAGCATATCAAGCTGGGCGAGGGCAAGCTGGGCATCGGTATTCAGGGCATCTATACTTATCTGGGCAAGGGTACATACATTGCCATCGACCCCGACGACATCAACGTGCCCAAGGATGCCTCCGACAGTAAGTTTGATGCCGGCGCGGGCATCTGGTACGAAGCGCCCAAGTTCTACGCCGGTCTGAGCCTGAACAACCTGTTTCGCTCGGGCTACACGTTCAAAAGCGCTGGTAGCCAGGGCACGCCCAGCAAATATTTAGCAGAAAACCACGCGTATTTCACGGCGGGCTACAATTTCGACGCCTCTTCTTCCGTTGTGGTCACGCCCTCGGTGTTGGTGAAAGCCGTGCTGCCAGGTGCTTATGCTGATAAGGGCAAATTTGACAATAGCAATAACTATTCATTTGAAGTTGGCGCACGTGCTACGCTCGACGATAAATACTGGATTGGTGCCAACTATCGCCATCAGGAGTCCGTTTCAGCCCTGTTTGGTGTGAGCTTTGCTAAGGACAATGCGCTGCGCTTAGGTGGCGCTTTCGATGTCATCACAACCAACCAGGCCGCCCGGGCATTCAGCTCGTACGAAATCATGCTTTCCTACCGGCTGCCCAAACCGGAACTATTCACCCGGCCGGTCATTCGTACTCCACGCTACAGCTTCTAATTTTACTATTTTTTTATTTTAGCCAAAAACTGGCATTGTCCAATCGGTTTAGGATAAAATTTAGTCTGGCCAACAACTGGCAAATCAGATTAACCGAGTTATTCGCCCTATTCGGCGTGTTTTTAATGAATTTAGTTGGTTTTGGGAAGGACAAGCTATTGCACCGTATCCTAAATCAGTGTAGATTTGCCAGCCCATCTAAATGTACTTTAGCGGTATCGGCAATTAAATCAGAATCTCTAACTCTCATGAACAAGCTTTTAGCAGTATCTCTTTTCGCTATCTCCGGAGCATTATTAGGTGGGTGCGGATTTGGTAAGGGCCCTCAGGGCGACTTGGTTGGAGCAGAAGACCGCCTCATTTTCAACCCCCAGGAAGTGCCTTACGGCATGGTTCCCTGCCCGGGTGGTACTTTCCATATGGGCCAGACCGACCAGGATATTTCTGCGTCGATGGTGAACATGAACAAGCAGGTGACTATCGCCGGCTTTTACATGGACGAAACCGAGATTACTAACAATGAATACCGCCAGTTCGTCGACGCCATCAAGCAGGACTCGCTGGATGTGCTGGGCGAAGAGTATGTGATGACGGAGCTATACCCCGACACTACGGTGTGGGTACGCGACTTCACCTACCACATGGGCGACCCGCTGCTGGAGTACTACTACACCCACCCCGCTTTTGATGAGTACCCGGTGGTTGGCGTGGACTGGTTTGCCGCTAAATATTTCTGCAACTGGCGCACCAAATTCCGCAACGCCGCCCGTGAGGAAACCGGCTTTGCCAACGACCCCAGCTTCCGCCTGCCCTCCGAAGCCGAGTGGGAGTATGCGGCCCGGGGTGGCCGCGACCTCGCTACCTACCCCTGGGGTGGCCCGTACCTGCGCAACCGAAAAGGCTGCATGCTGGCTAACTTCAAGCCTGGTCGGGGCGACTACGCTTCCGATGGCTTCGCTTACACCTCGGAAGTGGGTTCGTTCTTCCCTAACGACTTTGGCCTGTACGACATGGCCGGCAACGTGTCGGAGTGGTGCGACGACGCCTACATGGAGGCCTCGGTACCAGTGGTTTGGGACCTGAACCCCACCAACCCCGACGACAATGAGCCCCGCAAAGTAGTGCGTGGCGGCTCATGGAAAGACATCGCTTACTTCCTCGAAACCGGTACCCGCAATTTCGAATACCAGGATTCGGCCCGCTCTTACATCGGCTTCCGCTGCTCGATGATTCAGATTGGCATGGGTAGCAATAGCTCGCTTAATTAATATTGTTTTGTCAGTTCGTACCAACAGTTTTAACCACCCTCTCTCCAAACCCTTTTCAACCTCTTTCTAATTAATACCATGGCAGCTAAACCTAGTTTTCTCTACGATACGCTGATGCCCAAAATCTACGGCATCGGTGCAGCAGTTGTAATCGTTGGTGCACTCTTCAAAATTGAACACTGGAATGGGGCTGACTTAATGCTTATCGTAGGTCTGGGCACCGAAGCAGTTATCTTCTTCCTCAGTGCATTCCAGCCCGCTCACAAAGAGCACGACTGGTCGCTGGTCTACCCCGAGTTGAGCGAAGGCTATGACCCTTCGACTGGCAACCCGAGCTTCTCGAATGAGAGCAACGGCAAAGGCCTGACGATGAAGCTCGACGATATGCTGAAAAACGCTAACGTAACCCCCGAGGCCCTCACCAGCCTGGGCCAGGGCCTGAACCGCCTGAGCACCACCACTTCGCAAATGTCGCAATTGGGCGAAGCCGCGAACGTGACCGATGAGTACACCAAGAAAGTCCGCTCGGCTGCCGATTCGCTTGATAAAATCAACGTGGCATACGGCAACACGGTAGAAGCCATCTCGGCTATGTCGAACGCTACTTCGGATGCCAAAGAGTACCACATGCAGGTACAGAATGTGACCAAAAACCTGGGCGCATTGAACGCGGTGTACGAAATGGAGCTGCAGGATGCCAATACGCACCTGAAGTCGATGAACCAGTTCTACGGTACCCTCAGCAAGGCCATGGACAACATGACCCAGGCTGGCAAAGATACCGAGCAGTTCCAGAAGCAGGTTTCGGACCTCACCGGCAATCTGACTTCGCTCAACCGCGTGTACGGCAACATGCTGAACGCTATGCGTGCCCCCGCTGCTCAGTAAGTGCGTGCTGACAAGGTAGTTAGTTCATCATCCACTTATTAGCGGAAACAGACAATGGCAGGTGCAAATGAAACCCCGCGGCAGAAGATGATTGGCATGATGTACCTCGTGCTGACCGCTCTTCTGGCGCTCCAGGTAAACTCAGCGATTTTGCTGAAATTTAAATTCATCGATGACAGCCTGTTGGGTGTTAACGATAAAACGTCGGTTGGCGCCGATGGCACGGTAAAAGGCATTCAGGCAGCGGTTCAGAAGAACAACAACCAGCCGCGTGACCTGGCTGTGCTGAAGCAGAGCGAAGAGATTCGCGCTAAAACCAAGGACCTGGTGTCCTATCTGCGCGACGTGCGGCAGAAACTGCTGACGGCTACTGAGAATAAAGGTCCGGAAATGACCAACCTCAGCGGCGAAGACAAAGTAGCTATCACGATGTTGGGCGGCAAGCGTAACGGCCTGGCCTACACCGGCCTGAAGCCGAAGCTGAATGACTACTCGGAGTACATCAAGCAGTTTGTGCCCGGTGCGCTGCCGCTGGCCATCGACGCGAAAGACGATACCCGCGTAACGGAAAAGGCGCAAAAGACCAAAAACTTTGAGGAGCTGAACTTCGAGAACACCCCGGTAGTAGCCGCGCTGGCCACCATCTCGCAGAAAGAGACGGAAGTGCTGAAGTACGAGGCAGATGCGCTGTCGGCGCTGGCCCAGAAAGTAGGTGCCAAGACGATTGTATTCGACAAGATTGGTGCTTTCGCTAGTGCTGAGTCGAACACGGTGGCCGCCGGTACCAAGTATAAGGCAGAGCTGTTTCTGACGGCTTCGGCCTCGACCATCAGCCCGCGCATGACGTTGAACGGCTCGTCGCTCTCCGTTGGCCCTGATGGCCACGGCAAAGTAGAGTTCACGGCTCGTCCCGGTGGGTTCGATGCCTCGGGTAATGCCAAGTCTTCGTGGACGGGTACGATTCGCTTCAACCAGAACGGCCGCGATACCACTTTCACCGTGAAAGTGCCTTATACCATCACCAAGCCGGTGATGCAGATTCAGTCGGCCTCGGTGCAGGCGTTGTACTTCAAGTGCGGCAACAAGCTGAACGTATCGGTGCCCGCACTGGGCGCGCAGTACAAGCCTAGCTTCTCGGCTTCGGGTGCTTCGGCCATCCAGGGTGCTAAACTTGGTGATGTGACGCTGATTCCGAACTCGAAAGAAGTGACCCTGAACGTGAGCAGCGGCGGCAACGCCATTGGCTCGCAGACTTTCCAGGTGCGTCCGATTCCGAAGCCTTCGATTGAGGCTTTCGCGGGTGGCCGCCCGGTGAATGATAAGCAGGGGACTCCTGGTACCGCCGTGCGCTCGTTCACGCTGAAAGCCATTCCAGATGCTGGTTTTGCTACTTTCCTGCCCGATGATGCCAAGTTCCGTGTGTCGCGCTACGAGGTGACGCTGGTGCGCGGCAAGCGCCCCGCCATCGGCACCATGACCTTCAACAGCCCCCAGGCTGACCTGAGCGCCGTAGTGAATGCCTACCGCGAAGGCGACCGCCTGTATGTGGAAGTGAAAGACGTGCAGCGCCAGAACTTCCAGGGCAACGTGGAGGCCGTGAACATGACGCGTACGTTCAACATTCCGCTGCTATAATATCCGTGGCCTGGCCACGTTAGCGAACTATCCTACAGCCAATTTGCTTTTGCCCGTTATGAAATCTTTGCACACGCTGGCGGCTATCGCCGCAGGCTTATCGCTCTCGCTGACTGCCGCCGCGCAGGAGCAGGCCACTACGGCAAGCAGCACCGGTTCGCACCGGCCCATTCCGCTCTCCGACCAGATGTTCCGCAAGAGCATCTGGCGTCAGGTCGACCTGCGCGAGAAGCAGAACAAGCCGATGTTTTCGGAAGGCAAGGAAATCAGCCGCGTCATCATGGATGCCGTGCGGCGCGGCGAATTGCAGGCGTACAAGAACGATTCGCTGACATCGACCCTAACGGCCACGGAAGTGCAGAGCAATAACTCATACGTTGATGCAGTGGACAAGCTGAGCGCCGATGAAATTGCGGCTGGCTTCAAGCCAGAATCGGGTGGTGGCGGCGATGACTGGGGTGCTCCGGCTCCCAAGAAAGCGGCCGCCAAGAAAGTAGCTAAACTCGATGCATCCGGCAAGCCGATGAAGGATAAGAAAGGCAAGGTTATCATGGTGGCGGCTCCGGCCGTCGTAGCCGTGGCTCCGAAGCCGATTGGTAACGAGTACCGCCCGAAGGACATCTATGAGATGGAGATTAAGGAGGATATGATTTTCGACAAGAAACGGTCGCGGATGTATCACGACATTAAGTCCATCACGCTGCTGGTACCCTCAACGTTGGCCTCGAACACCTCAGGTATTGAGAAGCCAATTGGCACGTTCAAGTACAGCGACCTGGTGAAGGTGTTTCGCGCTAATCCGCAAAATGCCATCTGGTTCAACGCCGAGAACGACGCGCAGCACAAGAACCTGGCCGATGCTTTCGAGCTGTGGCTGTTCAACTCCTACATCACCAAAGTGTCGAACGCCGGCGACAGCCGTCTGGACGACATCTACGGTGGGGCGCAGCAGGGCATTCTGGCAGCCCAGCAGACTTCGGCCGACTTGATTGAGTACGAGTACAACCTGTGGTCCTTCTAAATCACTGATTTTTCGGATTTAAGCGGATTTTACGGATTTTGTAGTCGATTTTGTTAAGATGAAAAAAGCCCTCGCAGTGATGCGAGGGCTTTTTTATTTGGGTGGTTAAACTGGCTTGGGGAGTTGGCGGGGGGGCATGGGGTGGGCGGGGGCTTCGTTTTCGGCGAAGTAGGCTTGGAGGATTCTGCCTTTGGCTTTGCCGACTTCGGTTATAAGCTCGGACTCGCTTAGCTCGCGGATTTTTTTGACGGACTTGAACTTGTTGAGGAGCTTTTCGGCAGTGACGGGGCCGAGGCCTTTGACATCGGTGAGCTCGGTTTTGAGGGTGCCGGCGTCGCGGCGGGAGCGGTGGAAGGTGATGCCGAAGCGGTGCACTTCGTCGCGCATGCGCTGGAATAGGCGCAAGGACTCGCTCCGCTTGTCGATGTAGATAGGCAGCGGGTCGTTGGGGACGTAGATTTCTTCGAGGCGCTTGGCGATGCCAATGATGGCAATCTGGCCCCAGAGGTTGAGGTCTTTCAGGGCCTTGACGGCCATGCTGAGCTGGCCTTTGCCGCCGTCGACGATGACGAGTTGGGGGAGGCTGGCACCTTCATCGACCAGGCGGCGGTAGCGGCGGCTCACGACTTCGTACATGGAGTCGAAGTCGTTGGGGCCGATGACGGTTTTGATGTGGTAGTGGCGGTAGTCGCGCTTGCTGGGCTTGGAATTGCGGAAGCAGACCATGGCCGCCACCGGGTTATCGCCCTGGAAGTTGGAGTTGTCGAAACACTCAATGTGCTTGGGGAGCTCGGTGAGGCGCAGGTCCTTTTTGATGGTTTCCATGATGCGTACCTCGCTGCTGTCCTTGCTCTTTTCGTTCATGCTTTCCTTCTCCTTGCGGGCGTAAAGCACGTTTTTGATGGCCAGTTCGAGCAGCTTGCGCTTGTCGCCGATTTGGGGCACGGTGAGGGTCGTGCCGGGTAGCGGCAGCTCGACGGCTACGTTGGTGAGGATTTCGCGCGACTCGCTTTCGAACTCCTGGCGGAGCTGCATGATGAGCGGGGCGAGGATTTCGGCGTCTTCCTCGTCCAGCTTTTTGGTGACCTCGAGGGATTGAGTGAGAATGATGCTGCCGTTCATCACCTTGAGGTAGGTGATAAAGCCCGATTTCTCGTTGCTAGCGATGGCAAACACGTCGATGTTGGTGAGCGTGTCGCTCACGATGGTGGACTTGGCCTGGAAGGCTTCGAGCTTATCGAGCTTCACCTTGAACTGGTGGGCCAGCTCGTACTGCATATCCTGGGCGGCGGCGCTCATGCGCTCGCGGAAATATTGCTTGGGAACGCGCAGGTCGCCGTTGAGGATATTGCGGATTTGCTGGATGTAAGCGTTGTAGGTGGCTTCATCCTCTTTGGCGATGCACGGCGCGTTGCAGTTGCCGATTTGCAGCTCCAGGCAGGGCTTAAACTTGCCGGCTTCGACGTTGGCCGCGCTCAGGTTGTAGTTGCAGGTGCGCAGGGGGTAGAGGGCGCGGATGAGCTCCAGCAGCACGTTGAGGGCGGTGCCGTTGGCGTAGGGGCCGTAGTAGCGCGAGCCGTCGGCAATTTTGTTGCGGGTGGGGATGAGGCGCGGGAACCGCTCGTTGGTGAGGCAGAGGAAGGGGTAGGTTTTGCCGTCTTTCAGCAGGATGTTGTACTTGGGTTGGTGCTGCTTGATGAGGTTGTTTTCGAGCAGGAAGGCATCGGACTCACTATCAACAATGGTAAACTCCAGGCGCTTAATGTTGCGGACCAGCGTCTGAGTTTTCTTGTTGTGGTCGTTCTTAGTGAAGTAGCTGCTCACGCGCTTGCGCAGGTCGATGGCCTTGCCCACGTAGATGATGCCCTCATCGTCGAAATACTTATAGACGCCGGGCTTGTGGGGCAGGGCAGAGATTTGGGCTTGCAGTTCGGGGTTGGCGGCCATAGCGCAGAGTTAGACGGATTCGGCGGAAGATGCGGCAGGGAGAGGCCGGCAATTCAGCGTACGGAAATAACAAAAAATGACCGGCAAAAGTCACCGGTCACTTTAGGAAAAGGGCAAGTCAGGCGGTTATAGCGGGCGATTTAGATATCCTTGTCGTCCAGGTCCCCCGCGTCGGGTACCTGCATCTTCTGGTCGGCGGGGATGGTGTCGCGCTGGCCGCCGTAGTAGCGCGAGCAGTCGATTTCGATGCTGAGCGGGGCGGCAGGCTTGGGAAAGGGGCCGGTGTTGAGGCCAATGCTCTTGTCCTTGTACACCTTCTGCATGAAGAGGCCGTAGAGCGGCAGGGCCTCGCGCGCGCCCTGGCCGTAGGTGCCGGTGCGGAAGTGGATGCTGCGGTCTTCGCCGCCCACCCACATGCCGCACACGAGGTCGGGGGTGATGCCCATGAACCAGGCATCGGAGTAGTTGCTGGTGGTGCCGGTTTTGGCCCCGATTTCAGTCGGAAAATTGAAGCCGGTGTGCAGGATGGTGCTGGTGCCGCCGGGCTCGGTTGTGCTGGCCTGCAACATGTTGGTCATGATGAAGGCCGTTTCTTCGCTGAGCACTTCCTTGGTCTGGGGCACGAACTCACGCAGCACGTTGCCGTTTTTGTCCTCGATGCGGGTGACCATGATGGGCTCGGTGTGCACACCCTTGTTCACGAAGGTGGAGTACACGCCGCACAGCTCAAAAATGCTGCAATCGGACGTGCCGAAGCCCATCGACGGCACGGCATCGACGGGGGAGGTGATGCCGAGGCGCTTGGCGTAGGTGGCAATGGTTTCGGGTCCCAGCTTCATCACCAGCCAGGCCGTGATGGAGTTCATGGACCGCGCCAGGGCCTGCCGCAGCGTGAAGGTGCGGCCCGAAAAAGCGCCCTCGAAGTTGTGGGGCGTGTAGGGCGCGCGGCCGGCCACGGCCGGGAAAGTGGTGGCTACGTCGGGGCGCGGGTAGCAGGGCGAGTAGCCCTGGTCG
>JANNDE010000565.1:0-1824 GCA_031387395.1 Hymenobacter sp.
GCAGGCTTCCAGCCTGCCCAGCAAGCGCGTCAGCGCGAGCAGTCAGCCCATTGCGCCGACTGCGTCGGCGCGGGCAGGCTGGAAGCCTGCCCTACTTTCTTTCACCGATTTCGACACGGTCTTTGCGGAACGTCTCCAAGAGGCCGACGAGTTTTACGCCGCGTTGCAGCACGGCATTCACGACGCCGACGAGCGCAACGTGCAGCGCCAGGCCTTCGCGGGAATGCTCTGGTGCAAGCAGTTTTACTACTACGATGTGCCGCAGTGGCTGGCCGGCGACCCGGCGCTGCCGCCCCCGCCGCCCGAGCGCCTGGAGGGACGCAACGGCACCGGCTGGCCGCACCTCAACAACCAGCACATCATCTCGATGCCCGATACCTGGGAGTACCCCTGGTACGCGGCCTGGGACCTGGCGTTTCATTGCCTGCCGCTGGCCCAGCTCGACCCCGAATTTGCCAAAAACCAGCTCGTGCTGCTGTGTCGCGACTGGTACATGCACCCCAACGGCCAGCTGCCGGCCTACGAGTGGAAGCTGAGCGACGTGAACCCGCCCGTGCACGCCTACGCCACCTGGCGGGTGTATAAAATGGACCAGAAGGCCCGTGGCGGTCACGGCGACGTGCATTTTCTGGAAACCGTGTTCCACCGCCTGCTCCTCAATTTCACCTGGTGGGTGAACCGCAAGGACCGCGACGGCCGCAACATCTTCGAGGGCGGTTTCCTGGGACTCGACAACATCGGCGTGTTCGACCGCTCGGCCCCGCTGCCCTTCGGCGGCTACCTCGAGCAGGCCGACGGCACCGCCTGGGTGGCCATGTACGCCCTGAACATGATGCGCATCGCGCTGGAGCTCAGCAAAACTAACCCCGTGTACCAGGACCTGGCCAGCAAGTTCTTTGAGCACTTCCTCTACATCGCCGAGGCCATGACCAACGTGGCCAACGAGCACATGGACCTCTGGGACGACGAGGACGAGTTCTACTACGATGCCCTGAACACGCCCGACCGCGGCCACGAGCTGCTGAAAGTGCGCAGCCTGGTGGGCCTGATTCCGCTGTTCGCGGTGGAAGTGATTGACGAGGAATCGCTGGCCTGCGCCCCGCAGTTCCTGGCCCGCATGAACTGGTTTCTGGACAACCGGCCGGCGCTGGCTTCGCTGGTGTCGCGCTGGCAGGAACCCTGCAAGGGGGCCCGCCACCTGCTCTCGCTGCTGCGCGGCCACCGCGTGAAGCGGCTACTGGCCAGGATGTTGGACGAGGCCGAATTCCTGTCGCCCTACGGCATCCGCAGCCTCTCGCGCTACCACCTGGCCCACCCGTTCGTCTTCCGGGGCACCGAAACCCAGTTTACCGTCAACTACGAGCCGGCCGAGTCGCAAACCACTCTTTTCGGGGGCAACAGCAACTGGCGCGGCCCCGTGTGGCTGCCCATGAATTTCCTGCTTATCGAGTCGCTGCAACGCTTCCACCACTACTACGGCGACGATTTCAAGGTGAAATATCCCACCAACTCGGGCACGACCGTCACGCTGCTCGAAGTGGCCGATGCCCTCACCAAGCGCCTCACCCAGCTCTTCCTGCGCGACCCCGAAACCGGCCGTCGCGCCTGTTTCGGCGACGACAAGCAGCTGCAAAACGACCCCAACTTCCGCGACTACCTCTGGTTCCACGAATACTTCCACGGCGACAACGGCCACGGCCTCGGCGCCAGCCACCAAACCGGCTGGACCGGTCTCATTGCCAAGCTGCTCCAACACCGCAGCGGGGCGTAGGCAATGGTCGACCTCCGCGTTCACCTCACCCCCTAGCCCCCTCTCCTCGGGGA
>JANNDE010000701.1:0-1022 GCA_031387395.1 Hymenobacter sp.
AACTGCATCAGCCCCAGCGTTTTGCGGGCCGGCAGGTAGTTTGGGTAGCGCTTCACCACGGCCGCCATTTGCTGGTAGGTTTGCCGTAAGCTCCAGGCGCCCTGCACCTCATGGCCAAACACCACCTGCGCCGCCGCCTGATGCAGCCGAATTTCGGCGCGCGCATAGTCGCGCAGAGCGCCTTGCTCCGGTATTTTTTCCAGCTGCGCCAGCCGCTGGTCCTGGGCGGCCACGGTGGCCTCATAGCGGCTGGCATCCTGCGTGACGAGCAGCTCCGTGATGGCGGCGGCATCAAGTACCAGCAGGCTGCCGGCGGAGGCGTCTTTGAGCAAAGCCCGGACGGCGTCGGGGCGCAGTTTCAGTACTTCGGCGTAGGCCCGGGCCTGAGTGGGAGTCAGCTGATAGGTTTCTCGCTGAGGTTCGCTGAAGGCTGCGCTGAGGTTCGCCGAGGTTAGAACCAGCAGCCAGAACAACCTCAGCGAACCTCTGCGTAACCCTCGGCGAACCTCAGCGAGAAATACCATCTGCGTTATTCAGACAAAGAAAAAGGAACGACGCGGGGCCGTTCCTTTTTCAAATTCAATCGTCAGTACAACCTACACAATGCGGGCTTCCACATCGGCCAGAACCCGGCCACAATGCTCACAGACGATGATTTTCTTGTGGGCGATGATGTCGGCCTGGCGCTGTGGGGGCACCGTGTTGAAGCAGCCGCCGCAGGCATCGCGGCGCACCAGTACCACGGCCAGGCCGTTGCGCACGTTGCCGCGAATGCGGGTGTAGGCCGTCAGCAGGCGGTCTTCGACGGGCTTGGTGGCTTCGTCGCGCTGGGCCATCAGGCCGCGCTCCTCTTCCTCGTTCTCGGCCACAATGGTGTCGAGCTCGCCCTTTTTGTTGTCGAGGTCCTTGCGGCGCTCGTCAAGTTTGGACTTCGTGCCGCTGATTTCGGCGTTTTTCACGTCAATCTGGTACTGCGACTCCTTGATTTTCTTGTCGGCAATCTGGATTTCCAGGCGCTGCAG
>JANNDE010000642.1:0-1187 GCA_031387395.1 Hymenobacter sp.
ACCTAGGTCTTCAACCCACCCCGCGAGCACGCCGTGGCACGGCGTCGATCATGCCCTGAGGAGATGCAGCAGATGGCCAAAAAGCACCAGCTCATTGCCATCAGCCACCTGCCCCAGATGGCCGCCGCCGGCGACACGCACTACTTCGTGTACAAGGAAGACCGCGCCGACCGCACTGTGAGCTGCATCCGGCCCCTGAACCTGGACGAGCGCATCCAGGAAATTGCCCAGATGATTTCGGGCGCCAAGCCCAGCCTGCACGCCACCCAGAGCGCCCGTGAGCTGCTGGCCTTGCGCGGCGTGGAAATGGCAGGGTGAGTTCTCGTTTTTCGTAATTTGGTTTTCGTGGTTCGTTTTTAGTTTGTGGTTATTTGTAAACTTGGGTCGTGATAAAGGCAACGCTCCTTTACCTGAACAACTAAGTTGTATGTAGAAACCTGCAACTAGCCACGAACCACGAAAAACAAACAACGAATAACCAAAAACTGATGTCAAACAACCTGCTCGCGGGCAAAGTCGGTATCATTTCCGGCGCGCTGAACGAAGAATCCATTGCCTGGAAAGTGGCCCTGAAGGCCCATGCCGAAGGCGCCCGCTTTGTGCTCACCAATGCCCCGCTGGCCATGCGCATGGGCGAGATCAACAAGCTTTCGGAGCAGTGCAACGCGCCCATCATCCCGGCCGATGCTACGTCGATGGAAGACCTGGAAAAGCTGTTCTCGGGGGCGCAGGAGCAGCTCGGCGGCAAGCTCGATTTCGTGCTGCACAGCATTGGCATGAGCGCCAACATCCGCAAGGGCAAGCACTACGGCGAGCTGAATTACGAATGGTACCAGAAAACGCTGGACGTGTCGGCCATGTCGCTGCACCGGATGCTGGCCGTGGCCGAGAAGCAGGACGCCTTCAACGAGTGGGGCTCCGTGGTAGCGCTGAGCTACATTGCCGCCCAACGTGCCTTCCTCGACTACACCGATATGTCGCAGGCCAAAGCCATGCTCGAAAGTATTGCCCGCAGCTACGGTCAGCGCCTCGGTAAGCTGAAAAAAGTGCGCGTAAACACCATCAGCCAGTCGCCGACCAAAACCACGGCCGGCACCGGCATCAGCGGATTCGACGCCTTCTACGAGAATGCTAACCGCCTCTCACCGCTCGGCAACGCCCCGGCCGAAGCCTGCGCCGACTACTGC
>JANNDE010000645.1:0-14540 GCA_031387395.1 Hymenobacter sp.
ACCCCCGGCCCCTCTCCCCAGGAGAGGGGAGCCACGACAGCATTAAAATCCATGCCTTGAACTGCGAAAAATTCGTTAGGCTCCCCTCTCCTGAGGAGAGGGGCCGGGGGTGAGGTCACGCCGCCGTGGTACTTTTGCCCCGCCATCATTTCCCTGTTATGCTCGATTCCGTCCGCCAGTTTATTACCGAACACCAGCTTTTCAACCTCGAAACCGACCCTATTCTGGTAGCGGTGAGCGGCGGCCTCGACTCGGTGGTGCTGCTCGATGTGCTGCACCGGCTGGGGGCGCAGGTGGCGGTGGCACACTGCCACTTCGGCCTGCGCGGCGAAGATGCCGACGCCGACGAGCAGTTTGTGCGCAAGCTGGCCAAGCAGTACGGCCTCCCCTACTTCGCCGAGTTTTTCCGAACCAAGGAATTTGCCGCCCAGGAAGGCATTTCGACCCAGATGGCGGCCCGCCTGCTGCGCTACCGCTGGTTTGAGCAGGTGCGCGAAACGCAGGGCCTGGCCTACATCGCCACCGCCCACCACCAGCGCGACCAGGCCGAAACCATGCTGCTGAACCTGACGCACGGCACCGGCCTGGCCGGTCTGCATGGCATTCAGGTGAAGAACGGGCACGTCATCCGGCCGGTGCTGGGGCTGGGGCGCGACGACCTGCACGAGTACCTGGTGGAGCGCGGCCTGCGCTGGCGCGAAGACGACAGCAACGACAGCCCCATGTACCAGCGCAACCTGCTGCGCCACGAGGTGCTGCCCGTGCTGCGCGAAATCAACCCGAGCCTGGATGAAACCATGGCCGGCACCGCCGAGCGCGTGGGCGGCGCCGAGGAAATCGTGCGCCGCTACGTGGCCGACACCGCCGCCCAGGCCCGCCGCGACGAGGCCGAAGTGACCTACCTCAACATCGCCACGCTGCAAAAAACCGCCGCCACCGCCCTGGTGCTGCACGAAATCCTGCGTCCCTTCGGCTTTGCCTGGCCGGTGGTGAAGGACATTGTAGGCGCGTTTGGCGGCGAAAGCGGCCGGCGCTTCGACTCGCCCACCCACCGGCTGGTGAAGGACCGCGAAAACCTGGTCATCACGCCACGCCGCACGTCGCAGTTCGGCACCTTTCAGTTGGCGGCCGGCCAAACCGACCTGCTGGCCGACGGCCTGCGCCTGCGCGCCGAGCTGCGCGAAATCGGCCCCGACTTCGTCATTCCGCGCTCAAAAAGCACGGCGGCGCTCGATGCGGATAAAATCAAATTCCCGCTTACGCTGCGCCGCTGGCAGGAAGGCGACTGGTTTATGCCCTTGGGCATGAAGGGCAAGAAGCTGCTCAGCGACTTCCTCATCGACCAGAAAGTGCCCCTGAACCTGAAAGACGAGGTGCGCGTGCTCACCTCGGCCGATGGCAAAATCTGCTGGGTGGTGGGTTGGCGCGTCGATGAGCGGTTCAAGGTGGAAGATAGGACGGAGCGGGTGCTCACGGTGCAGCGCCTGTAGTGTGCAAATCGTAGCTTCGCGTTCAATGTCGGCTGATTCAATCCTGCTTTCGTGCGTTTGTGCAATTCGCTGCTACCGATGCAGCCAGCCAGTTAGTTACGTCCTATAATCGCGCCCGAACCGTGCCGATTGATAACTAACGCAATTAAACGAAGAATAATTTTTCGTTTGATAACGTGTTAGTTATCGACTTTAGCAAAATTTATTTCGGCGATAACACATTGATTTATTTGACTTTTAAAAAAAATTAAATTGCTTTCACAATCCGCCTCTAAGAGCCTGTCAAAAATTCTGGAATCACTATGTTTCGCCATGCCCTTTGCTGCAGCAAAGGGCACTTTTGTAGAGGCAAGCTTACTTAGCTGGAGATGAAAATGGCTGATTCTGGCCTGTTTGAGCAGTGAGAATATTCAAAAACACTAATTTTTAACAGGCTCTCAATGCATTTACAACGAACAATACTGGTCATAGTTCTAGAATTATTTTCTTACTACACAGCATTTGGACAGACCCATAATATGGCAACTCGTCCCAACAGAGTTGATTATCGAGCTGTTTATCAACTAGATTACCGCCCTGATTCAACTAATACTAGTCGTAAGACAGATAACATGAATCTGGATATAAATTCTTTCGCATCCTGCTTTTACAATGTAGTAGCGGCACAAGAGGATTCGCTTATCAATACCCTGACGATGAGTAGCACTCACCAGGACATCCAGGATTTGTTCGACCGGATTGGGACTATACCCCGCCCGCAGAACACCTATCTAATCTACAAGCGCTATGCAGAGGGGAGGAACTTGTACATTGAGGAAATCAGCAACAAATACTACGAGCAGACCACCAAAATCACTGACTTAAAATGGAAGATATTATCCGCAGACACGGCTACTGTTAGTGGCTATCCCTGCCAGAAAGCAACCACTAGCTACGCCGGAAGATTTTACACGGCCTGGTTTACGCGCCAGCTGCCCTTTGCCGATGGTCCTTATAAATTCTCGGGGTTACCGGGTTTAATTATTGATATCAGCGATGCCCGCCAGGATTATCACTTTAAGCTCACTACTTTTCAGAAATTTTCGGCAGTTAACCAGATAGTATTGCCCGCTTATCCCACCTTCACCATTCCGGCTACCGTGCGCGAAATTTACGCGGGGCAGATTAAAGAGCTTTACCAGATTGCCAATAACCAGACGGGCTACAACGTCCCGAATTCGCCCCAGCAGCGTCAGAGCCTGCTGAGTAAAATAAAAAACCGGAACAACCCAATTGAGCTGAAATAGCTTTTCGCACTCTTTTCGAACACTTTCCGCTGGCGGCCGACGTGCTCCCTGCAATAACGGCTATCCGTGTCCGGGCTATTCCTTTTCTGCTGCCTGCTTTGGCTTATCAGTAGCTGCTACATGGCGCGTGCCCAAACGGTGTTGCGGGGCCAGGCGCTCACGGCCGAGCGGCAGCCGGTGCCCGGGGCGCTGGTGGAGGTGCTGCTGCTCCGGGACGATGAGAGCGTGGGGGTGGGCATGACGGATGAGGCGGGTCATTTTGCCATCGATACTCCGGCTAAGGCGGACTCGCTGCGGCTGAGCGTACGCGCCCTGGGCTTTGCGGAAATGACCCGCACGGTGGCCAACCGCCCGCAGCCGCTGTTGCTGACCCTGGTAGCCAGTGCCACCAAGCTGACGGAGGTAACGGTGAAAGCCCCGCCCATGCGCCGCGAGGGCGACACGCTGAGCTACCACGTGGCCTCGTTTGCCGGCCGGCAAGACCGCGTGATTGCCGACGTGCTGAAAAAGCTGCCGGGTATTGCCGTAGAAACAGACGGCCGCATTCTTTACGAGGGCAAGCCCATTCAGAAATTCTACATCAACGGGGCCGACCTGCTGGAAACCCGCTACAACCAGGCCAGCAACAACCTGCCCGCCGATGCCGTGCTGGATGTGCAGGTGCTGAAACGCCACCAGCCGGTGGCCGCGCTGCGCGGCGTACAAGCTTCGGAGCAGGCTTCGTTGAACATCAGCCTGAAGAAAAAAGTGACCCTGACCGGCCAAGCCCGGCTGGGCGGGGGTGCCACGCCCGCGTGCCAGGACCTAAGCCTGGCCCCCATGCTGTTCACGCCCCGGCAGCAGCTCCTCGACACCTACCAGGCCAGCAACACGGGCCGCGACCTGGCCGCCGACGTGCAGCGCCTCGGCGATGCCACCCTCACGGAGCCCGGCCAGCAGTTGCCGACGCTGGTGGGAATTCAGGCCCTAAGCCCGCCGCCGCTGGCCTCGGGGCGCTACCTTTTCAGCCGGGCCCAGCTACTCACGGCCAACCACCTGCTGCCGCTGCCGCACCAGGCGCAGCTGCGCCTCAACGTGGCTTGCCTGCGCGACGAGCAGATGCAGACGGGCGGCACCCGCACCCGCTACTCGGTGCCCGATGGGCCGGCGGTGGTCATCGACGAACGCAAGCGCAACATCCTAACGGTGCAGCGCCTGACCACGGACCTGGGCTACGAGCGCAACGCGACGGACTTCTACCTAAAAAACACCGTCAGCTTAGCGGGTAGCTGGGATGCGCAAGCGGGTACCGCACAGTTAGCGGATACCGCGCAGCCGGTGCGGCAATACACCAGCCTCCCAGCCTTTGTGCTCAGCAACCGGCTGGAGCTGGTGCGGCCCCTGGGGCCGCACTACCTGATGCAATTGCGCTCGGTAGCGACCCTGGCAACTTCCAGCCAGCAGCTAACGGTGAGCCCCGGCCCGCTGGTGGCCAGCCTGGCGGGCGGACAGCCCTACGAGCAAGCGCGCCAGCAGGCCCAGGCCCGCACCCTGTACACGGCCAACACCCTCACCGTCCGGACCTTGGCCAGCGGGCGCTGGCACTGGGCCTACACGGCCGGCTGCACGCAGGAGCTCAGCCGCCTGCGCTCGGTCCTGACGCGCCAGCCCGGGCCGGGGCCGGCGGCCGACACGCTGCGCAACCACCTTGCGGCGCGCCAGGCCCGCTACTATGCCGAAGTCCGGGCCGATTACAAAACCCCACGCTGGCACCTGGAGCTGGCCCTGCCCCTTAGCTTCCGCACCTTCGGGGCGGCCGATGCGCCTTTAGCGGCCCAGCAGCAGCGGCAGCTGCTGGCCCCCGAGTTTCAGGCATCGGCCCGCTACGAGCTGAGCGCCCTGTGGCATGCCACTGCCAGCGCGGCCCTGACCAACGCGTTTGGCAGCGCCCAGCTGCTGCAGTACGGCTACCTGCTGCGCGACTACCGCACCCTGGCTCGCAACGCCGCCCCGCTGGTACTCACGCGCACTTGGGATGTGCAGGCTGGCCTTTTCTATGAGAATCCGCTCACGACCTGGTTCTCCCAGCTCACCTACGGCTACAGCCGGTTCGAACGCAACCAGCTGCCTCGCACCCTGGTGCGCCCCGATGGCACGCTTATCACCGTGGCCATCGACTACGCCAACCATAGCCAGCTGCAGCTGGTAACGGCCAGCGCCAGCAACTTTATCGATGCCTGGAAAACCACCGTGGAAGCCCAGCTTAGCGGCAACCTCAACCGGCAGCCCCTGGTGCTCAACAATGAGTTCATCACGGCTACCTCGCAGAGTGCCACGGCCCGGTGCAAGGCTACGGCCAACACCTTTGCCTGGGGCGGGCTGAGCTACTCAGCCTCGCTGACCGCGTTGCGCAACCGGGTGGGCACAGGCGGCTTTGACGCGGGCACCTGGCTGCACCAGCAGCACGCCAGCGCGTCGTGGTTTGTGGCCGAGCGCCACCTGCTGCTACTCGATGCCGAATATTACCGCAGTCAGGCGCTGGGGCCGGCCGTGCACAACGCTTTTTTTGATGCCGCCTATCGCTACACGTTACCAGTGGCCCGAAAAACTGATATCGAACTGAAAGTCAGCAACCTGTTCGATACTTCCATCTATCAAAGCAGCTCCGTCAGCTCGTTTGTGCTGGTGCAGAACGACTACCGCCTGCGCCCCCGGCAATGCCTGCTGACGCTGTGCACCACCTGGTAGCGAATAGCACCGAAAAAGTGGGGCAACCCTAATTCTGGTCGGGGGCCGCTAAAAAGCCCGGGGCGGTTGGCAATGGGTTGCGCCATCCGGCCGTACTTTTGCCCCAAAACCTCCCAACCCCCAACCACTCTCTCTATGAAAGTTACCGTAGTCGGAGCCGGCAACGTGGGCGCAACCTGCGCCGACGTGCTCGCCACCCGTGAAATTGCCAACGAAATTGTGCTGGTTGACATCAAGGAAGGCATTGCCGAAGGCAAAGCTCTCGATATCTGGCAGAAAGCCCCGATTATCGGCTACGACTCGCGCACCGTGGGCGTAACCAACGACTACGCCCGTACGGCCGATTCGGATGTGGTGGTGATTACCTCGGGCCTGCCCCGCAAGCCCGGCATGAGCCGCGACGACCTGATTTCGGTGAACGCCGGCATCGTGAAGTCGGTGACCGAGCAGGTGGTGGCCCACTCCCCCAACGCCATCATCATCATCGTGAGCAACCCGCTCGACGTGATGACCTACCAGGCCCACCTTACTGCCAAGCTGCCCCGCGAAAAGGTGTTCGGCATGGCCGGCATCCTCGACACGGCCCGCTACCGCGCCTTCCTGGCCGAGGCTCTGAACGTGAGCCCGAAAGACATTCAGGCGGTGCTCATGGGTGGCCACGGCGACACCATGGTGCCCCTGCCCCGCTACACCACCGTGGGTGGTATTCCCGTTACCGAACTGATTGACAAGACCAAGCTCGATGCCATCGTGCAGCGCACCGCCCAGGGCGGCGGCGAACTGGTGAAGCTGATGGGTACCTCGGCCTGGTACGCGCCCGGCGCGGCCGCCGCGCAAATGGTCGAAGCCATCGTGCGCGACCAGCGCCGCGTGTTCCCGGTGTGCCTCGAGCTGCAGGGCGAGTACGGCATCAACGGCGTGTACCTTGGGGCCCCGGTTATCCTGGGCAAAAACGGCGTGGAGCGCGTGATTGAGCTCCAGCTGAATGACGAGGAAAAGGCAATGCTCGAAACCTCGCGCGGCCACGTGAAAGAGGTGATGGACGCGCTCGACAAAATGAGCGCTGCTACGGCCGCGTAAGCAGCGGTCAGACAATCAAAAAAGGCCGATGCTGCATAGCATCGGCCTTTTTTCGGTTTAATTATTTGTTTGCACTACCCAGCGACGAACTGCCGGAAAATATGTTTACTTTGCAATATTCCTGACTACCAACGCGCCTCATGAAAACCACGCTGACCAACTCGTTCGACAAAATATTTCTGACCATCGAATTTGATACGGCCAACCAGTGGATTTACAACAACTGGATGGGGGTGCTGCCCACCGATAAAGTCATCCAGGGCTGCCAGGCCACCATTGAGTTTCTGCGCGAAAACCGCTGTGCTTGCATGCTGAATGACAACCGCCAGGTCATCGGCTCCTGGAATTCGGCCAACGACTGGATTGCTGCCAGCTGGATGCCGCAGGTACTGAAGCTGGGTCTGAAACGCTTCGCGCTCATCGTATCGCCAGGTATTTTCGGGCAGGCCTCGGCCGAGGAAATGGTGACCCGCGTGGGCAACCAGCTCGAAATCCGGCTGTTTAAGGACCTGGAGCTGGCCAAGCAGTGGCTGAGCGCCTAGCGCCCGCCCGCTACTGCTGGCTGGCCCGAAACAGCTTCTGCTTCTCGTCCTTGCTCAGGCTTTCGTAGCCGGAGCGCGAAATCTTGTCGAGAATGGTATCGATTTCGTCCTGCAGGGGCTGGCCGGGGGCGGCGGGCTTGCGGGCCGGGCTATTGGCCGAGGCCGCGACCGGCTCGGGGCGGCGCGGGCTGCTGCTCACGCGCATGGCGGGCGGGCGGCTGGTGAGGCGGATGAACCAGTTGCCGACGACCTGCACCGGCCGGCCGAGGTCGCGCCCGGCCTGTAGCTGCCGGATGAATACGAAACCCAGCAGCGCGCCGCCCAGGTGGGCGATTTCGCCGCCGGGGTTGCCGCCGTTCACGCCGGCCAGCGAAATGAGGACTACCACGGCCGCAATCCACTTGATTTTGACCGGGCCGATGAGGATGAGCATGAACGTGTAGTCGGGCAGCAGCGTGGCCCCGGCCACGATAATGGCCGTCACGGCCGCCGACGCCCCCACCATGGGCGTGCCCAAGCCCTCCCGAAACGCGGGTACGAAGTTGTAGGTGAGCAGGAAGAACACGGCCCCGGCCAGCGCCCCCAGAATATAAATGCTCACCAGCCGGCGGTCGCCGAGGTACTCGCGCACCAGCTGCCCGAACCAGTACAGGTTCAGCATATTGAAGAGGATGTGAAAGAACTCCTCGTGCGTGAAGGCGTAGGTGAGCAGCGTCCAGGGGTGGCGCAGCAGCACCGGCAGCGCCGACGATACCTGCACCTGCGTCATCACGGCGGGGTAGTAGCCGATGGCGCTGCTGAATTTGAGGATGAACTTCAGCAGAATCAGGCTCGCAAACACCAGCACGTTTAGCCAGATGAGCTGCATCAGGGCGTTGTCGCGGCGGTTGAAGGTGGAGCGGATGTCTTGAACGATGCTCATGAATCGCGGAGTGTAAACAGATAATGACGGCCGGCGCAACGCGCCCGCTTCTTGCTAAACCAACGGCTAGTAAAACCGTTCGCGGCGGCCCTCCCAATATTTTACTACAAAGAAGCCGATAACCAAGCCGCCGAGGTGGGCGAAGTGCGCCACGTTGTCGCCGGGCGTGCGGTGTACGCCGCTGTAGAGCTCATAAAGCCCATAGAGCAGCACGAAATATTTCGCTTTAATGGGAAACGGGAAGAATAATAACATCAACTCGGTATTCGGAAATAAGTAAGCGAAGGCGAACAGCAGGCCAAACAGCGCGCCGGATGCGCCCAGCATGCCACCGCCGCGCGAGTTGATAGTTTCCGTCACGGCCCCGTCCACGGCCTGGGTGGCGGCGTCGACGTATTCGCGGTTCTGGGGGTTGCGCTCCAGCGCGCCGGCCAGGGTTTCGTAGCCGGTAGCGTCGGGGAAGTAGGAGCGGAAGAAGCTGGCAAACTCGCCGCCCGTGGGCGTTTGATGAAACTCCTGCCGCGACACTTCCATCTTGTGCAGCTCGTAGCCGCGCACGCCCTCGTAAAGCAGGCCCGCGCCCACGCCGCAAATCAGCCAGAAGGTGAGGAAGCGCGTGGCACCCCAGCGCTGCTCCAGCATTGGCCCGAAGGAAATCAGGCCGAACATATTGGAAATCAAATGCCCCCAACTCGCGTGCAGAAACATATAGGTAAAAAACTGCCACGGGAAAAAGTAGGGCGAGCCAATGGGGTATAGGCTGCCCACCTGCGTAAGCAGCGGCAGCAAACTGTTTTGGGCTACGAGGAAAAGGACGTTCGCAATGAGCAGGTTGCGAACGGTGGGAGTGAGATTGAACATTCGGCGAAAGTAGTCAGCCCGGGCTGGGCCTGGGTTTGGAAGCTAAGGGATAATGAAGAACGTCATGCAGAGCGCGGCGGAGCATCTCGCTTACTGCCACTGGTTAACGATGTTGAAACGATTGGATACTGCCTCAAGCAAGATGCTTCGCTGCGCTCTGCATGACGTTTTTCGATTTTCAAAGCAAACTCACTTACGGAAGAAGTCGGCCAGCTGCTGGCCATCGAGCAGCACCAGGGTTTTGCGGCCGTCGGGCGTGTAGCCGGGCGTCTGGCAGGCGAAGAGGCGGTCGGCGAGGGCGCTGAGCTCGGATTCGGGCAGGCGGGCGGCGGCCGTGTTGGCGGCCACGCGGCGGGCCAACGCCCGGGCCAGCCCCTCGCGCTGGTCGAGCTTGAGCGGCCCGGACGTGGTGCGGAACTGCTCAATCAGGCTTTCAAGCAGCTCTTTTTCGTCCTGCGCGGGCATGCCAGCCGGAATGGCTTCCACGGCAATGGTACTGGGCCCGAACTCGTTGAAGATAAACCCCAGCGCATGCAGCGGCTCGGTGAGCTCGCGCAGCACCGCGAAATCGGCCGGCGAAAACGTGACGGTGCGCGGAAAAAGCAGCGTTTGCGAGGTGCCCACGGCGCGCTCCAGCTCCTGCCGGTACTGCTCGTAGAGGATGCGCTCGCGGGCCGCCTCTTGGTCAATCAGCAGCACGCCCGACTTCACCGGCACCAGCACGAAGCGCTGCTGCACCTGCACGGCGCGGCTGCCGGAGCCGCCCTCACGGGCCGTGGCGGGCCGGGCGGCGGGCTCGGGCATCGTCAGGCCCAGCGAAAAATCGGGTTGGCCGCTTTCGCCCGAAACTGCCGCTGAAGGCAGCGGCGCAACCGGCGCGGCAGCCGCTTCAAAGCTGCGGGCCGTGACGGGGTCGATGCCGGCATTCTCGCGCACGGGCTGGCCCAGCTCGCGATAGAAGGCTTCGAGCTCGCGGCGGGCCTGCTCGGTGGGGCGCGGCGGCAGCTCGCGCTCGAAGCCGTCGCGGCGGGTTTCGGGGTTGAAACTACCGAAGCCGGAGCTGCTGCTGCTGCTGGTATTTCGGTTGGGCGTGGGAGCCTCGTAGGCGGCGGCACGGGCGGCGGGCGTGGGCGCGGGCAGGTGGTCGTCGGTATCGGGGGCGGCGCGGCCGGCGCGCAGCGGGCGGATGGGCGCGAAGTTCACGTCGCCCTCAAAGTCGAGCGAGGGCGCGATGTTGTGCAGGCCCAGGCTCTGCTTCACGGCAGCGCGCACCACGGCGTATACGGTTTTCTCGTCCTCGAACTTGATTTCCGCCTTCGTAGGGTGCACGTTGATGTCGATGGCCTTGGGGTCGAGTTCCAGAAACAGCACGTAAAACGGGTGCGTGTCGCGGGCCAGCAGGCCTTCATAAGCCGCCAGCACGGCGTGGTTGAGGTAGGCCGAGCGAATAAAGCGGTTATTGACGAAGAAAAACTGGTCGCCCCGGCTCTTTTTGCTCGACTCGGGCTTGCCCACGAAGCCGCGCACCGAAATCGAGTGCGTCACCTCTTCGCAGGCCGCCAGCTGCTCCTTGTAGCCGTTGCCCAGCAGCGCCACAATGCGCTGGCTGAGCTTGCCGGCGGGCAGGCTGAAGACCTCCAAGTCGTTCTGATACAACGAAAAGGCAATCTGCGGGTTCGCCAGCGCCACGTGCTGAAACTCGTCGAGAATATGCCGCATCTCCACGGCATTGCTCTTGAGGAAGTTGCGCCGGGCGGGCACGTTGAAGAATAGGTTTTTGACGGCGATGCTGGTGCCGTCGGGACAGGCGGTGGGCTGCTGGCTCGTGATTTGGGAGCCCTCCACGAGCAGCAGCGTGCCGGTATCATGCTCGCGCTGCTTGGTGCGGATTTCGACCTGCGCCACCGCCGCGATGCTGGCCAGCGCCTCACCCCGGAAGCCCAGGGTGCGAATTTTAAATAAATCTTCGGTGCTGCGAATTTTACTCGTGGCGTGGCGCTCCAGGCTCATGCGAGCGTCGGTGGGCGACATGCCGGCACCGTTATCCACCACCTGCACCAGCTGCTTGCCGGCCTCTTTCACAATGAGTTGCACCTGGGTGGCGTGGGCATCGACGGCATTTTCCAGCAGCTCCTTCACCACCGAGGCGGGGCGCTGCACCACCTCACCGGCCGCAATCTGGTTGGCGAGGTATTCGGGAAGCAGGTGAATGATATCGGGCATAGAGTATAGCGCATGCTTCAGCTTGCGCCGAAAAAGAACGAGGCAACGGCTAAAGCCGCAACCTGCTAAATCAAACAGCTAACCAGCACGTAAACAGACTGGAACGTAAAAAACAATAAGCAGAAAACCGTTTCGTTATCAACCCGCTAGGCGGTTTTCTGCGTACCTTCGCGGCTGGAACGGCCGGCAGTATCAGAGAGTCAGTGGCGTGGGAATTTGTTGTTTCGCCGCTTTTCCGATTACCTGATTTGAGTTGGCCACCGTCCGCTTCGGAACCACTAAACCCGGCGGGCGGGTTCCGCAGTACCTCACGACAAAAGTACGGCCCCCGCGGCCCGTTTGCCCCTTGACTCAACCCACCAACCCTACGGGGCTGATGCGCATCCCTTTCCAGCTCAGCGTGGCCACTTTGGTCCTGATGGCAGGCCTGCTGCTGTCGTTTGCCGACGTAAAGAAAATGCCCGGCGACCCGCTGCCCTCGGGACCGGTCGAAACGGCCTGGGTCGACAGCGTGTTCAACTCCCTCACCCCCGACCAACGCCTGGGCCAGTTTTTCATGGTAGCCGCCTATTCGAATAAGGACCGCAGCCACGTGGAACGCATCGAGCGACTGGTGCGCAACTATAACATTGGGGGCGTGATGTTTATGCAAGGCGGCCCCAGGCGCCAGGCCGTCATGGCCAACCGCTTGCAGGCCGCCGCCAAAGTGCCCCTGCTCGTGGCCATGGATGCCGAATGGGGCCTCGATATGCGCCTCGACTCCTCGGCCCACTACGCCAAGCAGATGACGCTGGGCGCGATGGACGACCCCAAATACGTGTACCAGATGGGCCGCGACATTGCCCGCAAAATGCGCGCCCTGGGCGTGCACGTCGATTTCGCGCCGGTGCTCGACGTGAACTCCAACCCCGGCAACCCGGTCATCGGCAACCGCTCGTTTGGCGAAAACCAGAACCGCGTGGCGGCGCTGGGCCTGCAGTACATCAAGGGCCTGCAGGATAACCAGGTGCTAGCCGTAGCCAAACACTTCCCCGGGCACGGCGACACCGATACCGACTCGCACGTGGCCCTGCCGGTTATCAATACCGACCTGGCCCGCCTCACCGAAGTGGATTTGGTGCCCTTCCAGCAGTCGTTCGAGGCCGGGGTGATGGGCGTGATTGTGGCCCACCTCTACATGCCGCTCTTCGACACGACGGACGCCAAGACCACCACGCTCTCGCACGCGCTGGTGACCGACCTGCTGAAGGACAAGATGGGCTTTAAGGGCCTGGTGTTCACCGATGCGCTTAACATGCGGAGCGTGAGCAAGCTGTATAAGGACGGCGAGCTGGATGCCCTGGCCCTGGCCGCCGGCAACGACGTGCTGCTGTTTTCGGAAGACGTGCCCTCGGCCCTGCTGCGCATCCGCGAGGCGGTGGCGGCCGGCACGCTTAAGCAGGAAGATTTGGACCTGCGCGTGAAGAAAATTCTGCGGGCCAAGTACTGGGCGGGCCTCAACCACTATCAGCCCGTGAACATGCGGACGCTGCGCGACAGCCTCAACCAGCCCAAAACGAAGGTGCTGGCCCAGCAGATTTTTGAGCACGCCGTGACGGTAGTCAAAAACGACGATAACCTGCTGCCCTTCCGGCGGCTCGATACGCTGCGCATCGCGGCCATCACCATCGGCACGCAGGCCGAGGGCCCGTACGCCACTATTTTCAACAAGTACCAGCCCGGCCCGGTGTACGCCGTGCCCGACCGCTACGCCCCCGACTCGACGTTTGCCCGCATTGCCAGCCGCCTCGCCGCCTACAACGTGGTGGTGGTGAGCCTGCACAACATGAACAACACACCCAGCCACAGCTATGGCCTGGGCGACGGCGCGCTGAAATTCATCAAGCAGCTGCAGGCCAACGCTAAGCTGAAAACCGTAGTGGTGGCCATGGGCAATGCCTACGCGCTGAAGTTTCTGGAAAGCGCCCGCACCCTGGTTTGCGGCTACGAGGACCACTACGCCGCGCAGCTGGTGGTGCCGCAGGTGCTGTTTGGGGCGCTGCCGGCGCGGGGCAAGCTGCCCGTCACGGTGTCGCCCACCATGCGCGTGAACACCAGCCTGGCCACCCTCGACCTGCACCGCCTGCGCTACGCCGCCCCCGAAAGCCAGGGCCTCGACTCGCGCGTGCTGGCCCAGATTGACAACATCGCCCTCGAAAGCCAGACCTATGCCGCCGCCCCCGGCTGCCAGGTGCTGGTGGCCAAAAGCGGCACCGTGGTGTTCGACCAGAGCTACGGCTACTGCACCTACGACCAGACCCAGCCCGTGACGAGCAGCACGCTCTACGACCTGGCCTCGGTGACCAAAGTGGCCGGCACCCTGCAAGCCGTGATGTCGCTGAAAGACCAGGGCAAGCTGGTGCTGGATGAGAAAGTAGCCACTTACCTGCCCGAGCTGGCCCGCACCAACAAGCGCGACATGACCATCCGCGACGTGCTGCTGCACCAGGCGGGCCTCAAGCCCGGCATCCCGACCTGGGAGCGCACCCTGCACGATGGCCGCTTCAAGCCCACGTTCTACGCCAGCACCCGCTCCGACGACTTCCCCAACGAGGTAGCACCCGGCGAGTACAGTACCAAGGCCGCCGACGACTCCGTCTGGGCCTGGACGATGCGCTCCAGCCTGCTGCCCAAAATCAAGGGCCGGTACCCGACCGAATACTCCGACCTAAGCTTTATGGTGATGAAGCGGGTGTGCGAGAAAATTTTGCGGCAGCCGATTGAAGGCTATTTGCAGGATAACTTCTACCGCCCGCTGGGCCTGGGCAGCATGACCTACAACCCCCTGCAGCGCTTCCCCAAGAGCTGCATCGCGCCCACCGAAAACGACACATACTACCGCCGCGAGCAGCTGCAGGGCACCGTGCACGACCAAACCGCGGCCCTCGTGGGCGGCGTGGGCGGCCACGCCGGCCTCTTCGCCACCGCCAACGACCTAGCCGTGCTGATGCAGATGAACCTGCAGAACGGCCGCTACGGCGGCTCGCAGTTCTTCGCCTCGCCCGTCGTCTCGGAGTTTGCCCGCCCGCAAACGGCCGGCGGCCGTCGCGGCCTGGGCTGGGACCACGGCGACCCCAGCAAGCCCGAAGGCCCCACCAGCAACCTCGCGCCGGCCAGCACCTTCGGCCACACCGGCTTCACCGGCACCTGCGTGTGGATGGACCCCGAAAACGGCATCCTCTACGTCTTCCTCTCCAACCGCGTGTACCCCGATGCCGGCAACAACAAGCTGCGCCAGTACAACATCCGCACCCGCATTCACGAGGTGATTTATAAGTCGCTGGCGGCGGGGAAGCAATAAGGTGTAGAGGCGCATCTTTGCGTCTCGTCGTTGAACGATTCGCGTCAACATCTCTCAACGATTCTGTTC
>JANNDE010000649.1:0-1482 GCA_031387395.1 Hymenobacter sp.
ATGGAGGCCGACGGCGGCATCGTGTACTATGCCACCTACACGGCCTACGACGGGTTCAATATTGCGCCCAAGCTGCTCATGACCCGCGACTTCTACAGCTTCCGGGGCATGCCGCTGCACGGGGCCGGGGCCCGCAACAAGAACCTGGCGCTGTTTCCGCGTAAAATCGGGGGGCGCTTCGTCATGATGTCGCGCATCGACGGCTGGAGCAACTACCTCATGTACTCCGACAACCTCAACATCTGGCAGGAGCCCGTGCAGATTCAGGAGCCCAAAAGCACCTGGGAGTTCATCCAGATTGGCAACTGCGGCTCGCCCATCGAAACCGCGCACGGCTGGCTCATCATCACCCACGGCGTGGGGCCCATGCGCCGCTACTGCCTGGGCGTGAGCCTGCTCGACCTGGAAGACCCCGGCATTGAAATCGGCCGGCTCGCCGAGCCACTGCTCATCCCGAACAAGGAGGAGCGCGAGGGCTACGTGCCCAACGTGCTGTATTCCTGCGGCTCCATCATCCACCAGGGCAAGCTGGTCATTCCCTACGGGCTATCTGACTATTGCTCCTCGTTCGTGACGGTGGACCTGGCCTCGTTGCTGGAAAAGCTGCTGGACAAGTGCTCGGCGGTGTAAGGGTTTTGCACCAGTTGCTTATACAACGCCAGATAATCTACCGCCATCTTCTCCTGCGAGAAGTTGGTGCTGGCCCACGCCCGGCAGGCGGCGCGGCTGATGTCGCCCAACTGCTGCACTGCCTCCACGGCCTGCCCCACGGTGTTTACCAAAAAGCCCGTTTGGCCGTGCTGGATTAATTCCGGCATGGCCCCGCGATTGAAGGCGATAACGGGCGTGCCGCACAGCATGGCCTCCGCCACGCTCAGTCCAAACGGCTCGTCGAAGCAAATGGGATGCAGCAAAGCCAGGGCGTGGCCCACCAGCCGGTTGCGTTGCGCGGGCCCGGCCAGTCCCAGAAACACCACCGCGTCGCTGAGCAGCGGCTCAATCCGCTCGTGAAAGTAAGCCTCGTCCTGCACCAGGCCCGCCAGAAAAAGCCGCTTGCCGCTGCGCCGGGCTATCTCAATAGCCTCGGCCGGACCCTTATCCGGGTGAATGCGGCCGAAAAATAGCAGGTAGTCATCGGGCTTCTCTGTAAAGTCGAAGTCGCTTACTCGGAGTCCGTTGTAGACGGTGGCGGCGTAGGGCAGGCGCGGGCTGCGGTCGGCGTGGCTGATGGAGACGTAGGCCGATGTGGCGGCGTACTTCTCGTACACGGCCAGGATTTTCGCCGACGAAAAGCCGTGGATGGTCGTCACCATCGGCGGCGCAATCAGCCGGGAGTAGGTGAGGGGCAGAAAGTCAAAGTGGTTGTGAATGAGGTCGAACTCCCCGGCCCGCTCCATCAGGTGGCTGATGTGCAGGCATTCCACCACTTTGGCGTCCTGATTGCGGTCTTCCTCGTAGCCGTGCGGCATGGCCAGCGCGCCG
>JANNDE010000696.1:0-3432 GCA_031387395.1 Hymenobacter sp.
GGCCCGCGTGTCGGTCTCGGGACAGCCGTAGTTGCTGAAGTACACATAGGTGAACGAGCTGACCGCCGCCGAAAGCTTCGCCACCTACATCCTCGTCGCCCGCCGCCCCGGCGTGACCGACGACGAAGGCACCTCCGCCCAAAATGCCCTCGCCGACCTGCTGAACGAGCCGCTGGACGTGCACACCCAGCATATTTTCAGCAAGAAGCTCTACCTGCTCGAAAACGACCTGCCGGCCCCCGACCTGCGCCGCATTGCGGAGGAACTGCTCGGCAACAAGCTCATCAACTGGCTCGAAGTGGGCCGCGTGGCCGACGGCATCCGCGACTACACGCCGCGCCCCGGCGGCGGCGCGGAAGCTATTACCGAAGTCATCTCGCTCACCGGCCGCACCGATACGGAGCTGGTGCAGCTCTCCAAGGCAAACATCTACGCCCTGAACCTGGAGGAAATGCGGGCCGTGCGCGACTACTTCGCCGCCGCTGAAACGCAGGCGGAACGGAAAGCCGCCGGCCTGCCCGCCGACCCTACCGATTGCGAGCTGGAAATTATCGCCCAGACATGGTCGGAGCACTGCAAGCATAAGGAGTTCTCGGCGCTCATTAACTATAAGGACCTGGCAACGGGTGAGACGAAGCAGGTCGACTCGCTCTTCAAAACCTACATCAAAGACGCCACTTCGGAAGTGGACCGCCAGCTGCGCGCCAACGGCAACGACTGGCTGATTAAGGTGTTTTCGGACAACGCCGGGGCCGTGCGCATCAACCCCGATTCGCTGTTCGTGTGGAAGGTGGAAACGCACAACTCGCCCTCGGCCATTGACCCGTATGGCGGGGCTATTACGGGCATTTTGGGTAACAACCGCGACCCGTTGGCCACCGGCATCGGGGGCGCGCGGCTGCTGTTCAATACCAACGTGCTGTGCTTCGGCAATCCCGAATTTGATGGGCCGCTGCTGACCGGGCAGCTGCACCCGCGCCGCATTCTGGAAGGCGTGCGCAAGGGCATTGAGGACGGTGGCAATAAGTCGGGCGTGCCCACGGTGAACGGCGCGATTGTATTCGACGACCGATATGCCGGTAAGCCGCTGGTGTACTGCGGCACCGGCGCGGTGATGCCCATGCAATTCGCCGGGCTGGACTCGTGGGAGAAGAAGATTGACGCCGGCGACCGCATCATCATGGCCGGTGGCCGGGTGGGCAAGGACGGCATCCACGGCGCGACGTTTTCTTCGATTGAATTAGACGAGTCGGCCCCGGCCACGGCCGTGCAAATCGGCTCGCCCATCACCCAGAAGCTGGCGATGGATTTCCTGCTGCTGGCCGCCCGGCGCGGCCTGCTGAAATGCAGCACCGACAACGGCGCGGGCGGCCTGTCGTCGTCCGTGGGCGAACTGGCGGGCATCTCGGGTGGCGCGGTGGTGGAGCTGGAAAAAGTGCCGTTGAAGTACCCCGGCCTGCGGCCCTGGGAAATTTTCGTGAGCGAGTCGCAGGAGCGGTTCACGCTGGTGGTGGAGCCCGGCAAAATGGCTGAAATTACGGCGCTGGGCCAGGAAATGGAAGTAGAGCTGACCGATATCGGCCACTTCACCGCCGATGGTTTCCTGGACGTGCGCTTTGATGGCGCGCCGGTGGCCCGCCTCAACATGCACTTCCTGCACGAGGGTGTGCCGCGTAAGGTGCTGGAAGCGGAGTGGACGCGGCCGGCGCTGACGGAGCCAACCCCACCCCCCGGCCCCTTCTCCGCTCCATTCGCGGAATCCGGTAGGGAGGGGGAGCCAAACGAATCTACTTCCGGAAGTTCTGCGTCTGGCACCCCTCCCCACCGGGGAGGGGCCTGGGGTGGGGTTAACTACACCGACACCCTGCTGCAGTTGCTGGGCTCGCTCAATATCTGCTCCCGCGAATCAGTTATTCGGCAGTACGACCACGAGGTGAAGGGCCGTACGATTGTGAAGCCGCTGATGGGCGCGACGGGCCAGGCCCCGCAGGATGCGGCCGTGGTGCGCTTCAATTTCGAGAGCTGGGAAGGCGTGGCCGTGAGCAACGGCATCATCCCGCGCTACGGCGATTTGGATGCATATGATATGTCGGCCGGCTCGTTTGATGAGGCCGTGCGCCAGATTATCGCGGTGGGAGGGAAGCTCCCGAACCTGAGACACGGCGACGGCATTTTTTGGTCGGTGAACGACAACTTCTGCGTGCCCGATTCGGTGTACGACCCCACCGGTAACCCCGATGGCAAGCAGAAGCTGGCCAAGCTGGTGCGCATGTGCGAGGCGTTGCGCGACGCTACGGCGGCCTACTGCATCCCGCTCACCAGCGGCAAGGACTCGATGAAAAACGACTTCAAAGCCGACGGCGTGAAGATTTCGGTGCCCCCCACCGTGCTCTACTCGATGACGGCCAAGATGGAAGACGTGCGCCGCGCCGTCACCTCCGATTTCAAGCAGGCCGATGACGTGGTGTACCTGCTCGGCGAAACCTACGACGAGTTGGGCGGCTCCGAGTTCTACGCCCTGCACGGCGAGCTGGGGGCCAATGTGCCCAAGGTTGACTTCGCCAAAGCTAAGGCGCTGTACATTCTCGTGGGCCAGGCCAACGACCAACACCTCATCCAATCCTGCCACGACCTGAGCGACGGCGGCCTCGCCGTGGCGCTGGCCGAAACCACGTTTGGCTACGGTTACGGGGCCGACATCGAGCTGCCCGCCGTCGGCCTGCCGCTGGTGCAGCAGCTGTTTTCGGAGTCGCACTCGCGCTTCCTGGCCACGGTGGCACCCGAAGATGTGGTGGCGTTCGAGCAGCTGCTCGGCGACCGCGCCACCCGCCTCGGCCGCGTGACGCTGGACGGCCAGCTGACCGTGCGCCACGCTGGCCAGTCGGTTATCGCGGCCAACACCGCCACGCTACGCGCCGCCTGGACTAACGGGCCCGTCAATCAATTACTCGGCGTGATATCGAAAGACAACCTCAGCCACTCCAACTCGCTCTAAAAGCACAAGACCCTTTTCCATTGGCCCAAAAGACTTTTGAAATGGTACAAGAAGCTGCTCAGGGAGCACATAAAGTTCAATCGGAGGCACAAGATGGCCGCATGGGTACGCCCGGCACGGTGCGGGCGCTCATTCTGACCGGCTTCGGCATCAACTGCGAAGAAGAATTCGCCGCCGCCTACCGTTTGGCGGGCGCGGAGGCCACCATCGTGCACCTCAATCAGGTGCTGCACGGGCAGGTGAGTATCCACTATTTCGACATCCTGAATTTCCCCGGTGGCTTTTCCTTCGGCGACGATTTGGGCTCGGGCGTGGTGCTGGCCAATAAGCTGCGCTACCGCCAGAATGGCCCTGACGGCCGCACGCTGCTCGACGACATCAAGCAGTTTATCGCCAATGGCAAGTTCGTATTCGGCATCTGCAACGGCTTCCAGGTG
>JANNDE010000704.1:0-5248 GCA_031387395.1 Hymenobacter sp.
ACCCCCTGACCCCCTCTCCGTGGGGAGAGGGGACCCCGGTTCGGAGCAGATATCAAAATGAAAGAACCTAGCGCAATGCGCCGGGCTCTTTTTTGTGGGTCAGAGTTCGTCAGGGGCAAGACCGGTGCCCCCTCTCCCCAAGGAGAGGGGGTCAGGGGGTGAGGTGAACGCAAAGGCCGACACTTCCTGCCGTTCTTTGCAATACTATTCCGTTCTAAAATGCACCCAACGCCCACCACCCGCCAGCATTCTGCCGTTAAATTCTTCCTGCTGGCCCTGTTCATCATTGCCATCGACCAGCTCTCGAAGTATTTGGTGCATACCTACATGCAGCTCGGTTCGGCCGGCGAAATCCCGATTTTCGGCCAGTGGGCCAAGCTCACCTACACGCTGAACCCCGGCATGGCCTTCGGGGCCGAGCTGCCCGCGCCCTACGGCAAGCTGGTGCTCACCGGCTTCCGCATGCTGGCCGTGGGCGGGCTGATTTACTACATTATTCGCCTTTGCCGCCAGCGCGTGGCGGCCGGCTATATCGCTTGCATGGCCCTCATCCTCGGCGGCGCGGTCGGCAACCTGATTGACTCGATTTTCTACGGAATTATCTACAATAACGCCCCGGTAGGCTCGCCCACGCGCTGGTTCTACGGCCAGGTCATCGACATGATTTTCGTGCCGCTATACGTGGGTTATTTCCCCAAATCCTGGCCCCTCATCGGCGGCTCGTACAGCGGCGGCTTCCCCATCTTCAACATCGCCGATTCGTCCATCTTCATCGGCGTCACCTTGATTCTGCTCAACCAGAGCCGCTTTTTCAACGAATCGCAGCCGCTCCCAACAAGCCCCAGCCCCTAGTCGCAGCCGATGCTGAGAAGCTGGCGTAGTAGGGGAGAGGCTGAGCAACAGCAAACCGTTGAACGTCATGCTGAGCGAAGTCGAAGCATCTCTACCGCGCATAATTGTTCTCGGTTTTACCATCTGCTTGCTTCTATGATTCGCTTACTGCTCCTTTTCATGTGGCTGCCTTTTCTGGCTTTGGGCCAAACCCAGAGCGCCAAGCAAGCCATTCGAAACATGAAGCCTGTTCACTTTTCGTCCCCCGTCCAAGTTGTGGTTCGCTTGGACAAGCCGGTAGCTGAAGCCGAATACCGGTTAATGATGGACCGAGCGCTAATGGAAGGACTTGACACGCTGTCGTTATTGGGCCTGTTGCGGCATCCCGGCATCTATTTTGCGAAAATTTACACCAATTCCGTATCGGGAATGCCGCTTCGGAAATACTACATGACGAGCCCGGAAGTAGCTGATGAGATTGACCCGCTACAACACACGAAGTTCCCCTTTGAGTTGGTTGAGAAGCCGCGCATTGGGCAATTCTACACCCGCACGGAACCAGCAAAAGTCTACCGAACGTGGTTTGCACCCGGGCGAGCGGGGGATTTGCAGTCGAATACATTACCCGGAGTGGATTCCGTTCGCGTGGTTTATATTATCAAAAAACGTCTGCGGTGGTACCGAAAGTCAAAGGGGAGCGAGCAAAAGGTCAGGGTAAGTACAGAAAATTGATTAATCCCTTTTAGTATTTGAGCCGTTTGCACAGAGTATCGTTTTCTCATACAATTACCCTTCGAAGCAGTGCGACACTTAAGTAGGCTATTTAGCTACGCTCAAACTGACGTTCTTGCGTGTTAAAACCGTTACTCTATATCTCCCTTCGTGCCCAACCCGCTGCTCACCGTTTCCAACCTCACCATTGACTTCTCCAGCCACCGCGGCGACGTGCGGGCCGTAGACAACGTGTCGTTTGAACTGAACCGGGGCGAAACGCTGGCCATTGTGGGCGAATCCGGCTCGGGCAAATCCGTGACGTCGCTGGCGCTGCTGGGGCTGATTGCTATGCCGCCCGGCCGCATTGCCAGCGGCCAGGCCATCTTCCAGTCCGAAAAACTGGGCCAGACCGACCTGCTGAAACTCTCCGAAACCGACCTGCGCCAGGTGCGCGGCAACGACATCGGCATGATTTTCCAGGAGCCGATGACCTCGCTGAACCCCGTGTACACCTGCGGCAGCCAGGTGGTGGAAGCCCTACGCCTCCACACCGACCTCAGCGAGGCCGGGGCCAAGGCCCGCACCATCGAACTGTTCACCGAGGCGCAGCTGCCGCGCCCCGAAGCTATTTTCGGCAGCTACCCGCACGAAATCTCGGGCGGCCAGAAGCAGCGCGTCATGATTGCCATGGCCATGGCCTGCCGCCCGGCCCTGCTCATCGCCGACGAGCCCACTACGGCCCTCGACGTGACGGTGCAGGCCCGCATGCTGCGCCTGATTGACGACCTGCGCCAGCAGCATAATACGGCCGTCCTCTTCATCACCCACGACCTCGGCGTGGTGGCCGAAATCGCCGACCGCATTCTGGTGATGTACCGGGGCAAGGTCGTGGAACAGGGGAGGGTGCTGGATATTTTTAAAAATCCGCAACATCCGTACACAAAAGGCCTTTTAGCGTGCCGTCCGCGCCTCTCGGTGGGCAAAAAACGCCTCCCCGTAGTGGCCGATTTCATGCGGGAAGACGCCAGCGGGCAGCTTTTGGCCCAGCCCGCACCGGTGGTAGCGCTGGAAAATGAGGCGCTTACGGATTCCTCGCCCGAAATCGAAGCCCAGCAGTTACGGGATAAAATTGAAACCGCCAAAACGTTCCCCGTGGAACATGGCTTTTTGGGGGATGTTCCACGCGGGACCCCATCCCCTAGCCCCTTCCTCGGTGGGGAAGGGGAACTAGCCGTCAGCTCTGGATTAGAACTAGAAACTAGTCCCCCTCCCCATCGGGGAGGGGCTAGGGGTGGGGTTACGGGGGTGCCCCTGCTGGAAGTCCAGAACCTCCAGGTCTACTTCCCGCTCCGCAAAGGCTTCTTCCGTCGCGCTACCGATTACGTGCGGGCCGTCGATGACGTCAGCTTCACGCTTTACCCCGGCGAAACCATCGGCCTCGTGGGCGAGTCGGGCTGCGGCAAGACCACGCTGGGCCGGGCGCTGCTCCGCCTCACAGAACCAACGGCAGGCAGCATCTTGTTCGAAGGGACCGATTTGGCGAAGCTGTCGAGCGGGGAGTTGCGCCGCCGTCGGCGCGATTTGCAGCTGGTGTTTCAGGACCCCTACGCTGCGTTGAATCCGATGCTGACCGTGGGCGAAGCTATCTGGGAGCCGATGCGCGTGCACAACGTGGGCGGCACCCGCCAGCAGCAAAAGGCGAAAGTGCTGGAGCTGCTGCGCACCGTGGGGCTGCGCGACGAGCATTTCCAGCGCTATCCGCACGAGTTCAGCGGCGGGCAGCGGCAGCGCATCTGCATAGCCCGGGCACTGGCCTTGCAACCCAAGCTGATTGTCTGCGACGAGTCGGTTTCGGCCCTCGATGTCTCGGTGCAGGCGCAGGTCCTGAACCTGCTCAACGACCTCAAACGCGAGTTCGGCATCACCTATCTGTTCATCACGCACGACCTATCTGTGGCCCGGTTTATGAGCGACCGGCTGCTGGTCATGCACCAGGGTCGCATCGTGGAGAGCGGCCCGGCGGCGGCCATCTACGCCGCTCCCCAACACGAATACACCCAAGGCCTGCTGGCCGCCATACCCAAGGACAGCTTGGCCGACATCGAAGCCGCCGTAGCCAGCCGGGCGTAGCGCGGACTCTGCGAGTCCGCGAGTTTTCAGCCATTCCACGCGCTTCCATTCGCGGACTCGCAGAGTCCACGCTACATCCCGGCCGGCCCTTATACCTTGCATTGCCAGACGTTACTTAAGCGGCGTTAGCGAAGCGCTGGATTCTGGCTGCCACCGCGCCTAGCGCCACCCGGCGCGGACTCGCAGAGTCCACGCTACAACCTCCCGGCTTCCGCCGCGTTTTACTTACTGCGCCCTTAGTCCGGCCAACCAATTTCCGCTCTCGCCGCCTGCGACCAAACCACTTTTCGGCGGCCACTTTTACCCAATGAATACCCCCGAAAGCCCCAAGGCTCCCCGCGCCCAGCGCGAAAAGCCCGAACCCGCGGCCATCACCCAGGACCAGGTCCTGCGCGTTTTCGCCGACAACCCCACCAAAGTCATCGCCTACCGCCAGCTCTCGCGGCGCCTCGGCGTCACGACCAAGGGCCAGCGCGAGGAGATATTTGCCCACATCAAGGTGCTGCGTAAAAACGGCCTCATTGCGCTGCTCCAAAACGACGAGTACCGCCTTGCCGATACCGACGCCGTGGCGGCGGCCCTGATGCCATCCAGCGCTAAAAAACCGGCCAAAAAAGGCGAGTCGGCGGTGAAGCCCCCGCGTACCCTTTCGGTGCAGGACCAGTTCGGCCGCGACCCCATCGTGCACCGCCGCCGTGAGGCCGGCTTCGATTACGTCGACGGCGACGACCGCCCCGAGCGCGCGCCGTCGAACACCGTCATCGGTACCGTCGATTTGGCGACGCCCAACTTCGCCTTCGTAGTGCCCGAGGGCACGGGCGACTCCGACGACATCCGCGGGTTCACCGACCAGCTCAAGTTTGCCTTGCAAGGCGATGTGGTGCGGGTGCGGATGCGCAGCGGCTCCCGCGACGGTCGCCCCATGGGCGACGTAGTGGAAGTCCTCAAGCGGGTGCGCCCCGAAATCGTGGGCCGCATCCAGATTCAGGGCACGCTCGGCTTCGTGAAGCCGGATAATCGCAAGGTGTATTTCGACGTGTTCGTGCCGCCGCATTTGCTGCATGAGTCGCGCAACGGCGACAAGGTGCTGGTCCGCATCAACGAGTTTCCGGAGGACAGCAGTCGGCAGCCGGTGGGCGAGGTTATCCGCAACTTCGGCGCGGCCGGCGGCAACGAGGCCGAGATAAACGCCATCATGGCCGAGTTCGGTTTGCCGTTTGAATTCCCCGAGGAAGTGCAGGAAGAATCCGAGGGTATCAGCGAGGTGATTCAGCCCGATGAAATCGCCCGCCGCCGCGACTTCCGCGCCATCACCACCTTCACCATCGACCCGGCCGACGCCAAGGATTTCGACGATGCCCTAAGCATTCAGAAGCTGGAAAACGGCCATTGGGAAATCGGCGTGCACATCGCCGACGTTACCCACTACGTGCGCCCCGGCACCGAGCTGGAGCGCGAGGGTAAGCACCGCGCCACCTCGGTGTACCTCGTGGACCGCGTGATTCCGATGCTGCCCGAGCGCCTCTCCAACGGCCTCTGCTCGCTGCGCCCCAACGAGGACAAGCTCACCTTC
>JANNDE010000721.1:0-26387 GCA_031387395.1 Hymenobacter sp.
GAGCACCTGCTCGTCAATGCCGAACGTGGCCGAAGTCTGCTGCAAAAACACCTGCCGCTTGATGGCATCGGGCACCTTGGCGATGCTGTGCAGCACGTCACGAATAGCTTCGGCCTTCTTCACCGGGTCGCCGGAAGCCTCGCGGGCCACGAGCGTGGTTTTGAAGGTGATAAAGTCCTGGCTTTTATTTTCGATGTACTCGCTGAAGCGCTGGTCGCCCACTTTGCGAATGTAGCTGTCGGGGTCGTCGCCATCGGGAAACAATACGACGCGCACGTTCAACCCTCCTTCAAGCAGCAAGTCGGTGCCGCGTATCGAAGCTTTGATACCGGCCGCGTCGCCATCGTAAAGCACCGTTACGTTGTCGGAATACCGCTTGATGAGGCGAATCTGGCCCTCCGTAAGCGAGGTACCCGACGAGGCTACCACGTTCTTAATCCCGCCCTGGTACAACGAAAGCACGTCCAGATAGCCCTCCACCAGGTAGCAAACTTCCTCCGTCCGGATGGCCTGCCTGGCCTGAAACAAGCCGTACAACACATCGGACTTGTGGTAGATGTCCGATTCCGGCGAGTTGAGGTATTTCGCCATCTTGTCATCCCGCTTCAGGGTGCGCGCCCCAAAGCCCACCACCCGGCCGCTGATGTTGTGAATGGGGAACATCACCCGGCCCCGGAACCGGTCGTAGCGCCGGCCGGTATCGTGGCCCTGGTCATCGGTCCTAATGACAGTGAGGCCCGTTTTTTCCAGGTATTTCTTGTCGTACCCGGCGGCTTCGGCAGCCTTCATTAGGTCGTCCCAGGCATCCAGCGAATAACCCAGCTCAAAGGTCTGAATCGTACTCAAGTTCAGCCCCCGCTCTTTGAGGTAGCCGTAGCCGATGCTCATACCCTCCTCCGAGTTCTGCAGCAGGCGGTGATAGTGGTTTTTGGCGAAGTCCGAAACAATGAACTGGGAGTCCCGCTCATTTTGCTCCAACTGCTGCTGCGGGGTCTTTTCTTCTTCCTGAACCGTAATCCCATATTTGCGGGCCAGGTATTTCAGTGCTTCGGGGTAGCTGCTGCCCTCAATTTCCATGATGAACCGCACCGCGTCGCCGGACTTGCCGCAGCCAAAGCATTTGAAGAAGCCTTTGGCGGGCGTAACCGAAAACGAAGGCGATTTCTCGTTGTGAAACGGACAGTTGGCCCACAGGTTCTGGCCTTTGCGCTTGAGCTGCACGAAGTCGCCGACGACTTCCACGATGTCGGCGGTCTGGATAATCTGGTCAACCAGTTCTTTGGGGATGCGGGCCATGTAGCGCGGAAATGAAACTTCTTGCGGCGCGGTCGGGTCACCTCACCCCCTAGCCCCCTCTCCTTGGGGAGAGGGGGGACTAGTTTCTGGTTTTAGTCTCTAGTCTATGCCAATTGAACTCTAAACTAGAGCTAGTTCCCCCTCTCCCCAAGGAGAGGGGGCTAGGGGGTGAGGTGAACGCGGAGGGCGTTACTTCCAACAAATTTCGCCCTACTTTCTCCTACGTCCTACCTTTGCCCCGAATAAACTCCGCGCCCGATGCCCGCATACCGTCCCGAAGAAATTGAAAAGAAGTGGCAGGCCCACTGGAAAGCCCACCACACCTTCCAGGCCCACAACCACTCGACCAAGCCCAAGTACTACGTGCTCGACATGTTTCCCTACCCCTCCGGGGCGGGCCTGCACGTGGGGCACCCGCTGGGCTACATTGCCTCCGATATCGTGACGCGCTACAAGCGCCTTCGCGGCTTCAACGTGCTGCATCCCATGGGCTTCGATTCGTTTGGGTTGCCCGCCGAGCAGTACGCCATCCAGACCGGCCAGCACCCCGCGCTCACCACCGACAAGAACATCGAAACCTACGTGCAGCAGCTCAGCAGCCTCGGTTTCAGCTACGACTGGAGCCGCGAAGTGCGCACCTCCGACGCCTCCTACTACAAGTGGACGCAGTGGATTTTCCTCAAGCTGTTCAACTCCTGGTACAACCTCGACACCAACAAGGCCGAGCCCCTCACTGCCCTGACCGCCCGCTTTGCAGAGCAGGGCAGCGAAGGCATCAACGCCGCCGGCGATGCCGACGAGCGCCACAGCTTCACGGCTGGGCAATGGAAGCTGTTTTCCGAGAAGCAACGCCTCGCCGTGGTGCTCCCCTACCGCCTCGCCTACCAGCAGGATACCTCCGTGAACTGGTGCCCCGGCCTGGGCACGGTGCTCTCAAACGATGAGGTGAAGGACGGCCTCTCGGAGCGCGGCGGCTTCCCCGTCGAGCGCCGCCTCATGCCCCAGTGGAACCTGCGCATCACCGCCTACGCCGACCGCCTGCTGGCCGGCCTCGACCAGCTCGACTGGCCCGATGCCGTGAAGGAGATGCAGCGCAACTGGATTGGCAAGAGCATCGGGGCCGAAGTCACATTTCCAGTAGTAAGTCACGAGTATCAAGTAGCAAGTACTGATAGCGAGCGTCTTGCTACTGACTACTTGGTTCCTGATACTAACATCAAGGTCTACACCACTCGCGTCGATACTATTTACGGCGCTACTTTCTTGGTGCTGGCCCCCGAGCACGAACTGGTGGACACGCTTACCACGCCCGGCCAGCGCGCCGCCGTCGACGAGTACATCGCCGCCACCAAGCGCCGCTCCGAGCGCGACCGCATGACCGACGTGAAGGCCGTGTCCGGCGTCTTCACCGGCGCTTACGCCCTGAACCCGGTGAACAACGAGCCCGTGCAAATCTGGCTGGCCGACTACGTGCTGGCCGGCTACGGCACCGGCGCCGTGATGGCCGTACCCAGCGGCGACCAGCGCGACTACCTCTTCGCCAAACACTTCGACCTGCCCATCCCCGCCATTTCCGATGCCCAGCAGGGCCTTGACCAGCAGGCAGACCCTACCAAGGAAGGCCGCTACATCAACTCCGGCATCATCAACGGCCTCACCTATAAGGAAGCCACGCCTCAACTCATCGCCTTTCTCGAAGAAAAAGGCCTGGGCAAAGGCAAGGTGAATTTCCGCCAGCGCGACGCCATTTTCGGCCGGCAGCGCTACTGGGGCGAGCCCATTCCGATTTACTACAAGGACGGCACCGCATATGGCATCGCCGAGGCCGACCTGCCCCTCGTGCTGCCCGAAATCGACGAATACAAGCCCACCGAAACCGGCGAGCCGCCCCTCGGCCGCGCCGCCAACTGGCTCTATAAGGACAAATACCCCTACGAGCTGAGCACCATGCCCGGCTGGGCGGGCTCGTCGTGGTACTACCTCCGCTACATGGACCCCACCAACGAAGCCCGCTTCGTATCGGAGGAAGCCGAGCACTACTGGGGCACCGTGGACCTCTACATGGGCGGGGCCGAGCACGCTACCGGCCACTTGCTCTACGCCCGCTTCTGGTACCTGTTCCTGAAGGATTTGGGCCTCGTCAGCAGCGGCGAGCCGTTCCAGAAACTGATTAACCAGGGGATGATATTGGGGCGGTCGAATTTCGTGTATCGGTTAACATCAGGGATTAAAGCTCCGCAAATTTTTGTTTCTAAAAACATTGTTGATGTCCTAAGTGAACCTGGCTTCGAAGATTCACCTCAATTTGAATCATTTCAACAACAGTTTAGAGCAGTCCAGAAGGAATTGAGCTTAGGCAATTCTAATGGTATTCCATACGGAAAAGCTGATTTTGCCACTCCGATTCGAATTGATATTTCGAAGGTCAAAAATGATGTTTTGAAAGAGGAAGACTTCAAAACAAGCAACCATTTGGGCGATTTAAGCGGGGTAAAATTTATTCGGGAGCCTAACTACACCTACTTGTGCGGTTGGGAGGTCGAAAAAATGTCAAAATCAAAACTTAACGTTGTTAATCCTGACGTCTTAATAGAACAATACGGCGCGGACGCCTTGCGCCTCTACGAAATGTTCCTCGGCCCGCTGGAGCAGTACAAGCCCTGGAACACCAACGGCATCAGCGGCGTGAGCGGCTTCCTCAAGAAGCTTTGGCGGCTCTTCCACCCCGAAGACGGGGACCTCGCCGTGACCGACGAGCCCGCGACGCCGGCCGAGCTCAAGGTGCTGCACCGCGCCATCCAGAAGGCGCAGGAAGACATCGAGAAGTTCAGCTTCAACACCTCCGTCAGCCTGTTCATGATTACCGTGAACGAGCTCACGGCCCTCAAGTGCCACAAGCGCGCCATCCTAGAGCCGCTGGTGCTGCTGGTGAGCCCGTATGCCCCGCACCTCGCCGAGGAGCTGTGGCAAGAGCTGGGCCACGAGCCCGGCAGCATCAGCACCGCCGGCTACCCCGAGTTTCGCGAGGAATTCCTGGTGGAGGACGTGGTGACGTATCCGTTAGCTATCAACGGCAAAGTGCGCGAGCAGATGGAATTTCCAGCTACCGCCACGGCGGCCGAGATTGAAACCGGCGTGCTGGCATCGGATTTCCTGGCTAAGCATGGCGAAGGCAAGTCGGCCCGGAAGGTGATTGTGGTGCCCGGCCGCATGGTGAACGTAGTGGTGTAGGTATTTTCGTCGGTATTCAAAATCATTCTTCGCTGCTACATGGCTGCTACATGGCTGCTACTTCCGCTCCTGTTTCAGCTGCTCCTGCTGCCCGGCGCGGCAAATGCACGATTACTTACGCGTAACATCAGTCAACAACGCAACCAGCTTCTCAGTGCTTCACGACAGCCGCGGATACTCGCCTCCCACCTACTACCCGCAGCACTTCTTGTACTTCTTGCCGCTGCCGCAGGGGCAGGGGTCGTTGCGGCCGATTTTGGGCAGCACAACCCGGGGTTGCGGGTGGTCTATGTCGCGCCGAAGCTGGGCGTATTTCGCCACTTGCTCAGCCCTGCGCCGGGCAATACCGGCGGCATCGGGATGAAAGGGCGAGTAGTTGTCGGCAACATTGCGGAACTGCTGGTAGCGGGCGAAGATGTCGGGAACGGGTCGCAGCGGACGATTTTTGTTGAATCTGATTTTGTCTTCTCCACCGGCCATGCCGCGGTCAACCAGGCCCAGGCGGTGCAGCGCCCGCATTTCGGGTTCCAGCTCGCTGAAACCGGCTTCCTGCACATCGGCCAGCATTCCGCCCAGGTAGTCCTCCACTTCGTAGCCAAAATCGTCCTCGTCGGGCGGAAAAAGCTGGGCAGCCTGGTCGGCGTGGTCGATGATGTAGCGTAGGTGGCGCTGTAAGAACGCACTGATGGCGGGCCGCAGCTCGGGCTGGGTGCGGGCAAGGCGGGAGGCGGCTTCGGACACCACTAGGCGGTGCTGCAGTAGCACCTCCGGGTCTTCGAGCAGGGCCAGCAGCTCGGGCAGGCGGGTTTGGCTGGCGTGGGCCAGCATATCGGGCACCTCCTCAAACAGCGCATCGCTGAACCAGTACTCAATGTTGTCTGAATTCAGGCGCAACATGCGGCGGTACACGTCCAGGGCCTCGGGGGCGTGCAGGTCGTGCAGCAGGTAAAGGGCGTGGAGAAGGTGGTAATTGTCGAACCAATCGGCGACATTCGGGTCGTTGACGCGGAAGTTGTCGAGCGTGTCGTCGATTATTTTCAGCAGCTCGGGCACGGCGGTTTCCGGCCCCAGCGCCAGTATCTCGCGCAGCACCGCGTCATCAATAAAATAGTCGCGCTTGTAAAGCTGTTCAAATACCGGGTGTGCAAACGTGGGTATGGTCATCGGGAAAGTTGACTTGGGAAAAAGATGGTGCTTTGGCACGGCAGTGTGGTACCTGCAAATGTCAGTATTGAAAGCCAGAACAGGAAAAAGTGCTGGTAATAGATGCCCCGCTGGCGGGTGCCGCGCAGCCCACAATTGCGTTTTCGGACGAGGCGGGCGGGCCTTCGGCACGATGGGGAGCGAAGGCGAGCATCGGGGCCTCGCGGCGGGGCCGCTCGGCGTGCGGCTAGGCGTAGGTTTCGGTAAAGTGCTGCAACCCGGCGGCAAAAGCGGCGGCTGATTCACCCGCGGCGCGGGCAAGGATTAATTTATCGGAGCCATTCCCAAACATCGCGCCGGGTGAAACGTCTTCTCCTGTTCCAACCTACGGCGGTTTTCCGGTTGGTGTATACTTTTGAAAGAAGTTAAAAGGTGAGCGTTAAAAGTTAAAGTGTTTGCCATCTGGTTTTTAACGTTTAACTCTCCCCTTTTAACGCTGTACACTGACAGAGAAACCGCGCTAAGTCCCCTTTATGTATGCCCACCATCACCATTGCGCAAAACTCCTCCCAGCCGCTCACCGTTTCGCGCCTCGGCTACGGCACCATGCGCCTCACCGGGCCCGACATCTGGGGCGAACCCGCCGACCGGCCCCAGGCGCTGGCCATCCTCAGCAAGGCGGTTGAATCGGGGGTGAACTTCCTCGATACGGCCGACTACTACGGCCAGGATGTCACCAACCGCCTCATCGCCGAAGCCCTGCACCCCTACCCGACCGACCTGGTTATCTGCACCAAAGTGGGGGCCACCCGCCGGCCCGACAAAAGCTGGGTTCCCTTCAACACCCCCGAAAACCTGCGCACCGCCATCGACCACAACCTGCGCACCCTGCGGCGGGAGCAGATGCAGCTGGTGCACCTGCGGCTGATGGGCCCCGGCGCGGTACCGCTGGAAGAACAGCTCGGGGCCATGTTCGAGTTGCAGCGCGAAGGCAAAATCCTGCACGTGGGCCTGAGCAACGTGACCCGCGCCGAGCTGGAAACCGGCCTGCGGCTGGGCGAAATTGCCACCGTTGAGAATATGTACGGCTACGGGCAGCGCACCACCGTGGTGCTGCCCCACGGCACCAACCCGGGCGGCGAAGAAGTGCTGGACCTGTGCGAGGCGCACGGCATTCCGCTTATTCCCTTCTTTTCGCTGCTGAACTCGCTGACCAAAGCCGACAGCAAAATCGCCGGGATAGCCCGGAAATACAGTACCACCGAGGCCCAGGTGAACCTGGCCTGGCTGCTGCACAAGTCACCCTGGATTCTGCCGATTCCGGGTACGTCGTCGCTGGCCCATTTCGAGGAGAACCTGCAAGCCGCCGCCCTCCGGCTAAGCGCGGAGGACCTGGCGTACCTGGGGTAAGCAGGTGGGCGCGCGGGCCCACCTCGCCTGCACCATCACCCAGCACCTGGTCGGCAACCCGGTTACCACCGCCACCTACTAGCCGGGCCCAAGACCGCGCAGCCCACCCCCGGCCTCGGCTTTTCTGCTGGATTTCGCAGCGTAACTTGCCGTTTTCCGGGCACGTCTATCAGGCTAAAGCAAACCCATAAACGATGCGTATTCAGAGCGGTTTTCAAGCTAAAAAACAGAATGAAAAACGATGAATTAAAAATATTCAACGTGTTGATTTTTAATTCATCGTTTTTTAATTTCATTCAATCGTAACGTGTGCACCAACCCCGAAACCGCTCTGGCAGTATGAAACGCAGCTTTTGGTATGGCATCGGGGCCCTGCTGCTCGCGGCCCCGGCCCCGGCCCAGTCCCTGTCGGGCGTCTGGCAGGGCGTCGAAACCGAGACCGGCCAGCCCGGCGGCTACTGGCCCACCGTTCTCCGGCTACAGAAAAGCAAGGGGACGGCCGTGTTCGGCATTCTCTACGAGGAAGTGGGCACCAGCCCGGGCACTTCAGTCACGTTTCAGATGCAGGGCCAGCGCACCGCCACTGGCCTGCGCCTGCAGCACGGCGAAAAGCTGAACGAAACCGGCCGCATCTCCGGCAACTACTGGTGCGATGGTGCCATCACCTTCACCTACGACCCGGCCCTGGAAAAACTCACCGGCCATGCTACCTACCTGCCGACGGGCGACTGCACCGTGGGCACGCTCACCCTCTACCGCATCCGGCTGAAATCGGCCGCGACGGTGCCGGCCGGGGTCGAAAGCAGCTTGCGCGTATCGGGCCGCAACGTGCTCTGGTTTGCCGATGCCGAGCTAAAACAGCCTCTGGCCGCCGGCAATACTTACCGCACCCGCCTCGGCAAAACCACTACCTTCTACCTGCGGCAGAGCTACTACCCCACCCAGGAAAGCCCGGTGGTGCCTATTACCATTCGGGTGAGCGGCCCGCCGCCCATCGCCCCGCCGCCCAAAGCCGCACCGAAACCCCTGCTGCCGCCCGCTCCCGCCGATACGACTGCGGCCACTGCGGCCCCCGCGCCTATTCTGCCCGCTACGCCGGCCCCGGTCGTGCTGCCCACCGTCCTCTTCAAAACCGGCCAGCCCGAGCTGCTGCCCGGCTCCGGCCCCGCCCTGAGCCAGCTGGCGGCCGAGCTGAAAGCCCGCCCCGGACTACAGCTACGCATTGCCGGCCACGCCGACAAAGTAGGCGAGCCCGACAAAAACCAGATACTCTCGGAGCAGCGCGCCGAGGCCGTGCGGAATTTTCTGATGCAGGCTGGTATCGCGGCCGAGCGCCTGAGCACCGTGGGCTACGGCGATACGCGCCCGCGCTACCCCTCGCCCGACGTGCGCAACCGCCGCGTAGAGGTGGAGGAGGTGCAATGAGCTTCTTTCGCCGACTCCCTTTTTGGTGGTGTTCTACTACTTAGGCGCGCCGCCGAGTCCTGCGGGCCATTGGTCGCACCACCACCCAACCCCAGGCCGTTGCGCCGTTTTTACATTCGCTAAGCCCGACGCTACCCGCGCGGCGGATTTCTTTCTCTTTCGCATGCCGCACCGCCACTTCCTCATTCATAAGCCCTACGGCTACCTCAGCCAGTTTGTGGGCGAGGCCAAAAAGAAAAAGCTGGGCGATTTCCACGACTTTCCCGAGGGCATTATGGCCATTGGCCGGCTCGATGAGGACAGCGAAGGCCTCCTCCTGCTCACCACCGACGGCCGCACGAGCGAGCTGGTGCGCAGCAAAAAGGTAGAGAAGGAATACTACGCCCAGGTCGACGGCCTGATAACCGACGCCGCCATTGCCGCGCTGCAAACCGGCGTCGAAATCGGCATTCATGATGTGCGCTACCGCACCAGCCCCTGCACCGCGGCCCGCCTCGACCCCGCCCCGCCCTTTGCTCCGCGCAGCCGCAAAATCCGCGACGACCGCCACGGGCCCACTTCCTGGGTCAGTATCACCCTCACCGAAGGCAAGTACCGGCAGGTGCGCAAGATGACCGCCGCCGTGGGCTTCCCTACCCTGCGCCTGGTGCGGGTGCGCGTGGCTGGCATCTGGCTGGCCGACCTGCCCGTGGGTGGCGTGCGCGAAGTGGCCGGTTTCGGGGTGTAGCGCGGGCGGCCAGGGTAATAATTCGTATCAAATAAGGTGGCTTTCAACCCGTCGCCGCATGTTATCGGAGTATTATCTATGCTGCATGCATAACATTTTTCGCTCGCTGTCGTATATTTGCACCAGAAACAAATCTGCGTATTCCTTCATCTAATCCAATATGAAAAAGACCACTGCTTTCTCGTTTTCTTCGCTGCTGCTGGCTGGCGGCGTGGCGTACCTGGCTGCCAAACTGGCCGGCCTGGACCTGACGTTCTTCTTTCACGGCGACGACGACCATTATCACTATCACTAGGCCCTATTTTATCGCCAGGCTACCCTATTCGCGTTATTTATTGCAAAAGCCCGGTCCATTAGCCGGGCTTTTTTGTTGCACTTCCGGCCAATGCGGCGGACCCGGCGGGTTCGGCGCGGCTTTTGGAACTTTGCCCCCGCCACGGCGTACCCTGTGGCAACCCTTTTTCACCACGGCGAACGGCGGGCCCCTGCGGCCGTCGCCGCTTCGCCCCAATCCCCTCCTGGTTTTATGAACCTCGATTCCCACCAAGCTCAGGTGAGCTACATCATTGGCCGCGACCTGGCCCGCAATTTCGCCCAGCAGGGCCTCGACCTGGACGTGGATACCCTCGCCGGAGCCCTGAAAGAAGGCCTCCAGGGCCTCCCCAGCCGCCTCACCCAGGAAGAAATGCAGGCCGCTATGCAGCAGCTGCAGGAGCAGATAGGCGGTGCCGATGAAGACGACAATACCCCAGACCCCGAAACCATGAACAACAACAACAAAGCCGAAGGCGAAGCCTTCCTCGCCCAAAATGCCGGTAAAGCCGGTGTTACCACCCTGCCCAGCGGCCTGCAGTACGAGGTAATCACGCAGGGCACCGGCGCCCAGCCCAGCCTGAAATCGTCGGTCACCACGCACTACCACGGCACCCTGATTAACGGGACCGTGTTCGATAGCAGCTACCAGCGCGGCCAGCCCGCCACCTTCCCCGTGAACGGCGTGATTGCCGGCTGGACCGAAGCCCTGCAGCTGATGCCCGAAGGCTCGAAATACCGCCTCTACATCCCCTCCGACCTGGCCTATGGCAAGCGCGGCGCGGGCCGCGACATTCCGGGCGACACGGCCCTGATTTTCGACGTGGAACTGCTGAAAGTCAATAACTAAGCAAGCGTAGCGGCGGCACCACCCGCCGCTACCCGCCCGGCGGCCCCCATCTGGAGGCGCCCCAGCAGTACCATTGCGGCTGTTTCCAAGACCATGAATCCCTTCGAAGCTCAGCCATCTGCCAGCCAGCCCCACGTGGCCCCGGAACAACCTTCCGGGGCCACGCTGCTGACCACTCCTGCCGAACCGGCCGCCGGGCCTGTGTATGCGCCGGCCCCCGTTCCCCTGCCCGCGCTGCCGCCACTACCCGAAATACACTCCGACGATGGCCGCGTGCTCATCACCGATACCACCGTAACGGTGCGGGGCCGCGCGTTTCTGCTGCGCGAGCTGGAGCGGGCCGACGTGGCCCACGTGCGCTGGATATTGTGGTTTTTACTGGGCGGGCTGGGGCTGGCCTTCGTGATGATTGCCTTTCTGCAGAACCAGCTGCGCACCGGCCCGGCCATGCTGGGCATGGTAGCTACGGCGCTGCTGCTGGCCTACGGGCACCGGGGCACCAACCGCCTGCGCCTGCACCGGCTGGGCCGCGAGGTGGTCAACGTTCCCCTGCCCGGCGAAACCGCGCCCTGGCAGCGCCTCACCGCCGAGCTGAACCGCCGCATCTTCCGGGTACACGACTACGATGCCCGCCAGGCCGCCGCCGAGCTGGCCGCCCATGACGAAGCCGTGCGCCTGGCTGCCCAGCTCGCGGCCGAAGCCGCCGTACTCCCCAACCAGGCGGCCCCTGCTCCGCCAGCCCCCGATGAGCCTGCTTAGCTCCTGCATCGGAACCGTGTTGGCGCGCGGCTGTAAGGTTGCGGGCCGGGGCACATCTGCTACCTTCGCGCCCCCTAATTCATTTTCAGCTTAGCCCCCCGACACCTGACTTTTACCTTATGAGTTCCGATTCGAAACATTCGCACACCGCCATTTCCGGGGCGGGGCTACTGATTGCCCTGGGCATCATCTACGGCGACATCGGCACCTCGCCGCTCTACGTGATGTCGTCCATCCTGAAAAGCGGCCGCGTGCCCGATTTAATTGACGCGCAGCTGGTGCTGGGCGGCATCTCCTGCGTTATCTGGACGCTCACGCTGCAAACCACCGTCAAGTACGTGCTGCTCACCCTGAACGCGGACAACAACGGGGAGGGCGGCATTTTCTCGCTTTACGCCCTGGTGCGGCGGCGCGGGGCCTGGCTATCGGCCGTGGCTATCATTGGCGGCTCGGCCCTGCTGGCCGATGGCGTGATTACGCCGCCCATCTCGGTGGCCTCGGCCGTCGAGGGCCTCAGAAACGTGTTTCCGACGCTCACGCAGGACGTGGTGGTGTACATCGTGATTGGCATTATCGCGGGGCTGTTTCTGTTGCAAAGCTTTGGCACCCAGATTGTAGGCAAGGCCTTCGGGCCGATTATGTTTCTGTGGTTTACCATGCTGGGCGTGCTGGGCACGAGCTGGATTATTCAAAACCCGGTCATTCTGAAAGCCTTCAACCCCTACTATGCCTACGACCTGCTGGTGCACTACCCCGGCGGTTTCTGGCTGCTGGGCTCGGTATTCCTCTGCACCACCGGGGCCGAGGCCCTGTACTCCGACCTCGGCCACTGCGGCAAGGGCAACATCCGCATCAGCTGGACGTTCGTGAAGACCGCGCTGCTGCTCAACTACCTGGGCCAGGGCGCCTGGCTGCTGGCCCACCAGGGCCAGATGCTCAACGGCAAAAACCCGTTCTACGCCCTCATGCCCCAGTGGTTTCTGCTCATCGGCATTAGCGTAGCCACCATTGCGGCCATCATTGCCTCGCAGGCCCTTATCACGGGCTCGTTCACGCTGGTGGCCGAGGCCATTCGCCTGAACATGTGGCCCAAGGTGAAGCTCAACTACCCCACCGACGTGAAGGGCCAGCTCTTCGTGCCCAGCATGAACCGGCTGCTGCTGCTGGGCTGCATTGGGGTAGTGCTCTACTTCCGCGAGTCGGCCAACATGGAAGCCGCCTATGGCCTGGCCATCACGCTCACCATGCTGATGACGACCATTCTGCTCACGGTGTGGCTGAAAGCGAAAAAGGTAGCCTTGCCGCTGGTTATTGGCTTCGCGGCGCTCTACGGCATCATCGAAGGCTCATTCCTGATTGCCAACATGGCTAAGTTTCCGCACGGCGGCTGGGTATCGCTGGCCATCGGCGGCACGCTGATGGCGGTGATGTACGTGTGGCTGAAGGCCTACTACATCAAGCGCCGCCTCACCGAGTTCGTGAAGCTGGAGCCCTACGTCGACGCCCTCAAGCAGCTGAGCGACGATGATTCTATCCCCAAATACTCGACCCACCTGGTGTTCCTCACCTCGGCCGAGCGCAGTTCCGAGATTGAGCAGAAAATCATCTACTCCATCTTCCAGAAGCGCCCTAAGCGGGCCGACATCTACTGGTTTATCCACGTCGACACCACCGACGAGCCGTATACCATGGAGTACAAGGTGACGGAAGTGGCCAAGGACGACGTATTCCGCATCAACTTCCGCCTCGGTTTCCGGGTGCAGCAGCGCATCAACCTCTACTTCCGCAAGGTGATTGAGGACCTCGTGCGCAATAAGGAAGTGGACATCACCTCGCGCTACGAGTCGCTGAACAAGCAGCACGTGACCGGCGATTTCCGCTTCGTAGTGCTGGAGAAGTTCCTCTCCGTCGAGAACGACTTCCCCACCCAGGAGAAGCTCGTGATGCAGGCCTACTTCTACATCCGCCAGTTTATCGCCTCCGAAGACCAGTACTTCGGCCTCGATACGTCCTCGGTGAAAGTGGAGAAAGTGCCGCTGGTCATTGCGCCGGTGCGCGAAGTGGCGCTGAAGCGGATTAAATGAGACCGCCGATTTAACGGATTTTTTGTGGTTCCGACTACTATACCGACAATGGAAAAAGCCGCCCCACTGGGCGGCTTTTTCGTTGAAAACTAACCGGTGAACCGGTAGCGCGGAACCACAAAAAATCCGTTAAATTCGCTAAAATCCGTTAAATCCGCGGTCCCTGCCACTTGGCCAGCACGGCCTGCTGGGCGGGCGTGGGGCTGGCTACGGGCTGGATGGTGAATTTGCGGTCGGTATCGGCCAGCATCTTTAGCTTGATATCGCGCAGCAGGCCATCGCGGCGCACTTGCAGGGTCACTTCGCTGCCCACGGGGCCGCCGGCCAGGGCCTTCACGGTCTCCTCGCTGGGCGCGGCGCCGTTGATGAGCACGACTTCATCGGTGGCGCTCAGGCCGGTGGTCCAGGCGGCACCGTCGCGGGCTACGGCCGCTACCAGCAGCTTGCCGCCGCGGTTCGAGAACGACGCGCCCAGGGTGCCCTGCGTGGCGGGCGTGCCCACCAGCGTGAGGCCGGCGTAGCCCAGCGCGGTGGCGAAATCGATAGGCTGGGTACCGTACACGCTGTTCTGGAAGAAGCTGTCGAAGCGGCGGCCGGCCACGGTAGCCACCGCATCCTGGTACTCCTGGTCGGTGAAGCCGCGCTTGGCTTTCAGGTAGTACGTGTCGTAGAGCAGGCGCATCACGTCGTCGAGGTGCTTCTTGCCGTTCGTCGCCTGCACAATGTTCAGGTCGAGCCAGGTGCCAATCAGGTCGCCTTTGGGGTAGTAGCTGATTTGGGTATTGTTGCTGTTTTCATTCGGCCGGTACGACTTAATCCAGGCATCAAAGCTGGACTCGGCGGCCGACTGTATGCGGTTGCCAGGGGTATTTTCGACTTCCGTAATGGTATTGCCGAGGCGACCCAGGTATTCGTCGCGCGTGAGCACGCCGGCCCGCGCCAGAATCTGCTTCGAGTAGTATTCGGTCATGCCCTCACTCACCCAGAGCATGTGGGTGTAGTTCTCCTGGTCGTAGTTGAACGGCCCCAGCGCCACCGGCCGGATGCGCTTCACGTTCCAGAGGTGGAAATACTCGTGCGCCACTAGGCCGAGGAAGGACTTGGTGCCCGCGTCGGTACCGTAGGCGGTGCGGCTCACTTCGAGCGTGGTCGAATACAGGTGCTCCAGGCCGCCGCCGCCACGCTCCAGGTTGTGCACGATGAACAGGTAGTGGTCGAGCGGGTTCTGGCCTACCACACGGTGCGCCCCTTCGCACACGCGCTTCATATCGGCCACTATTTTGGCGTCGGCGGCGGTGTACTGGCCGTACATGGCCACCTGGTGGGGCGTGCCGTTGGCGGTGAATTCGAGGATTTTCTGGTTGCCGATTTCCATCGGCGAGTCGGCCAGCTCGTCGTAGCTCGCGGCTTTATAAGTAAACTTGCCCGTGCCGGGGCGCAGCGCGGTGCTCACCTGGCTCCAGCCGGCGGCGGGCTGCACCACCACGGTGCTGGGCAGCATCTTGTTATCGGCGGGGTACATGAAAATGCTGCTGCCGTTCAGGTAGCCGTGGTCGGCGTCGATGAAGGACGTGCGCACGCTCAGCTCGAAGGCGTACACCCGGTAGCTCACCCGGAAGCTGCCCTGCTTGGGGTGCTTCACCCGCCAGGTGTTTTTATTGATTTTTTCGGCCTCCAGCGGCTGTCCGGCGGCCGTGCGGGCTTCGAAGCCCTCCACGTTCTTCGCGTACTCGCGCACCAGGTACGAGCCCGGGGCCCACACCGGCATTTTCAGGTCGGTATACTCCGCGCCGAAGCCACCGAGCTCCATTTTCACGTCAAAATAGTGCGACTGTGGCAGCGGCATGCTCAGCGTGTAGCGCAGCGAGGGCACGGCAGCCGCGGGGCCCGGGGCGGCCGTCGCGGCACCCATTTGGCAAGTCAGCAGCCCGGCCAGGGCAATGGCGCGAAGCGCGGCAGTGGAATTTCTAGGCATTCGGAAATGGTTGAGAGGATAGCAAGGGCACAAAGAAAGCCCAGCAGGTTGCCTCCAACCTAGCGGCGTTTGGCTTCGTTAGGGGCTGGCGTGGCGCTTACCCGGCCACTTCTCCGTTTTTTTCAGCAGCATGCGGTATATCTGGATGGTTTTTGGAATCCTGCTCGTGGCAATGCTGGCCGTGCTGCCGCGCCTGGGTCGGCATAGCACTCCTGCGACTCCCGGCCAGCTGGCCGTGCAACCGGCCAGCTACTACCCCGCCCGCCGCGCCGGCCAGGCCCGCGCCGATAGCATCGTGGCCTTCGGGCTGGCCCAGCGCGGCACGCCCTACGTGTGGGCCGGCACCTCCCCCCTCACCGGGTTCGACTGCTCGGGGTTCATCCTGTACACGTTCGCGCATTTCGGCGTGCCCATCCCCCATTCCACGGCCCTGCTCATCGACGTGGGCCGGCCCGTGGCCCGCACCGAGGCTCAGCCCGGCGACATTGTCGTCTTCACCGGTACCGACCAAGCCAGCACCACCCCCGGCCACGCGGGCATCGTTATTTCGCGCCGGGGCGAGCTGCCGCTGCGTTTCGTGCACGCCTCCTCTTCGCGCCGCGAGCCCTTCGTGAAAGTGAGCCAGGTAGAAGGCTCCGACTACGAGCGGCGCTTTATGCAGGTGCGGCGCGTGCTGGGCCCGGGCGCTGGCTTGGTGGCCGGCGCACCCCGCGCCAAAGCACCGCCGGCCGCGGCGGCTGCTACCGTGCGCTCCAGCGCGCCGGTAGCGGCCCTGCCGGCCCCTATCATTGCGGTTGAGGAAAAAGCTGCGCCCGTAGCCCCGCTGCCCAAGCTGCCCCGAAGCCGCCCCACAACGGCTCGCGAACCAGCAGCCGTGCGCAAGCCGTTGGCCGTGCGCAAGCCAGCAGCAAAAACACTTACCACTCGAAAAGCGACACCAGAACCCACCGCCAAAACGGCTGTCAAAGCAGTAGGGAAGCCCCACGTCGCCAGCGCGAGAAAAACCACGACAACGGGAAAGCGCACTACCAGCCACTAGGCCCGCCCCACACACCAGAACTGCCCGAACGCAGCGATGCCCGGCCTGCCTCTGCCGTCCCACTAAAGGGCGGCTGGGCAAACCGGGCATCTAATCCTTCAAATCTTACCAAGCGGCGAAACTGGGGTACAGTTCCGGCGTCTTTCAGATAAGACCTGGCCGAATGTGGGCAGCCTTAGGAGCTACCCCACGAAGCTGTTGTTAGGCGCGTACTGCGGTGAAGCGTACGACATTCGACAGGCTTGGCAGGATTTGTTTGGGACTACTGGACATTTTGTACCTCCTTTCTTTACGTTCGACATTTCCTCCGCTCGCGCGGCCCAGTACCTTAGGGCTGCTTGAGCGGGGTCGTAGCACTCACTACTGGACGGTAAAGTTAATAGCGGGGGCTAAGGTTCAAAGCGCGCAGGGCTTTTTTCTGCTAAAACCCAGTCCATGCATGTTTTACGGCTGATTATCAGTCATGTTATTTTTACCTGCGGGCCCCTTTCAGCGGGTGCTGCCGACCGCCCCCAAGTCTGGCCGTAAACTTGCAATGGCCCGCACAAGCTGCTTCAACCGGACTCTACCGGAAATTCGCCTTACCTTTTCTCCGAAAACTCACCCAACCCTCATTCTAAAATGAAAAAAACACTGTTCCTCCTTGTTCTCCTCGTGCTGGGCGCTGCCCGCATGGCCTCGGCCCAAACCATGTCGCCGCTTGGCGTCTGGACCAATTCCGAGAAGAAGGCGACGTTCGAAATCTACAAGTGCGGCGACAAGCTGTGCGGCAAGATTGTGAGCCTGACCGTGCCCAACGACCCGGCTACCGGCAAACCCAAAACCGACTCGCAGAACCCTGACCCCAAAATGCGCAGCCGCCCCCGCCTAGGCCTGGTGTTTATGCAGGGCTTCAAGTTTGACAGCGACAACAAATGGGATGATGGTAAAATCTACGACCCCGAAAGTGGCAAAACCTATTCCTGCTACAAGAAGATGGAAAGCCAGAATACGATGGAAGTGAAAGGCTACATCGGCTTCTCGCTCATTGGCAAGGCCCAAAGCTGGACGCGGGTGAAATAAGTACCCGGCACCGATAGGTTGCAGGCCGGCTTCCCGCGCGGGAAGCCGGCTTTTTTGTGGCCCGATTTCGGCTTTTAGCCCACGCGCAGAGCGGCCCGCGAGGCCACCCAGCCGCTTGCCCGCAGAAACTATTTGCCCAGTTCCCTGTTTCGACCCCACTAAGTTTAGCTGCCTTGCTCCATTTCATCCAGAAATTATTCCGTCCGAAAGCGGCCGACCCGGCGGCCTGGCACGCCGTGGTAATCACGCCCGACCAGGCCCACCGCCATGCCCGCTGGGTCGGGCAGCACGTGTTTCTAAACTGGCTCGAACCCTACTATAAGGCTTACCACCTGCACAAGGGCGGGGCCAGCGGCCGGCGGGGCTTCCAGGTGCAGCCCCTGCGTGAGGACGGCCGCGATGGAGCGCTGTTTTTTTACGACACCAGCATCGGACCCGGCAATTTCCGGCATTTCTACGAACACCTGGGCGAGCGGCTGCTGAGCCTGGGCTACCACCGCGCCTGCGCCGACCAGTGCACCCAGCGCAAAGAGCACCTGGCCGAAACGACGCTCAAACAGCTTTTTAAGCCCAACCCGACCGACTGCCCCCAAACGGGCGACTGCAACCAGCGCTTCGGCCTGGTTACCATCGATTTGGTCGCAGTGAACGGGGAGCCGCTCTTTATCCGGCTGGCCAGCAACCCCGTGCGGCAGCCGGGCTTCACGGCGGCGGCCTCGTTCGACGAGCTGTTGCGGGAGCTGCTGGCCGCCCCGCCCCCCACGCCGGAAACCGAGGCGCTGATTGCAGACTATTACCAGCGGTTCTAACGGTTTCCGCCCCGTCTAAACTCCAAGCGCCAGGCCCTCACCGTGAGAGCCTGGCGCTTGGAGTTTAGATTTCAACGCTGGCTATTCCCGCACGAACTGGCCGCGGCCCAGCATCTGGCCAGCTGCCCCGAGCAGGCGCAGATAGTACAGGCCCGGGGCCAGGGCGCGGGTATCGAGCTGGGGCTGGGCCGCTAGCAGCACCTGGCGCAGCACCAGCCGCCCCGTGGCATCTACAATTTCGGCCCGCACGAGGGGCGCGGGCAGGGCCGTCAGGTTCAGCAGGTCGTGGCAGGGAATGGGGAAGAGCGACAACGGGGCCAGGCTGCCGGCCGTGTGAGTGGCCAGGGCCAGGCCGTTGTCGCGCACGGGAGCGGCGGCGGGCAGGTCGAGCACCCACTGGTCGGGGTCGACGGCGATGCTCACGACGGTACCGGAAGCGGCAAACTGGAAGGTTTGCACGGGCTGGCCCTGGTGCAGGCGCACGGTTTGGGTAGTGCCGTTGGCGAAGGTGAGGCGATAATCGACGTCGGTATCGAAAAACGGCGTGGCGGTGGGCACCGAGGCCGTTTCTGTTACGTTCAGTACCACTGCGCTGCCCACCTGGTTCCAGCGGCCATCGAAGGTGGGGTAGCCCCGGCCCTGAAACCACTGCTGGAAGAAGTAGCCCAGCGGCCGGCCGGCTTCGACCTCGAATATGCGCTGCAGGTCGGCGGTATGGGTGGCGCGGCCACGGTACTGGCGCTGGTAGGTGGTCAGGGCGCGGAAGAACTTGGTATCATCGTTCAGCAGGTAGCGCAGCATATGAATGACGGCCGCGCCCTTTTTGTAGCTGAGATAATAATTGAAAATACGGCCCACGTTGGCGGTATCGGCCACGTACACGGTGCCGGAGTTGCGCTGGGCATACTCGTGGGCGTTATTCATCCAGTCACGGGCATCGGCGGGGGTGGCCAGGGCCTGCAGCGAGAGGTACTCGCCGTAGGAGGCAAAGCCCTCATTCAGCCAGATATCTTCCCAGCTGGCACAGGTGACGTTGTTGCCAAACCACTGGTGGAACAGCTCGTGCGCGGTGAGCGTGAAGTTGAAGCCGTCCTGAGTGGTCATGGTCTGGTGCTCCATGCCGCTGCCGCCGCCGAGCGGGGCCATGCTGTGGCCATACTTCTCGTCGGCAAACGGGTAGAGGCCAACCAGGGCCGAGTAGTTCTCGATGAAGCCGGCGGTGCGGTCAATCTCACGCTGAAAATAGCTGAGCGTATTCTGGTTGTAGACGTAGTCTACGATGGGCACCACGGGGCCGCCCGCGGGGCGGGCGTAGCTCACGGTTTCGAGATAGGGCGCGACGGCCACCGAAATCAGGTAGTAGGCAATGGGGTGGCGCGATTTCCACTCGTAGCGCACTTTGTTGGCGGGCAGCGGCACGGTGCGCACCAGCACGCCGTTGGAGCCCACCTTGTTGGGCAGCGTGGTAGTCACCCACACGTCGCTGGAGTCGGCCTTGTCGGTGAGCACCTGCTTGCAGGGGAACCACTCGTGCGCCGCGAAGGGCTGAGAAAGGCTCCAGGTGACGTTGTAGGGCTGGGTCACGCCGTTCACGCGCACCTGGCTGCGGTTGTTAAAGCCATTGCCGATGGCAGCTGAATTGCCGCTCGGGGCCGTGCCGTGGTAATAGATACGGGCATCGGTGAGCGAGCCGGCGGCGGCGGGCTGGGCCAGGGCGGCCGTCGCGTCGTTGCCGGCACGCCGGATGCCCGGCGAGCGCCGCCCATTCACCACCACCGAATCGATGAGCAGCGTGGCCGCGCCGGCCGGGCCCTGGTAGAGCTCAAAAGCCAGCGAATCGAGGGCCTGAGCTCCCACCCGCACCCGCAGCCAGACCGAGCCGGCAATGTCGCGCGAGGTGTTTTCCAGCGCCAGGTCGAGCTTGTAGTATTTCACGTCGTAGCGCTCCATTTTGGCGCGGTGCGTGACCGATGCCGTGGCCGGGCGCTGGGCGCGCACGTGGCCGGCCGCGCAGCCTTTCCCGCCTTCAAGTTCTTCATCCCGCAGCATCCGGCCCACCGACTGGGCACGTAGTAGTTGCGGCTGGGCAGCCAGCAGCAGGCATAGCAAAGGCAGGTAACGACATTTTTTCATAGCAGGGGTGGCGCAGGGGTGAATGAGAAAGGTAGCGGAAAAGCATCCGCGCGGTAAAGATAGCAGGCACTTTTACCAAGTAGCCTTGCCGGGCCGCCACCCACTCCTCCAACTAAGCCGACATGGGCAGAAGCAAGCGTATATTTCGGCGTAATAGATAGCGTAAATGTGCTTTTTCAGATATTTATGGTTGCCGGGCCGAAGCGGCGCCCTCTGCCTGCTGCTGGGCAGCCTGCTGCTACTCGCCGGGCGGGCCCACGCCTCGCACATCGTGGGTGGCGAGCTGGAACTAACGCACAACACCGGCCAATCGTATACGCTGACCCTGAATCTGTATTTTGATGCCGTCAACGGTACTTCCGACCTTATTACGGGCACGGTAACGGCCAGCATTTTCGATAAGGCCAGCAACAGCCGCATGCAGGACGTCGCCCTGCCCATCGTCGGCAATACCTTTGTGAGCTACAGCAACCCGCTTTGTGCCCGGTCCAGCCTCAGCACCCGCAAGCTGGTGTACAGCAAGGATATCAGCCTGGCCGCTGGCACCTACAAAGGCCCGCAGGGCTACTACGTGGCGGTGGAGCAGTGCTGCCGCAACCTCTCGATTGATAATGTTGTGGACCCGGGCAACGCGGCCCAGGCCTTCTACCTCGAATTTCCGGCCGTGACACGCGGCGGGCAGGCATTTTTTGATTCGACCCCCCGGCTGTTTCCCGCCCTCTCGAACTATGCCTGCCTGGGCGAGCCTTTCTACTTCGATTTTGGCGGTACCGATGCCGACGGCGACTCGCTGGTATATGAGCTGGCTACGCCACTCAACGGCCACGCCAGCATCAACGCCCCACGGCCCACGGCCACGGCCGCGCCCTACGTTCCCATCAGCTGGGTTGCCGGCCTGAGTGCCACGACCCCCCTACCCGGCAACCCCACCCTGCGCATCGACCAGCGCACGGGCCGCCTGAGTGCACGGCCGGCGGCGCGGGGCTTGTTTGCCTTTGGGGTGCGGTGCTCGGAGTTTCGCCGGGGCGAAAAAATCGGGGAAGTCCGCCGCGACTTCCAGCTAATTGTGCTCATTTGCCCGCCCAACGCGCGCCCGAGCATGGCGGTGCTGCCCGGCCTGGCGGGCACCAGGCGCTACCAGCCGGGCCGCGACACCCTGCGCCTGGGACCGGGCGGCAACCGCTGCGTCCGGGTGCGCTTCAGCGACGCCGACCCCGGCTCGTACCTGACGCTGACCGTGCGGCCCGTGCATTTTCCGGGACCGCTGCCCGCCTTCACCACGGCCAGCGCGGGCACGGTGCGGGCGGCCGGCCAGCCCGATACCCTGAGCAGCACGCTGTGCTTCCCCGACTGCCTCGACACCCAGGGGCAGGTGAGGGAGCTGGAGGTGGTGGTGAGCGACAACGGCTGCAGCCTGCCCAAGCGCGACACCATCCGGCTGGCGTTTATCTCCGTTCCGTTACCCAACGGGCCGCCCACGATAACCAGCACCGCGCCGGCTGGCCAGCCGCTGGTGGTGCGCGTGGGCGACGTGGTGAGCTTCGACGTGCAGGCCGCGGCGCCCTTCGGCCAGCCCGTGCAGCTGGAGCTGGCGGGCCAGGGCTTTTCCCCCGCCGACCTGGGGGCTACGCTCATCTCCGGGAGCCCGGGCAACCCGCTGCTGGCCCGGTTCCGCTGGCCCGTCGATTGCCGGGGACTGGCCGGCGACACCGTGCGCGTATTCCAGCTTACGGCCATAACCACGCCCTGCGGGGTGCGCCAAGCGGCTACCGTGCGGGTGGCGGTGGTGGTGCGCTATACGAATGCAGCCCCAGTGCTGCGGCCCGCGGCGCCCCTGCCCCCGGGTGCGCCCCCGCTGGTGCGGCTGCCGCTGGGAGCTACCTATACCCTCGATTTTACCGGCACCGACCCTGACCGCGACAACCTGACGCTGACCGCCGGCAGCGAGAATTTCACGCTGGCCGAGGCCGGCATGCGCTTTGCGGCCAGCAGTGGCCCCGGCAGGGCGTCGGGCACCTTCCGATGGGACGTGAGCTGCGGGACCGTGCGCCTGAACCGCCCGCTCGACGTGACTTTTCAGCTGCTGGATGCCACCTGCCGGCCCCTGCCCCAACGCCAGACCATTCGTTTCGAGGTAGAGACACCACCTTCGCCCGAGCTCAAGCTCTACAACATCATCACGCCCAACGCCGATGGCCAAAATGACGAGTTCCGGCTGCCCGGGCTGCCCGTCGATTTCTGCGACAACCGCTTTGCCCGCATCCAAGTGTATTCGCGTTGGGGCCAGCCGGTGTTCGAGTCGGCAGACCGTGCGTTCCGCTGGGGCGGCGAGGGCCTGGCCGGGATGTACTACTACCTGGCTACCTACACCGATGGACGGCGCTACAAAGGCTGGCTGGAGGTGAAGCCATGACCCGCTGCTTTAGAGCGGTTTCGGGGTTGGGGTGCAGAATAAGAAGTAAAGAATTAACACGCGCGAGACACTTCGGCTGCGCTCAGCATCACGTTCTTTCACCTCCAAATCCTACCCTCACATCCTAAAAACATGACCCTGCTCCGCCCCCACGCTGAAGACCTGTACGCCGAAGAGCTCGCCGCCCTGCGCGCCACCGACGACCGCCCCAGGCCCCCCGGCTGGCACCTCTCGCCCTGGGCCGTGGTCACGTATTTGTTGGGCGGCAAGCTCGCCAACGGCTTTGAGATTGAGCCCAAGTACATCGGCCAGCGGCGGCTGATGGAAATTGCCGTCGCCACCCTCGCCACCGACCGCGCCCTGCTGCTGCTCGGCGTGCCCGGCACGGCCAAAAGCTGGGTGAGCGAGCACCTCACGGCCGCCATCAGCGGGCACACCAACCTGCTGGTGCAGGGCACCGCCGGCACCGCCGAAGACAGCCTGCGCTACTCCTGGAACTACGCCCGCCTGCTCGCCGAAGGCCCTTCGCTGGCCGCCCTGGTGCCCAGCCCGCTCTACAAGGGCATGGAAACCGGCCAGCTCGTCCGCATCGAAGAGCTCACCCGCATCCCGTCCGACGTGCAGGACACGCTGCTCACCATGCTCTCCGAAAAGGTGCTGCCCATCCCCGAGCTCAGTACCGAAATCCAGGCCCGGCAGGGCTTCAACGTCATCGCTACGGCCAACGACCGCGACCGCGGCGTGAATGAGCTGAGCAGCGCCCTGCGCCGCCGCTTCAACGCCGTGGTGCTGCCCCTGCCCGCCACCCTGGCCGAGGAAGTGCACATCGTGCAAACCCGGGTGGCCAAGCAGGGCCAGGCCCTCCAGCTGCCCGTGGAAGCGCCCGCGCTGGAGCAAATCAGCCGCCTCGTCACCATCTTCCGCGAACTGCGGGCGGGGGTCACGGACAACGGCAAGACCAAGCTCAAGTCGCCCACCGGCACCCTGAGCACCGGCGAGGCCATTTCGGTGATGAATGCCGGCCTGGCCCTGGCCGCCTACTTCGGCGATGGCACCCTGCGCGCCCACGACCTGGCCGCCGGCCTGATGGGTGCCGTCATCAAAGACCCTGCCCCCGACCGCGTGGTCTGGCTCGAATACCTCGAAACCGTGGTGAAGGAGCGGGATGGGTGGAAGGATTTGTATAGGGCCTGCCGGGAGGTGGTGGAGTAAGTATTGATTTTCTTAGCTAACCCAAGTTGCGGGGTATTGAGAGGATAAAAAAAAGTCTGTTCGGCGTGAACAGGCTAGGTTTGGGTCTCTGACCATCCAACTCCCTGCTGACCATGCGCGAACAGACCGTTACAATGTACTGCGTACTCGATGATTTAATCCGCTTTACCCGCCCTGCCGGCACGCTACCCCCGGCCACGAGCCGGCGCTTGACCGATGCGCAGGTACTGACCATGGCCTTGGTAGCGGCCCGTTTTTTTGGCGGCAACCTGGTGGTCGCCAAACACTACATGGCGCAACATGGGGTGGGGGGGGCAGAACCGGCTGGATAAGAGCGGTTTCACGCGCCGTATGCATGCCCTCACGGATACCCTCTACACCTTGTTTGCCACCGTGAGCGACGTGCTCAAGCAGGTACACGACGAGGCGCGGTATGTGCTCGATTTCTTCCCCGTGGCCGTGTGCCACAACACGCGCATTCCGCGCTGTAAGCTCTTGACGGGCAAGGCGTATCACGGCCGCTGCGTCAGTAAACGCGGCTGGTTTTATGGGCTCAAGGTGCAGGTGGTGGCCACCAGCGACGGCATCCCCGTCGAATTTTACCTCCATGCCGGCGCCGAGTCGGAGCAAACGGGCCAGCGCGCGCTCCCGCTGGACCTGCCCGCCGGCAGCGTGCTTTATACCGATGCCGGCTACACGGACTACGTGGCGGAGGATATCTTCAAAGAAGCCAGCGGCAGCCAGCAGCAAACGGCCCGCCGCAAAAATAGCAAACGGCCGCATCATCCGGCGCAAGCCTTTCTGCTACCGTATTTTCGCAAAGGAATCGAAACGTGCTTTAGTCAACTTACGGCCCGTTTTCCCAAGCAAATTCACGCCGTCACGGCCGCTGGGTTTGCGCTGAAAATGGCCCTCTTCATTTTTGCCCACACCTTAAGCCAAGCCGGCCTGTAGTCCGCAATTTGGGTTAGATTAGACCACCGCCAAAATTTAATATAATATCTGAAAACACTTTTTATTGTCTTTCACTTGTACACGCCCACGAAGATTTTCGCCAGAAGAGCCTGCTGGGCCGCAACTGCGTAGGCAGCATCAGCGGCTTCGGGCTGGAAAGCTACCGTCTGGCCGTGCAGTGGTTCCTCAACCAGCAGCCCAAGCGCGTGGGGTTTCGGGTGTGAATCACGGATTGACCGGATTTTTTTGCGGATGCCACGAATTTTGTGGACGATTTTCCGGCGAACTTTGTCGGTACATCCCTGCCCGCTTTTGCCGCTTGCCTCGAAGAGTTGGCGGTGGGGCACCACTGGCTGTGACTGCTGACCCTTTTTTTTCACAAAGCGGCAATCGTCCACAAAATCCGTGGCATCCGTGAAAAATCCGACCAATCCGTGATTTATACTTTCAATCCCGGGCCTTCGGCCGTATATCCCGCCGTTCGGCAGTACCTCACCGATGCTTTTGACGAGGACTGGCTCTCGGCCGGGCACCGTTCCGACAAGGTCATTGGCTTGGTGCGCCAGACCGTGACCGACCTCAAGGCTAAGCTCAACGTGCCGCAGGACTACACTGTCCTGTTCACCGGCTCGGCCACCGAGTGCTGGGAAATTCTGGCCCAGAGCCTCACCCCGCGCCGCTCGTTTCACCTCTACAACGGCGACTTCGGCGAGAAATGGTACAAGTACGCCAAGGCCCTGCGGCCGGCCAGCACGGGCCTCAGCTTCGGGCTCGACGAGCTGCCCGACGTGGCCAGCCTGCCCTTCGCCCCCGACGACACCGACCTCGTCTGCATCACCCAGAACGAAACCAGCACCGCCACCCAGCTGCGCGAAGGCTTCATTCTGAACCTGTATAACCGCCTCGGCGGCGCGCTGCTGGCCGTGGATGCCACCAGCTCGCTGGCCGGCCTCAACCTGAAATACATCAAGGCCGATATCTGGTTCGGCTCGGTGCAGAAGTGCTTCGGACTGCCCGCCGGCTTGGGCGTTATGATTTTATCGCCCCGCGCCGTGGCCCAGGCCAAGCTGGTGAACGACCGCGCCCACTACAACGCGCTGCCCGCCATGCTCAGCCAGATGCTGAACCACCAGACCAACTACACGCCCAACGTACTGGGCATCTACCTCATGAGCCGCGTGCTGGCCGACCGCGAGCCCATCAAAACCGTGCATCAGCACCTCGCCGACCGCGCCGAAAAGCTCTACGCCTTCTTCGAGCAGGCCACCCCGCTCTCGCCCCTCATCAGCAACTACGAAACCCGCTCCACCACCGTCATCGGCCTGCGCGGCGACGCCGGACTGATTGATGAAATCAAGGCCAAAGCCCGCGAAGCCGGCCTGCAGCTGGGCAGCGGCTACGGCCCGCTCAAAAACACCAGCATCCGCATCGCCAACTTCCCCGCCGTATCCGATGCCGCCATGGAAGCCCTGGTGCAGTTTTTCGCGAAGGAATACCCGGGGTGATGTAGGGGCGGGTTGCACCCGCCCGCCGCCCGCACCGTTGCAACAATT
>JANNDE010000723.1:0-11692 GCA_031387395.1 Hymenobacter sp.
CTGCGGGCCCTGCGCGAGCTGGGGGCCGACGTGCGCGCCGGCCGCCCTACCCGCGCCGCCAGCCGCGCCCCCGTGGCCCGCGCCCTCACCGATTTGCTGGCCGTGCCCCCGCCCGCCCCCGCCCCCCCGCCCGCCGCCAACCGCCTGGCGCGGCGGTATTTTCAGGAATTAAGCCATTGAGCCCGTTGCCCACTTTAGCCCCGAATCCAGTTTTGTACTACGGCCTGCTGGTGTTTTGCCTGCTGCTGGGCCTCGGGCTGCTGGGGCTGGCCTGGCGGCGGCCCCGCCGGCGGCAGCTGGCGGCCCGGCTGCTGGCCAGTGTGGCCGCCGTGGCGGCGCTGTGGCTCACGGCGTTTCCGCCCCTGCGCCGGCTGCCCGCCGCCCGCGCCGAAGCCATTCTGCTCACCGAAGGCTACGCGCCCGATACGCTGCGGGCGCTGCTGCGCCGGCTGGGCGCGGGCACGCTGGTGTGGGCCTACGGCAACCCGAAACCAGCCGCCCCGGCCCGGCCACTGGCCAGTCTTTTGTCCTTGGCCGAGCAGCGGCCGGCCCTGCACCGCCTGCACGTACTGGGCCACGGCCTGCCCGCCGCCGATTTGCCGTTGCTGAATACGCTGGCGGTGCGGCTGCATCCGGGGGCACCACTGGCGGGTTTCGGCACGGCTTTTTGGCCAGCGAAACTGTCGTTGGGTGAAACCCTGCGCCTGGAAGGCACGGTGGCTGCCCCCGGCCAGCCGGGCACCGCATGGGTGGTGCTGCGGGCCGCTGGTGCCGGGCGCGATTCGGTGCAGCTGCCGGCCGGTAGTGGACCATTCCGGCTGCGCTACCAGCCCAAAACGGCTGGGCTGGCCACCTACGCGCTGCTGCTGCGCCGCTCCGGCCAGCCGCTGCAGAGCGAGCCGGTACCGGTCGAAATCAGCACGCCCGCGCTGCCGGCGGTGCTGCTGCTCACGGCCGTGCCTTCGTTCGAATTCGCGTTTTTGAAAAACTACCTGGCCGAAGCCCACTACCCGGTAGGCCTGCGCACAAGTGTGAGCCGGGACCTGGTGCAAACCGATTTTGTGAACCAGCCGCGCCTGCCGCTCGACCGCCTTACGCCCGCGCTGCTGGCCCGCTATGCCGTAGTGGTGGCCAATGCAGCTACGTTAGCCGCACTCTCCACCACCGAAAACCAGACGCTGCAGGCAGCTATTCGGGGCGGCCGGCTCGGCCTCATCACCCTGGCCGAGGCCGCGCCGCTGCCCCGCACCGCGCCCGCCCGCGCCAATTTCACGGTGCTGTCGCGGCCGGCCATTGCGGCTGCCCAGCCCCTCACCTGGCCCGATGCGCCGGGCGGGGCCCGGGCCCTGCTGCCGGCCCAACTGCAGGCCAACCCAGCGTTGCGGACGCTCATCACCGGGCCGCGCCAACTGCTGCTGGCCGCCAGCCGGCGGGTGGGCCTGGGCTTCGCGGTGGTGTCGGTGGTGCCCGAAACGTTTCGTTGGGGGCTCCAGGGGCATGCCGCCGTGTACGCCTCGTTCTGGAACCGGCTGCTGCGGGCGGCGGTGCCACCCGCCCCGGCCGGGGCCACCTGGCACGCGGGCAGCCGCTGGCCCCGGCCGGCCCAGCCCCTCACGCTGCATCTGGAAGCGGCTTTTCCCACCGTTCCGCCCACCGTGGTCCCGCTCGCCGGCGGCCCCGCCGTGCGCCTTGCCCTGCGCCAGGACACCCGCCTGCCCGAGTGGAGCACGGCCCGGTTCTGGCCGGGCGCGGCCGGCTGGCACCAGGTGCGCGGCCCGGGTCGCATCAGTTATCATTTCTACGTATACCCGCCCACGGCCTGGCTGGGGCCCGAATTGATGGAGCGCCAGCAGGCCTTACTAGGCCGCAACACTGCGGCTGCCCAGGCAACGCCCGCCACTAGCCCAGCAGCTGATACCGTAACGGAGCCATGGCCGGCAGACTGGTTTTTCGGGTTATTGCTGCTGGCGGCTGGCTATTTGTGGCTGGAGGAGAAGCTGTAGCGGCACCATGCTACGCTGAAAAGCCAGCGCCGCGAAAACAACCGCTGTGGCACCAAAACCAAGGAGCTGCACAAATTTTCCTTGCGGTTCATTTCAGCTGCTGCCATACTGTGACGAAGAAAACAGGTTGGATGAGTGAATAGACCACCGGCCGGTGTTGCCGCCGGCCGGTGCTTAACCGGTCACCATCAAAAACTATCCGGCTACTCCCAGAGCGGGTAATGTTCGAGGTGCACTTCCTGCCCGAAGAAAATGCGCGTGCTTTCCTCGAACGAGCGGGTGAAATCGGAAACGTAAAAGTGGTGGGCGGGTGGGGCAGCCCCGGCCGCGGCCGGGGCCAGCAGGCCATTGGCGGCCAGGTAGGCTTCGGTATCGGCCGCCACCACGTCGGAGGCGTCGAGCACGTCGACGCGGCCGGCGTAGTAGCGCGCAATCTGCTCCTTGATGAGCGGGTAGTGAGTGCAGGCCAGCACCAGGGCCTCGATGTCGGCCAGGGCGGCGTGGCCCAGGTACGCACCGATGATGTCGTCGGAAATTGCGTTTTTGAAAAATCCTTCCTCAATCATGGGCACCAGCAGCGGGGTAGCCAGCGACTGCAAATCCACGCCCGCGTCGAGGTCGTCGACCTTCTTTTTGTAGACGTTCGAGTTCACCGTCTGCTTCGTACCGATGAGGCCCACCCGACGGCCGGCGTAGGCCCGGCCCAGATGGGCTACGATGGGGTCAATCACGCTCAGCACCTGGGCCTTGCTGCCCACGTACTCGCGCACCAGTTCGTAGGCGGCCGCCGAGGCCGAGTTACAGGCAATCACAATCAGCTTGCAGCGCTGGCGCAGCAGCAGGTCGCAAATCTTGACGGAGTAGGCCTGAATGGCGGCGGCGCTCTTATCGCCGTAGGGCAGGTGGGCGGTATCACCGAAGTACACAATGCGCTCGTGGGGCAGGCGCTGGGCCACGGCCCGGGCCACGGTGAGGCCGCCGATGCCCGAATCGAACATGCCAATGGGCTGAGCGGCTCGTGCGGCGGCCGTGTCGGCGGGGGCGGGGGCAACGGGTGTTATCATGCGGCAAAGGTAGCCGGTGCCCCCCGGGCGGCGGGCGGGCTAGCAGGCCGGTCGATATTCAACTTCTTGAGTTGTCTGAAAACCTGTTTATATTTCCGCTTCATCACCCGTTTGCCGCGATGAGCAGCCCCGTACTTGCCGAAATCGACCAGGCCCTGGCCGTCCGCGACGCCCGCCTGGGCCGGCCCATGGCCATTTACCTGGGCGAGCGCAAGCTTACCCAGCTCACCCTCGACGCCGCCCGCACTGCCCTGCCCGAGCTAAGCACCGATGCCGGCCGCCCCCGCTCCTACCGCAACCTCGAGCTGCTGCGCGACGATGTGAACCTCGACGCGGTGGGGGTGATTTAAATATAATTCAGGAGGGTATAAAGTTTACAAGCAGTGGGTTATCAGAGCAATTTCGTGGTTAGTATACATGTTACGGTTGAATTAAAAACGACAAATTAAAAATTTACAAACTAACGTTTTAATTATTTTAATTTGTCATTTTTAATTCTGTTTGTTAGCTCGGGAACCGCTCTAATAAAACCTATGTCCTCCTACCCTACCTCATCAACGGCCCCAGCGTGGCCCACACCGTGCGGGCCACGATGCGGTGGCCGGCCGGCGTGGGATGGATACCATCGGCCTGGTTCAGCGTGCGGTCGCCGCCCACGCCCTGAAGCAGGAAAGGAATGAGGACCAGCTTGTTTCTGACGGCAATTTGCTGGTAGATGCCTTTAAAATCGCTGGCATACGCCTGGCCCAGGTTGGGCGGAATCTGCATGCCGGCCAGCACGATTCGCGCGCCGGAGCTGCGTCGCCGCACCGTATCGATGATGCCCTGCAGGTTTTCGCGGGTGGCCGAGAGTGGCAGGCCGCGCAGGCCGTCGTTGCCGCCCAGCTCCAGCACGAAAATATCGACGGGCTGCTTCAGAATCCAGCCCACGCGGCTGCGGCCGCCGGCGGTGGTTTCGCCGCTCAGGCCGGCGTTGATTACCTCATAAGGCAGGCCCAGCGAGTCGATTCGCTGGCCAATGAGCCCGGCGAAGGCCTGCTCGGGCTCGACGCCGTAGCCAGCCGTGAGGCTGTTGCCGAAGAACAGGAGCCGCTTTTTGGCTGCGGCGGGTGGGATGGCCGAAGCCGCCGCGGGGGCGGCCGGCCCCGCCGGCTTTTCGGCGGCGGGGCCGGAATTACAGGCGGTGAAGGCCAGCCCGAGCAGGGCCGCCAGGGGCAAAGAGAGAAGTTTCATAAGCGACGTTTAGGGCCTGGATGCGTAAAAGCAGAAAAACATGTCGGCGGTTTCTTCGTCCTGGCTAACGAACGGCGGGCGGCGTGGTTGTATGGCGGGTGCTGTAGAGCGCGGCCCCACGCCGGCGCATCCTCCCCACACACCCTCCTACCCCAGCCCATGAGCATTCTTCGCGTCGAAAACCTCACCAAAACCTACCCCAGCGCCGGCCAGCCGCTCACCGTGCTGCATGAAGTCAGCTTTGAGCTGCAGGCCGGCGACACCTTCGCCATCGTCGGGCCCTCGGGCTCGGGCAAAACCACGCTGCTGGGCCTGTGCGCCGGCCTCGACCGCGCCACTTCGGGCAGCGTGTGGGTCAACGGCATCCGGCTCGACAACCTGAGTGAGGATGAGCGCGCCGCCGTGCGCAACCAGCACGTGGGCTTCATCTTCCAGAATTTTCAGCTACTGCCCACCCTCACGGCCCTCGAAAACGTGCTGGTACCCCTGGAGCTGCGCGGCCAGCGCGGAGCTACCAAAACGGCCCTCGACCTGCTCGACCGCGTGGGCCTGGCGGCCCGCGCCGGCCATTATCCGGCCCAGCTCTCGGGCGGCGAGCAGCAGCGCGTGAGCCTGGCCCGCGCCTTCGCCAACCGCCCCGCCGTGCTTTTCGCCGACGAGCCCACCGGCAACCTCGACCCCGACACCGCCGAGCGGGTGGTGAATTTATTATTCGAGCTCAACCGCGAAGCCGGCACCACCCTCGTGCTGGTGACGCACGACCTGGAGCTGGCCGCTAAAACCCAGCGCACGCTACGCCTGCGCGGCGGCCGGGTGGTGGAGGCGGTGCTGAGTTGAACGACATAGCTCTCTTCCTTACTAAGGAGGGAACGCTGACGCGCAGCGTCGGCTAGGGTGGTTGTGGCGTTGAACGGCCCACGGCTGCTACTTCTAGAGCGGTTTCCGGGCCAACAAACAGAATTAAAAAGTAAAAGTGATAAATTAAAAATACCCAAAGCATTGATTTGCGAATTTTTAATTTATCACTTTTACTTTTTAATTTAATCGTAACGTGTGCGTCAACCCCGAAACCGCTCTAATCCTTCAGTTCGGGTGCCGTTCAACGAATCCCACCACCCCCGTTTCAGCTTCGCTGAAACATCCCCTCCTCATCTGAGGAGGGGAGTTATCCGCTTAACATCCTTCTATAAATGACCAACACTTCCTGGCTTTTCCGCATGGCGTGGCGCGACAGCCGCCGCAGCCGGGCGCGGCTGCTGCTCTTTATGGCCAGCATTATTCTGGGCATCGCGGCGCTGGTGGGTATCAATTCCTTTGGCGATAACCTGGCCCGCAGCATTGCCGGGCAGGCGCGGGAGCTGCTCGGGGCCGACCTCGTACTGAGCGCCAACCAGCCCTTCGAGGCTAAGCTGGAGCCCGCGTTGAAGAGCCTCGGCACGGCCCGCACGCGGGAAATTTCTTTTGCCTCGCTGGTGCAGTTCCGGCCCGGGCGGGGCACGCGGCTGGCCCAGGTGCGGGCCCGCGACGGCGGCTTTTTCTACGGCGCCTGGAACACCGAGCCGAAGGCCGCCGCCCGGCGCTTTGCTGCTACCACGGCCGCTCAGCCCGGCGCCCTGGTCGACGATGCGCTGCTGGTGCAGTTCGGAGCCAAAATCGGCGATTCGGTGCAGGTGGGCAACGTGCTGCTGCCCATCATCGGGCGGGTGCTGAAGACGCCGGGGCAGGCGGGTATTACCACGGCGGTAGCACCCACGGTGTTTGTGCCGCTGGCGCAGGTGGCGGCCACCGGCCTGGTGCAGCGCGGCAGCCGGGTGCGCTACACCCGCAGCTACCAGTTTGCGCCGGGCACCGACGTGGCGGCCATCGTTAAGCCCCTGCAGGCCCGTCTCGACGCGGCCGATATCGACACCGACACCGTGGCCAGCCGCCAGCAAAGCACCGGCCGCGCTTTCGCCGACCTCACCCGCTACCTCAGCCTGGTGGCGTTTGTGGCGCTGCTGCTGGGCTGCGTGGGCGTGGCCAGTGCCGTGAACCTGTACGTGCGCGAAAAGCTGGCCGCCGTGGCCGTGCTGCGCTGCCTGGGAGCCAGCGGGAAGCAGGCTTTGCTCATTTATTTGATTCAAACCGCCGGCCTGGGGCTGGTGGGCGCGGTGCTGGGCGCGGGCCTGGGGGCGGCCGTGCAGGGCCTGCTGCCGCGGGTGCTGGGCGATTTTCTGCCGGTGGATATCACGGTGCGCATCTCGTGGGCCGCCATCGGCACGGGCCTGCTCACGGGGCTGCTGATGGCGGTATTGTTTGCCCTGCTGCCGCTGCTGAGCATCCGGCGGGTGTCACCGCTGCGGGTGCTGCGCACGGCTTTTGAGGACGACACGGCCGCGCCCGACCCGGTGCGGGGCGTGGTGATGGGCGTAATTAGCCTGTTTATTCTGGCCTTCGCCTACGGCCAAACCCGCGACTGGAAGCTCACGCTGGGCTTCGGAGCGGGGCTGCTGGCCGCGTTCGGGGCACTGGCCGGTCTGGGCCGCCTGCTTATGCTCGCCGTGCGCCGCTTCTTTCCGGCCGGCTGGGGCTACGTGTGGCGGCAGGGCCTGGCCAACCTGTACCGGCCCCAGAACCAAACGCTCACGCTGGTGACGTCCATCGGGCTGGGCACGTTCTTACTCGCTACCCTTTTCCTCACTCAGGCCCTGCTGCTGGGCCGCGTGCAGATTGCCGGGCAGAAATCGGCCGCCAACCTCGTGCTGTTCGACATTCAGCCCGAACAACGCGCCGGCATCGAAGCCCTGCTGGCGGCCCAGAAGCTGCCCGTGCTCCAGCGCGTGCCCATCGTCACGATGCGCCTCACGGCCATCAACGGCACCTCGGTTTCCATCATTAAAAAGGACACGGCGCGGGGCATTCCGGCCTGGGCCCTCACCCGCGAGTACCGCGTGACCTACCGCGACTCGCTGAATTCCTCCGAAAAGCTAATGGCCGGCACGGTACCAAAAATTGGCCCCGACGGCATTCCGCGCATTTCGGTGGAGCAGGGCTACCTCGACCGCGTCAAGCTCAGCCTCGGTGATACGCTCGATTTCAACGTGCAGGGCCTGCCACAGCGCACCATCATCGGCGGCACCCGCGAGATTGACCGCAGCCGGGTGCAGCCCAGCTTTCTGGTCATTTTCCCGGCCGGGGTGCTCGAAGGCGCGCCGCAGTTTCAGGTGGTGCTCACGCGCACGCCCAGCACGGCCGCGCTGGCAGCCGTGGAGCAGCAGCTGGTGCGACAATTTCCCAACGTGTCGGCCATCGACCTGGGCCTGATTCTGACCACGCTCAATGACATCGTGGACAAAATTTCCTTCGTGATTCGCTTCATGGCGGGCTTCAGCATTCTTACCGGTCTGCTGGTGCTCAGCAGCTCGGTGGTTATCAGCCGCTACCAACGCGTGCGCGAAAGCGTGCTGCTGCGCACGCTGGGAGCCAACCGGGCCCAGATTCTGCGCATCACGCTGGTCGAATACGGCCTGCTGGGACTGCTGGCGGCGCTGGTCGGCATAGCCTTGGCGGTACTGGCGGCCTGGGCGCTGGCGGTATTCGTGTTCGAGGCGAGTTTCGGGCCGGCGGTGCTGCCGCTGCTAGGCTTGGCGGCGCTGGTCACAGCCCTCACGGCGGGCATTGGGCTGCTCAACAGCCGCGACGTGCTGCGCCGCTCGCCGCTGGAGGTGCTGCGGGCCGAGGGTTGATTGTTAGGACATTGACAGCATCATCCATTACTGGCGCAGGTTTAGCGTGGCGTAACTCGTGCCGATAATCCGGGGGAGGCTGGGCCTCCTACCGAACGGTCCGCCTGAACGGTGCGGTGCCGGCTTGCCGCTCGCGTGGCAGGGGAGGCGCTGCGCTAAACCCGCGCCAGTTCTGGTGCCGCACCGCGCCCAGCAGCGGCTCCAGCCGCTCGCGCCGCCAGGTGAAGTGGGGCCACTCGGGCCGCTCGCAGATGTACATGGCTATTCTCCGCAGGTTGTGCGGTGAATGTAGGGATTATTCTCCGCATCGGGCTTTTGCCCCCGCCGCGACGGGGCGTGTCGGGGGCGGGGGCAGGGATTGGGGCTGACAGGCTGTCAATCTTCAGGCCCATTCATGTGCCATCGTTCAAAATGCGCGTCGCCGCTGCGAATGTATGCGGATGCTAGCTGCGTGGTTAGATAGTCATCTTTCGGAGCCGAACGGGGATTAGTACTCGCAAAGGAACCCGTAAACAGCACCTTGGTTCCGGCCAAGCCCAATGCGCCGTCTGGGTCAGGCTTACCCGCCGTGGTACTGCCCGTAATCTGATACATGCCAAATGCATCGGCCTCGTCAGAGAATTGGAAACCCATCCATTCGTTGTCGCCCGTTTTTTTGTCGATATCGAAACCGGTAAGAGTCTGACCAAATCGATTAGCTACAATTATCATGGTCGGACGCAAACTAGCAATTAACTCCTTAGTGATTTGTAATTGTTCCCAACAGAAACCCGCAGCTTCTGGAGTAGCCCACAAATCCTTTTGTAACTGCTGTTGATTGGTCGCTCGCATATAAAGCAGGTCTAGGTGGAACCACTCTAGTTCGCCAGAAATAAACAACTGCCCGAAAACCTGGTGGGGGAACTGCTGGAATAGTGCATTGTATTTATTACTGGCTTGACGCATGAAATTTCCCATTCTATTGAAATAACCCTTGCTGAAATAATCCGGCTTGTACGAAGTCAATGAACGGTGTTCTCTGTCATAAGAAGGGTTCAGTCCCAGTACCAGAATTCGTTCTTTCCAAGCATGACTGGGGAAAAGCGGTTGCAGCGGGCCTTGCTCGTCGTGAGTCCAAGGCAAGATAGAATACTTGGACCATAGCTCTATTAAAGCGGGTCCGATTGTGGTTTCGAGGTCGATTTGATTGGCTTCCATGAATGTTGAGGTGGTTGAAAAATCTAGTATACTACCGTTTCCCTGAGAGTTCAAGCTAAACGGCCAAAACCCGTATAAATCTCAAAAACCCGCCTGCCCCGGCCGTACCTTTGCGGCCTATGAACCTGTTATCCGCCGAGAACATCTCGAAGAATTACGCCGACCGCTGGCTGTTTCAAAACCTCAACTTCGGCCTGCTGCAAGGGCAGCGCGTGGCCTTTGTGGGCATCAACGGCACCGGCAAAACCACGCTCATGCGCGTGCTGGCCGGCCTCGAAAACCCCGATACCGGCCTGGTGAGCACCCGCAAGGGCATCCGCGTCACCTACCTGGGCCAGAACCCCGTGTTCGACGAAAGCCTGAGCGTGGAGCAAGTCCTCTATGCCAGCCAGAACGACACGCTTAAGGCCATTCAGGAGTACGAGCACGTGGTGAACGACCCCGACCACAAGTCCGACGACCTCCAGCGCGTGCTCGAACGCATGGACGCCCTCAACGCCTGGGACTACGAAGCCCAGGTGCAGCAGATTCTGGGCAAGCTCGGCATCCTCGGCGAGCTGCTCACGCGCAACGTGAGCCAGCTCTCGGGTGGGCAGCGCAAGCGCGTGGCCCTGGCCCGCGTCCTCATCGAAGAGCCCGACGTGCTGCTGCTTGACGAGCCCACCAACCACCTCGACCTGGCCACCATCGAGTGGCTCGAAAACCGCCTGAACTCGCCCAGCCTCACCCTGCTGATGGTGACCCACGACCGGTACTTCCTCGACAAGGTGGCCAATGAAATCGTGGAGCTCGACAAGGGCCAGATGTACCGCTACCAGGGCAACTACGCCTATTTCGTGGAGAAAAAGGCCGACCGCGAAATGCGCGAAACCGTGGAAGTAGAGAAGGCCCGCCAGCTCTTCAAAAAGGAGCTCGACTGGATGCGCCGCATGCCCCAGGCCCGCGGCACCAAGCAAAAAGCCCGCATCGACGCCTTCTACGTCACCAAGGAAAAGGCCAGCACTAACCTCAACAAGCAGCAGATTGAGTTGAGCGTGAAAACCACCCGCCAGGGCGGCAAAATCATCGAAGCCGACAGCCTGAACAAGAAATTCGGCGACAACGTGGTGCTCGACGATTTCAGCTACGTCTTCAAGAAGAAGGACCGGATTGGACTGGTGGGACCGAACGGCGCGGGCAAATCCACGCTGCTCAACATGCTCACGGGCAAGCTGAAGCCCGATTCCGGCACCATCGACGTGGGCACCAACACCGTATTCGGCTACTACACCCAGACCGAGCTGGAATTTGACCCCACCCAGCGCGTCATCGACATCGTGAAGGAAGTGGCCGAAGTGGTGGAGCTCGCCAACGGCGACGTGCTCACCGCCAGCCAGTTCCTCAACCTGTTCCTGTTCCCGCCCGCCCAGCAATACACGCTGGTAAGCAAGCTGAGCGGCGGCGAAAAGCGCCGCTTGCAGCTGCTGCGCGTGCTCATCAAAAACCCCAACTTCCTCATTCTCGACGAGCCGACCAACGACCTGGACCTGGCCACGCTCAACATTCTGGAAGACTTCCTGCTGCACTTCACCGGCTGCCTGCTCATCGTGAGCCACGACCGGTACTTCCTCGACCACCTCGCCGAGCACCTCTTCGTGCTCGAGCCCGGCGGGGCCGTCCTCAACTTCCCCGGCAACTACACCGACTACCGCGAGTACCTCGAAGAGCGCGAAGCCGAAGCCGCGATTCTTGAAGAAGAAAAGGCCGCCAAAGCCGCCCGCGCCGCCGCCAAAGCGGCCATCACGCCAGCCGCCGTGAGCACGGCCGTAGCCCCGTCGCCGCAAACGCGCCGCGCCACCTTCGCCGAGAAAATGGAGTACGAGCAGCTCGAAAAAGCCATGGCTGCTTTGGAAACCGAGAAGCAGGAAATCACCGCCAAGCTGAACGGCGGCAGCGGCTCGCCGCAGGATTTTGCTGCCTGGGGTGCGCGGTTGTCGGCGCTGAATCAGGAGTTGGAGGAAAAGGAATTGCGCTGGCTGGAGCTGGCGGAGTTGGGATAAGCCAATTTCGCACAAACTAAAAAAAGGCCGCTACGATTATGTCGTAACGGCCTTTTTCGTACTGGTTTCGTGAGTCTCAATTCTATTGAACAGTATCTACTTCGACTTTTATCATCGCATCAAAGCGGTGCAAAGTATTTGTTATTGAACAAATATTCCAACTACTCCTTGGAATGTAGCTCCAAACAATACTTTTCTTCAATTTGATTGCGGGCCGCATCATCATTCCGGTAGGGACATAATTTTCTATTACAGCTTGTGATAATATATTGTCAGGCATTACAAACTCCAATGCTACAAAGTATCCCTCCCCAGGAATAGCGATTTTGTACTGACTCAAATCATATGTAAACCACTGATTGGAACTGGTAGGTACCACTAAAACTCTTTCATTTAGCAAATCGGTTTTAGGCGAATAATAGTTGCCATCA
>JANNDE010000756.1:0-1297 GCA_031387395.1 Hymenobacter sp.
CAACACTAAGGAGGGGGTACTGGCTGGCGAAGCAACGCTGCTCAACCGCGCGGTGGGGGTATTTGAGCGGGAGGTAGCCATGCGCCTGAAGCTAGTGGATAAAAACGACGACCTCATCTTCCTCAGCGGCACCGGCACTCAGCCCTCCCCATCGTATACCAACAGCAACATGTTTGCGCTGCCGGGGCAGAACAAGGCCAATGTGGACCGCATCATCGGCGATGCTAACTACGATACCGGGTTTGTGCTATTCGACAGCAGTGTAGGAGGGGGGGGGACCATTTTGGGCGCGCTGTGCAACAGCGACTACAAGGCCCAGGGAGTATCATGGAATAATGTTGAGACTTTTTGCCACGAAATGGGCCATCAGTTTGGAGCCGGGCACTCCTTCAATACCGACATTAGCCAGCGAACGGTCAATTCGGCCTGGGAACCGGGCTCGGGTATTACCATCGTGTCTTACAGCGGGAAATTCGGAAGCGATGAAGATGTGCAACAAGGGCGGGAGCTCGTGTACCACACGGGCAGCTACGAGCAGATGCAGGCCACGATTGATGCTCGCAGCTGCGGTACAAGCAAGGCCACGGGCAACACGCCCCCGGTAGTGACAGCCCCGGCCAGCGGCAAAACCCTGCCCCTCAACACGCCTTTTAAGCTCACGGCCACGGCCACCGATGCCGACAACGACCCGCTCACCTACTCCTGGGAAGAACTCGACCTCGGCCCCGCCGGCAATCTGAAAATGCCGCAGGTGGCCGGCCAAACCCCGCCCTTGTTCCGCTCCTGGCTGCCGACGACGAGCACAACCCGCTACTTCCCGCGCCTGGCCGACCTGGCCACGAATACTGCCGGCCCCGCCACCGGCGAGCGCCTGCCCACGGTGGTCCGCACTCTCACGTTCCGCTGCACGGCCCGCGACCTGCACAGTGGGTCGGAGGGTATCATCGGGGGCGTGGGCCTTAGCAGCCTGGTGAAGCTGGAGGTGAGCGCGGCGGCCGGCCCGTTCGTGGTGACGGCTCCCAACGCGGCCGGCATCAGCTGGGCCAGCGGCAGCACCCAGACCGTGACCTGGGACGTGGCCAAGACGACGGCCGCGCCCGTGAGCTGCGCTAAGGTGAACCTGCGCCTGAGTCTCGACGGCGGCCTGAGCTACCCGCTGACGCTGGCCACCGGAGTGGCTAACTCGGGCACGGTCAGCATCGTGGTACCCAACGCGCCCACGACCATGGCCCGCCTCCTGGTGGAGGCCGCCGACAACTACTTCTTCGATATTTCTAACGTGGACTTCGCCATCACG
>JANNDE010000787.1:0-2135 GCA_031387395.1 Hymenobacter sp.
GCCAGGTAGGCGAAGCGCCCGGCGTTCAGGGGGTTGCCCACCTTGCCGTAGCCTACGCGCAGCTTCAGGTTGTTGATGGTCGAAATATCCTTGATAAAATTCTCCTCCGACAGGCGCCAGCCCAGCGAAGCGCCCGGAAAGAAGCCGAACTGGTAGCCCGGCGCAAAAGCCGAAGTACCGTCGTAGCGCACCGTGGCCGTGAGCAGGTACTTGCCCGCGAACTCATAGTTCACGCGGCCGAAGTAGCTGGCCAGCCGGTCTTCGGGCGGCGCAATGCCCGTGCCACCGTTGCCCAGGCTCGCATTAATGGGGCCGTTGTTGATGGTTTGCAGGTCGTTGCGCAGGTAGCCGTTGCGGCCCGCCAGCACGTTGCTATAGCTGAACTGCTGCGCCGACTGGCCCAGCAGCACCGTCAGGTGGTGTTGCTCGGCCAGGGTGCGGTCGTAAGTCAGCGTGTTTTCAATCAGATACGAGGGATTATACCGGCTCTCCGAAAAGGCACCGGCCACCGAGTTGCGGGGCGAGTTCGCCCCCAGAGAGGGGGTAAAACGGTTATCGTTGTCGAAAATCAGGTCGGCCCCCACGTTGGTGCGGAAGCGCAGGCCCTTCAGTGGCTCTACCTCCGCGTAGAATGTGCCCAGAATGCGGTTGCGCACAAACTTGGAGTTCGTTATCAGCGACTGCAGCACCGGGTTGGGCTCGATGTAGTTGTCGACCGTGGCCGTGGGCTCGTACCACGTGCCGTTGGGGTTGTACACCGGAAGGGTGGGCGGGGCCTGAATCACGTTGTTCAGCACCCCGAATTCGTCGTTGCCGGTGTTCAGCTGCCGGTCCTCCTGATGGCTCACCGACAGGCTGTTGCCGATTTTCACGTACTTGTTCAGGCTCACATCGCCGTTGGCGCGCACCGTGAAACGCTCGAAGTTTGAGCCGTTCAGCGTGCCATCCTGCTGGAAGTAGCCCGCCGACACCGCGTAGCGGGCCTTGTCGCTGCCGCCAGTAGCCGCCAGCGAGTAGTTCTGAATCACTGCGGTGGGCCGGAACACGGCTTTCTGCCAGTCGGTACCGGCCCCCAGGCTCTTGGGGTCGGCAAATTTCGGGTTGATGGCGTCGCCCTTGGCAATGCGCGCCTCGTTGTTGATAACCGCGTACTGCTCCGCGTTCAGCAGGTTCAGCTTGTGCCACACCTGCTGCACGCCCCGGTAGCCATCCACCGTGATGTTGGCCGTACCGGCCTTGCCACGCTTGGTGGTGATGATAACCACCCCATTGGCCGCCCGCACCCCGTAAATGGCCGTCGCCGACGCATCCTTCAGTACGTCAATGCTCTCGATATCATTGGGGCTGATACTGTTAAGCTGGTTTTCCACGGCGTTGCCACCGGCGTCGGACGAGGGCAGTGGGAAGCCATCGACCACGTACAGCGGCGAGTTGTTACCGGCCGACGAGATGCCGCGAATCCGCACCGAAGTGCCGCCCGCGCCGCCCGGCGCGCCCGAGTTCTGCGTCACCGTCACACCCGCCACCCGGCCCTGAATGGCCTGCGTGGCATCGGCCACCGGCTGGCTGGCAATGTCGTGGCCCGATACCGAGCCGATGGCCCCGGTCACGTCGGCTTTTTCCTGGGTGCCATAGCCTACCACTACTACCTCGCTCAGCTTCTGTACGTCTTCGCTCAGAACAATATTGATGGGCACTCCATTTGTAATCACTGCAGTTTGCGTGGTGAAACCCACGAAGCTGAATATCAGGGTACCTCCATCAGCCGCAGTCAGTGAGAAATTGCCTTCAGAGTTGGTGGATGTGCCATTGCTGGTGCCGCGCACCAGCACGGTCACGCCGGGTAGGCCGCTGCCATCGGCGCTGGTCACGCGGCCGCTCACGGGCACATCGGTGGCCGGGCGCGGCAGGGGGCGGGCCGTGGCTACGGCAGCGGCGCTGGCTGTCAGCGCGGGCAGGCTGCAGGCTAGCAGCACGGCCGTGCTGCGGAGCAGCGTTATCAGGTAAATAGTTCGCTTCATGGTGGGACTTGAAAGAGATGAGAAGCTGGTGGGATAACGATGGCTTTCAGAAATACAGCTGATTACCAGACTTGTTTAGCGGGCTGGCAACACGGCCCCCGGGCTGCCGGGGGC
>JANNDE010000789.1:0-12393 GCA_031387395.1 Hymenobacter sp.
TGTATAACTCGCAGATCCAGATCCACTGGCATTTAACACTGCAGATGCAGTTTCTGTAGTATTTCCAGAAATGCCAATCGTGATGGTACCTGTGTGCGTACCTACATTGATAGCATCAAAAGCAAGTTTTAATGTTGTATAAGGCGTAGGGCCCACGGTTCCAGCAGTAGCCGTTACAGATACCTGCGCTTCAACCCCCACACTCCCCAACACAATTAAAACTCCAAACAGGAGTGAAGTCTTAATACTTCGCAAAAAATTATTTGGCTTGTCAAAATACTTGGTCATACTATTTGATTTAATGTTGATGTGATTATCACAAGCGTACTTCGCTTTTTGATTGTTCATAGCTGCTGCGGTGCGGAAGGTAGACATGTGGTTCATATTAGTCAATGATTGAATGATTGAATGAGTGAATGAGTGAAGGATCGGTGATTGAATGATTGAATGGATTCAATGGGTGAATGAGTGAATGGGTGAATGACACCAACGCCTCCACCGCTCATTTACCCGTCATCTCCCATTCACCCATCCACCCACTCCCCCCATTCACCCATTCACCCATTGCCAAAATGCCCGACGAAGAAGTTCTCGAAGAAGGCGTCCTCAACCCTGTAAAGCCCGAAGTGCAGGACCCGCTGCTGCAGGCGCTGCTGGCCGATGCCCCCGCTACGGCCCCTGCGGCGGCCGATACGCCCAAAGAACAGCCCCAGACCCTCGCGCCCGAAGCCGACGAAGTAGACTGCGTGGTGATTGGGCTGGGCGCGGGCGGCGCGCCGCTGCTGGCCCGCCTGGCGCAGGCTGGCCTGAAGGTGGTGGCCCTGGAGGCCGGCCCCTGGCACAACCCCGAAACCGATTTTGCCACCGACGAAAAAGCCCAGGATTTCCTGTTCTGGAACGACGAGCGGCTGGCGGCTGGCGGCGACCCGCTGGCCATGGGCAAAAACAACTCCGGCACTGGCGTGGGCGGCTCTACGCTGCACTACACGGCCTATACGCCCCGCCCGCTGCCCGACGATTTGCACGTCCGGCGCGACTTCGGGCAGGGCCAGGACTGGCCGGTAAGCTATGAAGAGCTGGAGCCGTACTACAATGAAATCGAGCGGTTTATCGGCGTTTCCGGCCCCACGCCCTATCCTTGGGGCCCCGCCCGTAGCCAGGGCTACCCACTGGCCCCGCTGCCGCTGAACAGCGCCGCCCAGCTGATGGTACGCGGCGCGGAGAAAATGGGAATTCGCACCTCGCCGGCGGCCAACGCGGCGCTGTCGGCCCGCTATTACCAGGAAGGCGTGGGCTGGCGCGAGGCCTGCACCAACCGGGGCTTCTGCCAGGCCGGCTGCTCCAACGGGGCCAAGTCGAGCATGGACGTGACGTTTATTCCGCTGGCCGTGAAACACGGGGCGGACATCCGGCCCAACAGCTTCGTGACCGAGATTGAGCGCGATGCCCGCGGCTACGTCACCGGCGTGGTGTACACCCAGAACGGCGAGCAGAAGCGCCAGCGCTGCCGCCACCTGTTCCTCTGCGGCGGCTCGGTAGAAACCCCACGCCTGCTGCTGCTCAACGAGCTGGCCCTCACCAGCGGGCAGGTGGGCCGCAACCTGATGGCCCACCCCGGCCTGCAGGTCTGGGGCACGTTTGCTGATGAGGTGCGGCCCAACAAGGGCATTCCCGGCGGGCTGATTTCGCAGGACACGCACCGGCCGGCCGGGGCCGATTTTGCCGGCGGCTACCTGCTGCAAAGCATCGGGGTGATGCCCGTGACCTTTGCCGGGCAGGTGGCCCGGGGCCGCAAGCTGTGGGGCCAGCCTCTGCGCGACTACATGCGCAACTTCAACCACATTGCCGGTATCAATATCCTGGGCGACTGCCTGCCGCACGCCGATAACTTCATGGAGCTGGCCGACGAAAAGGACGCCCGCGGCCTGCCCAAGCCCCGCCTGCACTTCACGGCCCAGGCCAACGAGCTGCGGATGAATGCCCACGCCGAAAAAATCATGCGCGGCATCTGGGAGGCCGCCGGGGCCACCGATATCTGGGCGTTTCAGCGCTACGCGCACGTCATCGGCACGGCCCGCATGGGGCTTTCCGGCGACGACGCGGTGGTGGACGCCAACGGCCGTGCCTTCGACGTGCCCAACCTCTACATCTCCGACAACTCGACCTTTCCCAGCGCGCTGAGCGTGAACCCGGCCCTGACGATTATGGCGCTGAGCCTGCGCACGGCCGACAAATTCCTCGGTAGGGGCGCGGTGCACGCGCCCGTCGGCAACACGTCGGTTCGCTGATGTTCGCTGATGTTCGCTGCGACGATTTGTTGCAACGATTCGGGCGCGTGCAACGCGCCCCTACACCTAACCACTAAAAATGAAATCATTCCTCACAGAAATCAAGGACCATTTCGGCGATGGCCACTACGAGGGCGACCAGTACGGCGGCGCGCAGGGGCACAACGGCAACGGCCTGCCCACGGGCCTGCCCAATAACTTTATGTTCGCCACCGGCATCGAGTGCAGCTACCCGACTATTGACCAGGGCAAAACCCGCCGCGACCTGCTGGCCGAATGCGACCACTACAACCGCTACAAGGAAGACCTGGCGCTGGTGAAGGAAATGGGCCTGAAAGTGCTGCGCTACGGCCTGCCGTACTACAGCATCCAGCTCAGCCCCGATAAATACGACTGGACGTTTGCCGACCTGGCCATGGCCGAGATGCAGCGCCTGGAAATCACCCCGATTCTGGATTTGATGCATTTTGGCGTACCCGATTTCATTGGCAACTTTCAGAACCCCGAGCTGCCGGTGCACTTCGCGGCCTACTGCGAGGAAGTGGCCAGGCGCTATCCCTGGGTGCGCTACTACACGCCGGTGAACGAGATTTACGTGACGGCCCGGATGAGCGCCAAAGACGGCCTCTGGAACGAGCAGCTGAAGTCGGATAAGGCCTTCGTGACGGCCCTGAAGCACTTGGTGGCCGCCAGCATTATGGGCACCCAGAAGATTGCCAAGCACCGGCCCGACTGCATCATCGTGCAGAGCGAGTCGGCCGAGTTCACCCACGAGCTACGTGCTGAGCATACCTACGAGGTGCAAATCTGGAATAAGCTGCGCTTCGCCTCACTCGATTTACTCTATGGCCACCACCCCGACGGTGACGTCATTAACTTCCTTTATGACAACGGACTGACCCGCCGCGAGTACGACTGGTTTATGGCCGGCGAGCCCCCCGGATACCAGATTATGGGCAACGACTACTACGGCCGCAACGAGAAAATTATGCTGCCGAACGGCGAAACCGTGACCAGTGTGGATGTGCTGGGCTGGTACAACATCACCCACGACTACTACCAGCGCTACAAGAAGCCGGTGATGCACACCGAGACCAACGTGCTCGACGCCAAAGAAGGCCCTACCTGGCTCTGGAAGCAGTGGGTGAACATTCTGCGCATGCGCAAGGAAGGCGTGCCCGTGCTCGGCTTCACCTGGTACTCGCTCATCGACCAGATTGACTGGGACAAGGGCCTGGAGCGCAAAACAGGCACCGTGAACGCCTGCGGCCTTTTCGACCTCGACCGCAAGCCCCGCCCCGTGGCCGAGGCCTACAAAATGCTGCTCCAGGAGTATGGTCAGATTACGATAGTGCCCCACGGCGAGCTGTTTGAAGTGACCAAAGCCCCCGCCACGCTGAAGGTGGAGGTGTAGCGAAGCCCCGCCGGACCATATAGAACCAGTCGAGAAGAGCGTTGTACTCATCCGGCGTCCACGAAGCTGAAGTATTGTTACTGTACAGGCAGTTTGGCCTGCTGTGTGGCAGAGCTGCTTTGGCCAGCGGATGCCAAATGCAGCCCGCTACCTGAAGCCGCAATCTGATACCAGCCCGACCGCGGCCACCGTTCCGGTGCCGGCAACTGCGAACCCGGGGAGCCCGGCACCGCATGCAAAAGCGCCAGCCATGTCGCCCGAAACCTCAACCCTGCTGCTGCGCGTGGCCCAGACCTGGCCCCTGCCTGGCCTGGGCCTGCTTGCCCTGCCCGATGGCCCCACGCCTTACCTCGCAGCCGGCTCCCTGCACACCGCCCTGGCCGTAGAAGTCCGGCTGCCCGATGGCAGCCGCCATCCCGGCGGCTTGGCTACCGTGGAAGAAGTGAGCCGCCCCGACGATGCCGCCGGCCCCACGTGCGGCCTGCTACTCGACCTGCGAAGCACGCGAGGCTTGCCCGTGGGCACTACCATCTGGCTGGCCGAGCCGGCGCCAGATAGCGAGTGAGTGTCTGGGTACTAAAACTTTCGGGGTGAGCACACAACTCTTCGCCCAGCAGTTAGCATCATTCAGCCAGCCACGACAATTAGTGGGGACTGGGGTTTAAAAAGGCCGCTGATAATTTTTAAAAAAACGGCACGGAACTAGTTAAAGGAGGTTGCGCTTTGCGTAAATTGCCGGACCATCCCTGTTTATTCCCGGCATTTGGCTCTTTTATACTTCATATGAGATTTCTTGCTCCGCTGCTCCTGGCATGCCTGTTTGTGCTCCCAGCCGCCGCCCAGCGTATTGTTATCAGTGGCCAGGTAGTGGAAGCGACTAATGGCGAGCCCGTGCCGTTCGCGTCCATTTTCGTGCCGCGCACCAGCTTCGGCGTGACGGCCGATGCCGACGGCAAGTTCAAGCTGGCCGTTACGGGCACGCCCGACTCCATTGTGGCCTCGGCCATTGGTTTTGCCATCCAGCGCCGCCGGCTGAGCGACGCGGCGGTGCAATCGGTGCTGTTCCGCCTGAAAACCGGGGGCGTCGTGCTGGGCGAAGTATTCGTAAGCTCGCGCCAGCCCGAGAACCCAGCCTTTCGCATCCTGCGCGAAGTGCAGAAGCACAAGCCTGAGAACCAGCGCCTCTCGCTGAAGGCCGCCGAGTACGACTCCTACAACCGCATCGAAACCAGCCTGATTGACCTGCCGGCCGCCCTCAACCGGCGTAAGGCCATCCGCGACATTCGGGCGCTGGCCGTGCGCCAGGGAGCCGCCGCCGTGGGCGATGCGGATGCCCCGCTGCCGGTATTTGCCTCTGAGGTGGGCTCGCGGGTGTACCAGCGCAACAACCCGCTGCGCCGCCGCGAAGACCTGCTGCACAAGCAGATGCGTGGCGTAGGCCCGCGCGAGGGCTCGGTTCTGAGCCAAATGCTGGGCTCAAACTTCCAGAACTTCGACTTCTACCCCAACTGGCAGAACGTGCTGGGCAAGGATTTTATCTCGCCAATTGCCGAGGGCGGGCGCGGCACCTACGACTACGAGCTGCAGGATTCGGTGTTCGTGGGCAAGGATTTCTGCTACAAGATTGCCGTCACGCCCAAGCGCAGCCACGATTTGGCCTTCAAAGGCACTGTCTGGATTACGACGGAAGGCTACGCCCTGCGCCGCGCCGACCTGGTGGCCAGCCCCGAAGCCAATATCAACTTCGTGAACGACCTGCGCGTGGCTCAGGAGCTGACCTCGCCCGGCGACGGCCCCGGCCTGCCCACGCGCACCAGGCTGCTTATCAGCGTGCGGCCCTCGGCCAAGCAGGCAGCCATGCTCATCCGCTACACCACGGTGAGCAGCAACTTCGTGCGCGATAAGCTGCACGACGAGCCCGGCTTCTACGACCAGCCCATCGTGTCGTCGCTGATGGAGCCCGTAGCCGAAAGCCCGGCCGGCGGCCTCCTCGCCGGGTTGCCCCAGGGCGGAGCCGGTGGCTACTTCGATACGCACCGCCCGGATACGCTGAGCCTGAGCGAGCGCCAGACCTTTGCCGTGCTCGACTCGGCGAAAGCGCTGCCCTCGGTGCGCAACCTGCTCGATTGGGTCGATTTGCTCGTGAACGGCTACAAGCGCGTGGGCAAGCTCGACTTTGGACCAATTTCAACCATCTACGCGCACAACGACTTCGAGGGCGACCGGATTCGCTTTGGCTTCCGAACCACGCCGCTCATCAGCCGCGACTGGGTGACGCAGGCTTATGTGGCTTACGGCGATAAGGATGGACGCTTTAAGTACGGCATCCGCGAGAGCTTTATCGCCGAGCGCCGCCACTGGACGGTGTTCTCGGCCGAGTTTAAGCACGACGTGGAGCAAGCGGCCCTGCTCGACAACGACTTTCTCGACAACAACAGCCTGTTTTCGGCGGCGTCGCGCTGGGGCCGTTTCCGCCAGGGCCGCCCCGTGATGCGCGACCTGGCCTCCGTTAGCATGCAGCGCGATTTGTTCCATGGCTTCACCGAAACCCTGACGGCGCGCTACCAGAACATCGTCCCCCTGTTCGAGTTGCGCCTGCACAACGCGCCACCGCCCGCTGGCGGCACCCCTCCGGTCGATGCGCCGGCTTCCAACGTACTGCATCTGAGCGAGCTGGTAGTAGAATCGCGCTACGCACCCGACGAAACCCTGGTGCAGAGTGAGAACCGCCGCCGCGCCGTGGGCCTGAAGCGCCTGCCCGTGTTCGGGCTGCGTTATACTTTAGGAGCTATCGACTGGAACCGGGGCGACTTCATGTACCACAAGTTCAATCTGTCGATAGCGCACAGCGTATCGGTGGGCTACCTGGGGCGGCTCAACTACCGGGTTGAAGGCAACTACATCCCGACGGCGCTCCCGTACTTCGTCCTGAAAACACCGCTTGGCAACCAAACGCCGTTTTACAATGCCAACGCTTTCAACCTGATGAACTACTTCGAGTTCATTACCGACCGCTCGGTTTCGCTGCGCCTCGACCAGCATTTCGAAGGGCTGCTGCTAAACGCCATTCCCGGCATTCGCAAGCTGAACTGGCGCCTCGTGGGCACGGCCAACGTGCTCTATGGGGCGCTCTCGGAGCGCGCCCGCCAGGCCAATAACAATTCGTCGGACCTGCCCGGCACTATCTCACAGCCCTACGTGGAGGCAGGCTACGGCATCGAAAATATCTTCAAGTTTGTGCGGGTCGACTTCATTCACCGCCTGACCTACCGCGACGTGCCTGGCACGCCCAACTTCGGCGTAAAATTCAGCGCTCAGTTCCGCCTGTAGCCCGCACCAGGCCTGCTGGAGAGTCCGCCCGGCCATTTGCCGGGCGGACTTTTGTATTTTAGGGGCCATATGTGGCTACTCCCTCTATTGCCTGAACGTAAAAAACAAGGCGCGATAAGCGTGCGGGGCCCCGGCGGCCGGGCGCGGCGCGGGCTGCTCGGGCTGCTCGGGCTGCTGCTGCTGCTGCTGCTGTTAGCAGCCGCGCCCACCCACGCCGCCCTACCCGAAGACACGTTGACCGTGCGGCCCGGCCAGACCGAGCTTTACCTCGACGATAATTATTACAGTGTGCTGGAAGACTCCACGGGCCACCTCGCCCTGGCCGATGTGCGCAGCCCGGCCTGGAATACCCGTTTCCGGCGGCTGCGCGGCTCGGGGCAGTCGCCCAACATGCAGCACCCGCACAGCACCTACTGGCTGCGGCTGACGGTGCGCCATCCCGCCCTCGAAGCCGATGCCTGGTACCTGGAACTTTACGACTCGCACATTGGGCAAGCCGTGTTTTACCGGCCCCGGCCGGGCAGCGCCACCGTCTACGACAGCGTGGCGACCGGGGCCACCCGCTCGTTTGCCACGCGGCCGCACCCCTACAAAAACTTCCTGTTCGACCTGCTCCTGGGCCCGGGCCAAACCGCCACATACTACCTGCGCCTGCACTCCGATACCCGCACCAGCTTCCGGGCCATGGTGCACAGCGGGGCCGGGCTGATTCCGGAGCTGTCGCTGCAGTACTGGCTGCTGGGCCTGTTCTACGGCATCCTGCTCATCATGGTGGTCTACAACCTCATCCTGCACTTTTTCCTGCGGGAGCGCACCTACCTCTACTACGTGCTGTATGTGCTGAGCGGGACGTTGCTGTTTTTGTCGGAAGACGGGCTGGGCTTTCAGTATCTGTGGCCGGGGGCACCGGGCTTCAACCACTTCATCGGGGCGGTGGCGCCGGGGCTGCTGCTGCTCACGTTCGGCACCTACGCCAGCGGCTTTCTCGACACGGCTTCGCGGTTGCCGGGCGTGCACCGGGCCGGGCGCTGGGTGGTAGGCGGCAGCGCGGCCCTGCTGGTGCTCGACGCGGCCGTGGTGCACTCGGGCTTCAGCTTTTGGCTGTATTTGCTGCCCTACGGCCTGCTCTACTACGCCGGCTGGCAGGCCTACCACACGGGGCTGCGGCCGGCCCGCTACCTGCTACTGGCCCAGGCGCTGGTGGCCATTAGCCTGATATTTCTGATTACCCGCAAGTTGGGCATCGACTTTTACAACAACGCCTACACCGTATACAGCCTGAACGCGGCCTTCGTGGTGGAAGTCGTGATTCTGAGCTACGCCCTGGGCGAGAAGCTGAAGGGCCTGATGGACCTGACGCTACGCTCGCAGCAGCGCCTGCTGAAACAGCTGCGCAAGAAGCACCAGGCCCAGAACCGCCTGGTGGACCAGATGCACGAAAACCAGCGGCTGAAGGACCAGCTCAATACCGAGCTTGAGACCCTGGTTGCCGAGCGCACCGCCGAGCTGCGCCACCAACACGAAACCGCCGCCGCTCAAAACCGTGAACTGCTCGAAGCCAATGGCTTACTGGCCCTGCAGTCCGACGCCATTGCCAAGCTCAACCAGGACCTCAGCCACGACCTGCACGCCGAAAAAGCGGCCCGCATTGAGGCCCGGGAAGTCGACTTCGGCGAGTTCAGCCAGATTTATCCCGATAAGGACGCCTGCCTGCGCTACCTGGCCGACCTGAAATGGGCGCACCACCCTTACCGCTGCCGCAAATGCGGCCACGAAAAAAGCTGCGAAGCCCGCGAACCCTATGCCCGCCGCTGCACCCGCTGCCGCTACGTGGAGTCGGCCACCACGGGCACGCTCCTGCAAAAGTGCAAGTTCTCCATCGTAAAGGCGCTCTACGCCGTGTTCCTGCTGCACGCCCACCGGGGTAGCTACCCACCGGCCGAGCTGGCCCGCGTGCTGGAGCTGCGCCCTGCCACCAGCTGGGCTTTCGCTCAGAAGGTATTGGCGGCCCTGCAACGCCGCCACCAGGCTCCCGACTACGAGGCGGGCGAAACCTGGACCCACGTGTTGCTCGATGCCGCGGCTGAAGTCGAAAACCCTGCAATGGAAACGTCCGAAGCATTGTCCTGACTGCTCCGTTTTATCCGGCAAAGTTTATGGACTGACCGACGTCATTTTCACTGCTGGATGCCATCGCCGGACCCGAAAATAGATAGTAAAAACGCTATTTATTTTCGAACCTGTTTTTTTTGGGCGCAAGGCAATTTTTTTTAATTGTTTTTTAGCGTGGCGGCCGCCAACCGGAAAACAGTCTACCTGAACCGCATAGCTATGCAGGGCCCTTTGCGGCGTGTGCGCCAAGCGTAAAGGCCCTACCCACTCCCATCACAAAAACCCATCTCAAGGGTAATAAGCGCGTTTTATCGCTTGCTTTTGCAAAACACACGCGTTTACATTTGGGCCGCAACTCCCACCCTTCCGCTGTGTTTAACTTGCTTTTTACCCATGACCCAACCCGGAACATGGGCATGCGCTCGCACCGTTTGCGCTTGCATACGGGCCTCGGCTTGCTGCTCCTTGCAGCGACTATGCTGGGTACTTGCCAGCGCGCGGCTGCTCCCGTGGCGACGGTAGCTACACCGCCCGCCTCGGCCATTGCCCCGCTGGCAGCCGGCAGCAGCGACCTGCCAGCAGCTGCTTTCAGCCCGCGCGTGCGCCAGCTGCTGGCCCAGATGACGCTGGAAGAGAAGATTGGGCAGATGACTCAGCTGGCAAATACGGCCATCAACCCAACCGGCGTTCAGAAAGACGTGGCGCTGGATTCGGCCAAGGTGGCGGCACTGGTCCGGAATTTTCATATTGGCTCATTTCTGAATGGCGAGGCGGTACCGGCGGCTCAGTGGGTGCGGTTCTCGGCCGCACTGCAGCGCATTGCCATGCGCGAGTCGCGCCTGCACATCCCCATCATCTACGGCATCGACCACATGCACGGGGCCAACTACGTGAGCGGCACCGCTATTTTCCCGCACAACATCAACCTCGGGGCCACCTTCAACCCCGAGTTGGCCCGGCAAACAGCCCGTGCTACGGTACTCGAATCGGCGGACCTGGGCCACCACTGGGTGTTTGCTCCGGTGCTCGACCTGGGCGTGAACGTGTACTGGCCGCGCTTTTACGAAACCTACGGCGAGGACCCGCTGGTAGCGGCCACTCTGGGCGCGGCTTTCACCAAAGAACTACAAGGCAACCAAGAGATTGCGCCTTATAAAGTGGCGGGCTGCGGCAAGCACTTTCTGGGCTACTCCGACCCGCGCAATGGCTGGGACCGCACCAACGCCCTCATTCCCGACCAGCGGCTGCAGGAGTTCTTCCGGCCTTCGTTTCAGGCCGCAATCGATGCCGGGCTGAAATCCATCATGGTGAATTCGGGCGAAATCAACGGGGAGCCCGTGCACGCCTCCAAAGCAATTCTTACTGATTTACTGCGGCGGCAGATGGGCTTTAAGGGCGTGGCCGTAACCGACTGGGAAGACATTATCCGGTTGGTACGCATTCAGCGAGTAGCGGCCAATGAGAAGGAAGCCACCTGGATGGCCATCGACGCGGGCGTGGATATGGCCATGACGCCCTACACCACCACTTTCTGCCGCCTCGTGAAGGAGCTGGTGCAGGAAGGCCGCCTGACGCAGGCGCGCATCGACCTTTCGGCCGGCCGGGTTTTGCAGATGAAGGACGAAATCGGCCTGTTTGACAACCCCATGCCCCGCGCCGACCGCCTGAGCCGCGTGGGCGACCCCGCCCTGCGCGCCCAGGCCACGGCCGCCGCCCGCGAAAGCGTCGTGCTGCTGAAAAACGACCGGAACACCCTGCCCCTGGCTCCGGCCCGCGTGAAGCGCCTGCTGGTGGTGGGCCCCTCGGCCGACTCGCGCGCCAACCTGAGCGGCGGCTGGACGCTGGCCTGGCAGGGCCGCCCCGAAGCAGCTTATCCCAAAGACGTCCCGACCCTGGTGGAAGCGTTGCGCCGGGAGTACCCGCGGGCTACCATCGAAACCCTGCCCTACTACGCGGCCGGCAAGCTGGCGCTGGCCCCCATCGCGGCTGCCGCCCGCCGGGCCGACGCCGTGGTGCTGGCCCTGGGCGAGCGCCCCTATACCGAAGGCCTGGGCAATACTTCGGACCTGACCTTGCCCAACGACCAGCAGCAGCTGGTGCGCACGGCCCAGGCCAGCGGCCACCCCACGGTGCTGGTGATGATTGGTGGGCGGCCAAATATTATCCGAACGGTGGCGGAGGCTTCGCCGGCCATTATCTGGGCGGGCCTGCCGGGCTATGGCGGGGGTACGGCCCTGGCCGAAGTCATCAGCGGCACCACCAACCCCAGCGGCAAGCTGCCGTTTACCTACCCGCAGTTTGCCGGCCACACCACCAACTACCACCACGACAACAACGAGAACAGCCTCGACCTGAGCGATTTCGGGGCGGGCTTTGAGCAGCGCGCGGCCAAATACAAGAGCTCGATGCTGACCGAGTTCGGCGAAGGGCTGAGCTACACGGCCTACGCCTATTCGGGGCTGGCCCTGAGCGACTCGGTGCTGGCCAGCCCCACGGCCCGCCTGCGCGCCATGGTGCGCGTGGCCAACACCGGCCCCCGCGCCGGCCAGGAGGCCGTACTCTGGTTCATTACCGACGAAGTGGGCCGCATTGCGCGGCCGGTGCGCCAGCTGCGCCACTTCGAAAAGCAGCCGCTGGCCGCTGGCCAGAGCCGCGAATTCACCTTCGACATCGACCCGCGCCGCGACCTGACTTACCCCGATGGGCGCGGCAACCCACAGCTGGAGCCGGGCTGGTTCACGCTGCGCGTGGGCTCGCAGGCGGTCCGTTTCCGCTACGCGGGCGGGCCGCTGGCCCAGGCTGGCAGCCCGGGGGCCGGCAGCCCGGGGGCCGTGTTGCCGACTGCCACGCCACCCCTGCATCGTTAGGTGCATTGAATACACCCGTAAATAAACTTTATGAGTAGGGGGCGCTTATCGTCCTCCGTGCTCCTTCGCTTACGTCTCTCAACATTCCCACTCATGAAGCGAACTATTTACTTTATCGCGCTTTTGCGGCGCACAACCATACTGCTGGCCTGCGGCCTGCCGGCGCTGGCTGCCAAGGTACCCGCCGTGGCCACCGCCCGGCCCCTGCTACGCCCCGCTGCCGACGTGCCCGTGAGCGGGCGGGTAACCGGACCTGATGGCAGCAGCCTACCCGGCGTAACCGTGCTGGTGCGCGGCACTACTATTGGCACCAGCACAAACTCCGATGGCATATTCACGCTCAATGCGCCCGTGGGTAGTACATTGGTATTCAGTTTTGTAT
>JANNDE010000009.1:0-6442 GCA_031387395.1 Hymenobacter sp.
AACCCAGTAAAATGACCTAATGCCCGAGCCCCAGGCTCGCAGCCAATCGGCACGCGTCGCAGACGCGCGCCAGCAGCACGGAGGCGAGCAGCGGCCGGCCCCGTTCTTTGCCCCCGCATGGACATCCTCACCGTCACCAACCTAAGCCTCACGGAAAACGGCTTTACCGCGCTCCAGCCCATCAGCTTCACCCAACGAGCCGGGCAGAAGCTGGCGCTGGCCGGCGAAAGTGGGGCCGGTAAAAGCACCCTGCTGCAGCTCGTGGCCGGCCTCATTCAGCCCACTACCGGCACGGTGCACGCCAACGGTAGCCGGGTGCGCGGGCCGCAGGATGTGCTGGTACCCGGCCATCCCGGCGTGGCCTATCTCTCGCAAAAGTCCGATTTGCCGCAGTTTCTGCGCGTCGAGCAGGTGCTGCGCTACGCCAACAAGCGCCCCGAGGCGGAAGCGCAGGCCGTGTATGCACTGTGCCGCATCGACCACCTGATGGGGCGCCGCACTGACCAGCTCTCGGGTGGCGAGCAGCAGCGGGTGGCGCTGGCGCGGCTACTGCTGGGCGCGCCCCAACTGCTGCTGCTCGATGAGCCGTTCTCCAACCTCGACCGCACCCACAAGCGCCTGTTGCAGGGCATTATTGAAGAATTGGGCACGCGGCTGGGCATCACCTGCCTGCTGGTGTCGCACGATGCGGCCGACGTGCTGGGCTGGGCCGATGAGATTCTGGTGCTGCACCGGGGCCGGCTGGTGCAGCAGGGTACGCCGGAGCAGCTTTACTATCAACCCGCCGACCAAGCCACGGCCGCGCTGTTTGGCGATTACAACCTCATCCAGGGGCCCGACCGGCGGGCACTGCTGCCGGGCCGGCGCTTCAAAAAAGATACCGCGCTGCTGGTGCGGCCCGAGCAGCTCCAACTGCGGCCTACAGACGGCAGCGGAGCCAGCGGCACGGTGCGGACCGTGCGGTTTCTGGGCAGCTATTCGGAAGTGGAAGTGGCCCTGGCAAAGCAAAACGTGCACGTAAGGGTTGGCGCGACCGCCTGGCAGCCCGGCGAAAAAGTAGGCGTGGCGCTAGCGGCGGGGGCCGGCTGGAATATTGCGCTGATACCTCCCGCCGCTACTGGCGTCACCATTTAACCTTATCGCGGCGGGCCGCCGGCTTGCCCGGGCTCACCGGCTTTTCGGCGAAAGCATCGGACCGGGCGGCCCGAATCTGCTCGTAGGCCACGCGCTGCAACGCCGTAGCCTCGGCCGGGCTGATGCCGAGCGCGGCGGCCGCCTGCTCAGTACTACCAAGGGCGCGGGGGTCGTGGCCGGTAATTTCGCCAAATAACACGCAGGCTGTGAGGTAGGCCCCCCAATTGCTGGGGTGGTAGTGGTCTTCGGCCCAGAGGTCGACTTTGCCGGGCTCGGGGGCGTAGGGGTTGCGCTGGGCGAGGCCGGTTTGCACGGCCCGTTGCCAGGCATCGCCGGCCGGGGCAATGCTTTTGAACCCCGGGTTTTGGGCCAGCAGGCCGTAGTACGACGCGTGCAGCTCCTGGGCCATCGAGTCGATAGGCAGGCCGCTGAAGGGCTGGCCAGCCGGGTAGGTGAGGTCGGCGCGGGGCCAGGTCTGGAAGAGAAAGACGTCGGCGGCGGGGCTGGCGGCGTGCACGGCCTGCTCCAACCGGGCAGCATATTCGCGGAACAATTCGGGATGGCCGCCGCGGCGTGGAGGCAGGGCCCACACGCTGTGCTCCTGCAGCACCACGGTGTGCCAGCGCGGCTGCTGAATAATGCTCAGGGCGTGCTCGTAGTGGTACTGCAGCGGCCGGGCGTTGATTTCCTCGAAGTGCACCTCGTAACGAAGACCGGCTTCTTCGGTGAATTGCTGGAAGATGCCGGGGATGCCGCCCCACACCACGGGCTCGCCGGTGGTGGTTTCGCAGCGGGGGTGGGTGGCGGGCAGGCCGTAGTTTTCGTCGGTTACGTGGGCGGCGTTGTAGGCCAGCACGGGTTGGTATTTGCCGTGGAAAAAGCTGTTGCCAACGAACAGAATGGCCTTGACGGGCGTAGCCGCAATCGGCGGACGGGTGAACGCGCCCTGGGCTCCGGCGGAATTGGCCGGGCTGGCCAGCAGGCCCGCCACGCCAGCCAGAAAAATCTTAGCAAAAGACTGAATCACAGAACAAAACCGGCTAAACCAAACCGGCGGCCCACCGCGAGAGGCTGGCCGCCGGCTTCCGACCGAAAACGCGGAAAATCAGGCACGCAAGAAACGGCTTTTTCTGCAAAATACCGCCCTTATCCTATCCTCCTATTCACTCACAGCAGCTTCTGCACCCAGCGCAACGGCAGCCATTTCATGGCGCGGGCCATCAGGCCCCAGGGCCAGCCGGGCACGAAGGCCTGCACCGGCTCGCGCTCAATGGCTTTCACGAGGGCGCGGCAGCCGGTTTCGGTGTCCACCATGTAGGGCGTGCTTTTCACCTTGGCGTTGATTTCGGACCGGATGTAGCCCGGGTACATGATGCTGACCTTAATGGGCGAGTTCAGCAAATCGGCCCGGATGCCTTCGGTGAGAGCCGAGAGGCCGGCCTTGGTGGCGGCGTAGGTCGTTTGGGCGCGGGGCATGCCGCGCATGGCTGCCACCGACGAAATCGTGACCAGATGCCCCGCGTTCTGGGCCCGGAAGATTTCCAGCGCGGCCTCGCACTGCGCCAGCGCGGCCACGAAGTTGGTCTGGGCCGTTTGCAGGTTGGCGTGGAAGTAACCGGTGCCCAGCGAGGCCCCCTTGCCCATGCCCGCGTTCACAATGATGCGGTCAATCGACCCCAGGTCTTTTTGGAAGGCGCGGAAGACTTCAAAAACCTGGTCGTGGTCGTTCACATCGAGCGCCCGCACGAAAATGTTGATGTTGGGATGAGCGGCTTCGAGCTCGGCTTTCAGCGCGTCGAGGCGGTCGGTGCGGCGGGCGCAAAGGGCCAGGTTGCGGCCCATGCCGGCGTATTCGCGGGCCATGCCTTCGCCCAGGCCCGAACTGGCCCCGGTGATGAGGATATTTTGGCGGATGGTCATTTTTTTAAGGTGTGAGGGTGTGGGGGTAGGAGGCAATAGGAGCAACAAAAAAGAACGTCATGCAGAGCGCAGCGAAGCATCTTGTCCGCCACCACTAATTCAATCGTAAAGCATTCATTGATTACTGCCTGCGGGCAAGATGCTTCGCTGCGCTCTGCATGACGTTCTGTTATCCTCACTTCCCACTGCTACGCATGGCCCTTCGGCAGCGCCAGTGCAGGTAATGCACGAAAATCCAGAAGTTCTTGAAGGCTGGGTTGCGGGTCTGCTTGTGGTGGTAGCGGTAGTAAATCTGCTGGGCGATGGCCGAAAGCCGAAACAAGCCATACACTTCGTAAAACGCCCAGTTCTCGGGCCGGAAGCCGGTTTTTTCGCAGTAGTAAGCCACCACTTCCCGGCGCGTGAGCATGCCCGGCAGGTGGGTGGGCTGGCGGCGGGTGGCCTGGGCCAGGAAGTCGTCGTCGGCCTGCACCCAGTAGGCCAGCAGGTTACCCAGGTCCATGAGCGGGTCGCCGAGGGTGGCCAGCTCCCAGTCCAGAATACCGAGAATATGCGTGGGGTCGTCGGCATCGAGCACCACGTTATCGAAGCGGAAATCGTTGTGCGTGATGCAGATGCGCTCCTGCGTGGGCTGGTGCGTCTCCAGCCACTGCATGATGCGGCGGGCCCTGGGCACGTTCCAGGTGCGGGCCTGGGTGTAGCGCTTGCTCCAGCCGCTAATCTGGCGCCGGGTGTAGCCGGTACCGCTGCTCAGCCCCGCCAGCCCGGCCGCCTGGTAGTCCACCTGGTGCAGCTCAATCAGCGCGTCGAGCACGTTCAGGCAAAGCTGGCGCACGGTGGCGGGCGGCAGTTCCAGGCCGCGCGGCAGGTTCTTGCGCGGGATGATGCCGGCCACGCGCTCCATCACGTAAAAATCGACGCCGATAATGCTGGTATCTGCACAATAGGCCACCATCGCGGGCACGTAGCCGAAAACCGGTTTCAGGGCCTGCTGCACGCGGTATTCGCGGCCCATGTCGTGGGCCGATTTGGCCTTGGTGCCGGCCGGCGGGCGGCGCAGGATGAGGTCGGCGTTGTCGTATTCGAGGCGGTAGGTCCAGTTGGAGGCTCCGCCGGCGTACTGCGTCACGCGAGGCTGCCCCCGCAGCTCCGGGCGCTGCTGCTTCAGCCAGGCATCGACGGCGGCGGCATTCAACTCTTCGCCGGGGCGCGGCGGACCGGCGGTATCGAGCAGGCGGGCGATGGGGGTTGAGGACATGAATTGAGACTGGCTGTTAGATGGCGCGGGGCTCCAGCCCCGTGTCTGGTGTTGGGCGGCCTCCAGGCCGCCGGAAAGATTTATGGCGAGGACAATGCGCGGGTAATTACCAGGCTTTCGGCGCGGGCGACGCGGGGCTGGAGCCCCGCTAATAATCGGCACGGGGCTGGAGCCCCGCGCCATATCAACTCATTCACCCCTTCCCCTTGTACTTCGCCAGCTCCACCCGGGCCACCATGGCGCGGTGCACCTCGTCGGGTCCGTCGGCCAGGCGCAGGGCGCGGGCCACGGTGAAGAGAGCCGTAAGCGGCACATCGTGCGACACGCCCGCGCCGCCGTGGATTTGGATGGCCTCATCCACCACGCGCTGGAGCACGTTGGGCGCGACGACCTTAATGGCCGAAATCTCACTCATGGCCGCTTTCACGCCCTGGATGTCGATTTTCCAGGCGGCAAACAGCGTGAGCAGGCGGGCCTGGTCGATGGCCATGCGTAGGTCGGCCACGCGCTCGAGGTTGCCGCCCAGGTGCAGCAGCGGTTTGCCAAAAGCCGTGCGGGCCAAGCCGCGGGTTATCAGCAGTTCCAGCGCCCGCTCGGCCGCGCCGATGCAGCGCATGCAGTGGTGGATGCGGCCCGGCCCGAGGCGGCCCTGCGCAATGGCAAAGCCGTCGCCCAGCCCGCGCAGCAGGTTGGCGCGGGGCACGCGCACGTTCTCAAACCACACCTCGCCGTGGCCATAGGGCGGGTCGTAATCGCTGAAGGCGGGCAGCATGCGCTGGATATTCACGCCGGGCGTGTCGAGCGGCACCAGCACCATGCTGTGGCGGGCGTGGGGCGCGGCCTCGGGGTTCGAGAGGCCCATGAAGATGGCCAGCCGGGCATCGGGGTGGCCCAGGCCGGTGGCCCACCACTTGCGGCCGTTGAGCACCAGCTCGTCGCCGTCCGCCACGATGGTGGCCTGCATGTTGGTGGCATCGGAGGAGGCCACGTCGGGCTCGGTCATGCAGAACACGGAGCGGATTTCGCCGGCCAGTAGCGGGGCCAGCCACTCTGCTTTCTGCGCTTCGCTGCCGAAGTAGTGCAGCACTTCCATGTTGCCGGTGTCGGGCGCGTTGCAGTTGAACACGGTGGGCGCGAGGAAGCTGCGGCCGGTGGCCTCGGCAATGGGCGCGTATTCGAGGGTGCTGAGGCCCGCGCCGAGGGTGGCATCGGGCAGGAACATATTCCAGAGGCCAGCAGCTTTGGCCTTCGTTTTCAACTCTTCAACGACCGGCAGCACGAGCCAGCTTTGCCAGTCGGCGCCGGGGTTGGCGGCGAGGTTTTCGCGGTGGTAGTCGTCTTCGATGGGCGCGATATGCGCGGCCATGAAGGCCTGCACGCGGGCGAGGTAGTCCTGGGTTTTGGGGCTGGGGGTGAAATCCATAGTGTACCGTGGACTCTGCGAGTCCGCGAATGAGGTTGTGGAGAGTTATTCAACCGCGCGGACTCGCAGAGTCCACGGTACATCACGAAATCACGCCGCTGTCGATTACCAGCTGGGTGCCGTTGGTGTAGCTGGAGTCGTCCGAAGCGAGGTAGATAAACGCTTTGGCTACTTCTTCGGCCCGGCCCAGGCGCTTCATGGGGCTGGCCGAAATCATCTGGCTGCGCTGCTCTTCGGGTACGTCTTTGATGATGGGCGTATCGATGTAGTACGGACAGAGGGCATTCACGCGCACGCTGTGGCGGGCAAACTCCTGGGCGGCCACGCGGGTGAGGCCCAGCACGCCGTGCTTCGAGGCCACGTAGGCGCTCAGGCCCATCGCACCCTTCAGGCCGGCCAGCGACGACATGTTCACAATCACGCCCCCGCCCTGCTGCATGAACTGGCCCAGCTCGTACTTCATGCAGGCAAACACGCCGGTCAGGTTCACGTTGATGATGCGCTGAAACGACTCCTCGCTGGTGTCGAGAAAGCTGAAAAAGCCCTCGCCGATGCCCGCGTTGTTCAGCGCCACATCGAGCCGGCCGAACCGCGCCACCGTAGCCGCGATGGCCTGCTGGATATTGGCCGAGTCGGTCACGTCGAGGGGGATGAATACCGCTTCGGCCCCGGCGGCCCGCACCTCGGCCAGCGCGGCGGCGTGGTCG
>JANNDE010000022.1:0-6409 GCA_031387395.1 Hymenobacter sp.
CTCGAAAGTCATGTGTAGAAAAAAGGCTACAAGGCATAAGCTGCAAGCCGCAAGCTATTGTTCTGGCTAAAAGGCAGAACAGCAGCTTGCGGCTTGCAGCTTATAGCTTGCGGCAAAGGATTACTCTTTATCCGTCAGGTCGCGTTCGATGGCGTGCAAAAACACGCGGTCGATGCCTTCTTCCACGGTGGGCAGAATGTGCAGCACCGATTCGAGCTTGCTGATGGTGATGAGCTTCAGCACGTGGTCTTGCAGGCCGGTGAGCACCAGCAGGCCCCCGGTCGAGTTGCACAAACGGTTGGCGATGAGGATGGAGCTGAGGCCCGACGAATCGGTGTACTTCACGTTCGTGAGGTCAAGAATCAGGTTATTAATGCCTTCAGCGTTCAGCTTCACGAATTCCGATTTGAGGTCGGGCGCAACGGTGGTGTCGAGCTTCTTCTCCTCAATCGTGATGATGGTGTAGCTATCTTTTTTATCAATCGTGTACTTCATACGGCGTAGGGCAAGAGGGGTAAGAGAACGACGAAGGTAGAGAGAAAAACCAAAATTTTTGGTGAAGCCAGCTAATGTTGCGTCGCTGGCCGGGCTGGCCGGATTGCGGCCGTCGGCCCCGCAAACGTTAGCGAGGCCCAGATGGATTGCCAATCGGCCCGCTCGCGCAGGCGGGGTGGGGCCGGGCGCATATCCACGGTGCTCAGCAGGTAAGGGCCGGGGCCGGATAACCGTAACAAGATACGGCCGCTTTGGTTGGCGCGGGTAGTGTAATGGGTGGTGGGCAGGCCGCCGGGTTGCCGCTGCCACACCTGCACGGCCGCCCCAAACGCGGGCCGGCCGCCGCGCAGCACGCGCACGGTCAGGGCCTTGTCGGCGGCCAGGCGGTAGGGGTTTTGCTCGGGCACCAGCTCCAGGGGCAGGCCGTAGATGTGCCGGCAGGCGCTGTCGGCGGCCAGTGGCACGCGGGTGGGGTCGCCCACCTGCACCAGGGTTTTGGCGCAGCGGCTGTATGTTTCGCGGCCGGGCTTGGCAGTTTCCTCATTTTCCTGGCGCAGCTTCAGGGCGTAGTCGAGGCCTTCCGCGCGCAGATAGGCGGTGAACTGCGCGGCGGGTAGCTCGATGAAGGAGCTGGTGCTTTGCAGTAGCACGACGTGGGTGCCGGGCTGGGCAAAGGTAAAGACGGTGCGGAAGGTGTCGGTGGCGGCGGCGTTGCGGGGCGTGAGGTCGGTGCTATCGGCGGGGCCGAAGCGCACGATGCGGTGCACTTTGGCGGCTTTGTTGGACCACGGCTCGCCGGCAAAATTCTGGCCGACGAAGGCGCGCACGTGCACCCGCTCGCCGGGCTGCAGGCGGAAGCGCGGGGCTTCCAGCCACACCTCGCGGGCGAGGGCGGCGGTGGCACTGGCACCGAGCATGATTGCCAGGAGTTTACGGCTCATTCGAAGTATCGCGTCATTAGGATTCTGCGTCAGCTGCGGTAACATGTTCGCCGCAGCCGCCGCAGAAGGTTCGGCTACTGCCGCTCCAGCGCCAGGGCGTAGGCCCGGTCGTAGTACACGCGCAGGTTTTTCCAGTCGAAGATTTCGGCCGAGCTTTCCACGGCGTTGCGCTGCATGATGCGCTCCTTGCGGCTGAGCTGCACGAACTGCCAGAGCATGTCGCACAGTTCTTCGGCCGACTCGTCGAAGGACTTTTCCTGGCGGTGCACCACGTAAATGCCCTTGCTTTCGGGGTCGGGCACGTTTTGCAGGGCGTAGTCGCCGAAGCCCGACAGGTCGGAGGTGATGGCGGGCACGCCCCGGGCCACGCATTCGAGCGGGGTGTAGCCCCAGGGTTCGTAGTAGCTCGGGAAGATGCCCATGTGGCAGCCGCGCACAAACTGGCCGTACTCCATGCCCAGCAGGGGCGAGGCGGGCGACACAAAATCGGGGTGGTACACCATTTTCACCCGGTCGTGCTGGTGGTTGAGCAGTTCGGAGCGGCGCAGGAAATCGAGGATGTCGTCGTCGCCGTCGTTCACCAGGTTGTGGGTGATGACCGGGGGCAGGGCGTTGGTTTTCCAGCTTTGCAGCTGGCGGCGGTAGCGCAGCTTCCAGTAGTCGCCCACCATCGCGCCGAGCTCGGGCAGCTTATGGTCCTGGCTGGCGGCGGCGGCGTAAAACAGGCGCTCGCCCACCTGGCGCTCGATGGCGCGGCAGGTTTCCTGCACCTCATTCAGCATGGCGCGGCGCTCGAGCACCTGCGGGTTGATGCTGGTGTAGGGCCGCTTCGTGATAAAAAACATCACCACCTGCCCCTCCAGCCCGCTTTGCTGCAGGCGGTAGTTGAGGCGGGCCAGGGCTTCCAGGGTCAGGTCGAAGCCCTTGTTGTGGTACTCGTAGCGGCCCGAGGTGAAGAAATACAGGGTCTTGTCCAGGTCGAAGGCGTACGACTGGAAGAAGTGGGCCATCACGAACTCATGAATTTTGGCCTTGTACTGCTGGTGCAGGTTCTGGAACTCGTGCAGGGCCACAAACCGCTCGATGTTGAGGCCATTGGGCAGCACCGCGTCCGGAATTCTATCCAGCAGGTAGATGCATTCGCGCACCGTCAGCTCGCTCACCGTGGTGAAGACGTGGCTGCCGTGGGCGGCGGCCCGCTCCATGCGCACGGCCGGCTCGATGTTGAATTTCCGGGCCTCGGCCTCCCAGCTCACCCACATCAGGTGGTCGTAGAAGTTGGCGTCGTTCATGGCCAGGTAGCGGCCCAGCAGCGTGGCGTGGGTGGTAAAGAGCAGGTGCACCGGTATTTGCAGGCGGCGCAGCTCCGGAATGGATATCCCGGTCATCCACTCGTGGAAGTGGCCCAGCAGGCGCTGCCCGGCCAGCTTCTGGGCGGCCAGGTGCTGAAAGAAAATGGTGGTGAGGTGGCCGAAGGCGATGACCTGGTGCAGCAGGTCGTCGTTGTCGGGGGCCGGAATGCCGTGGCGGGCCCACAGGTCCGACTTTAGCTGGCCCAGCTGGTCGTAGGTCTGAAACGGGCTGATGAGGACTACGCGGGGCCGGCCCGTGACCAGCCAGGTGCCAATCTGCACATCGTAGCCGTGTGCGCGCATGGCGCGCACGGCCGCTGTGAATGGGTCGGCCCCGGTGTGCACCGTCAGCTCGTCGTAGGGCTCGAACTCGCCCTGGGCCATGTGGGGGAAATAGGGGCCCAGCAGGCAGTAGCGTTCGCCCCAGGCGGGCATGGTGGCCGGCACCTTGCTGCGGATAACGGTATAGATGCCGCCCACCTGGTTGCAGACTTCCCAGGCTACTTCAACCAGCAGCGAATCGGGAAACAGGGTGTCGGGGGCGTGGGGCGTGGGCTGCATAAAAAACAGGAAGGGCGAAGCGGGCGAAAGAACGTGGCTGAAAGGTAAGTCGGTTTGGGCCGCACCCGCCAACTCTGAAAGGCGATTTTTCAGCCGCCGCACCCGATGATTGCCGCCGCGGCGGGCAAAACTTCGCGTCCTGGCAGCTGTTAGGCCGCCGATAGCTTCATCATCACCTCACTACTTACTTATGGCCGATACCACCAACGTTCTAACCCTCGAACACGAAATTATGCCGGTGCTGACGCAGCGCCGCAGCCCCCGCGCCTACTCCGGCAAAGCCGTGCCGGCCGAAGTCGTGGAGCAGATTTTCACGGCCGCCTCATCGGCCGCTTCCTGCTACGGCGAGCAGCCCTGGCGCTACCTCATGGGCAGCCAGGCGAGCAGCCCCGAAGCCTTTAAGAAAATCCTGAGCAGCTTCATGGAATTCAACCAGGTGTGGGCCAAAAAAGCTCCCGTACTGGCCGTGGGCGTAGCCAAACTAGCTTTCTCGCACGACGGCAATGCCAACGGCTGGGCTAAGTACGACGTGGGCCAGGCCACCGCTACCCTGGCCGTGCAAGCCACCGAGCTGGGCCTGCAAATCCATCAGATAGCGGGTTTCTCGCCCGATGCCCTGCGCGCCGCCTTCAGCATTCCCGCGGGCTTCGAGCCGGTGGTGGTGTTCACGCTGGGCTACCCCGGCCCGGCTGCCAACCTGCCCGATGGGCTGCGCGACAAGGAAACCGCGCCCCGGGTGCGCAAGCCCCTGGCCGAGTTTCTGTTTGAGGGGGCATGGCCCACGCCCGCCGGCGAGCAGTACGACCAGGCAGCGGTGTAAACCGGTTCGGAGGCTAGAAACAAGCACGTGATGCTGCGCTGGTCGAAGCATCTTTACCACGGAACTACCGCGCCCGCGCTACCATTCACTGCGTAACAGCGGCGGATAACATTACCCTTCCTGCGATAAAATCAGCACCGCGTAGGGGGCCAGAGCAATGCTGCCGTGCCAGGCAAAGCCGTCGTACTCGCCGGCCTCAGCGTCGATGCCGAAGCTATCCATGTCGCCAAACTCGCCATCGTAGCCCTGCCAGTCGCTGTTGAAGCGCACCTGCCAGTGGCCGGCGCCGGGCAAGCCAATGGTGTAGGCTTCGTGCGTTTGATTGGCGAAGTTGGCTAGTACGATGGTGGTGTCGCCGGGGCCGCCTTCGCCGGCCTGGCGGGCAAAGGCCACCAGCTTGTCGTCGTCGTTGACGTGGAACACGCGGGTGTGCTGGCCGCTCAGGCCGCGCGTGGTGCCGTGGTAGTTGCGGCGCAGGCTGATGAGGTCGCGGTAGAGGCCGACAAGGCCGCCGCGCTCCTCCAGGTGCTGCCATTGCACGGGCTCGGTGTCGACGAACGCGCCATCGGCCAGCATTTCCTGGCCCTGAAACAGCATCGGGATGCCGGGGGCCGTCAGCACCAGGGCCGCGCCCAGGGTGGTGCGCTTCTTGGCAAACCAGTGGTCGGCCGCGCCGGGCATAATTTCTTCGGCTACCCGGCTCTTGCCGTTGGCCACCTCGTCGTGGCTTTCGGTGTAGATGACGCGCCGGAAGGCATTGTCGTTGTAGAGCTGGGTGAGGGCCTGGGCCACGGTGTGCATGTCGCGGTCGGCGTCGTTGGGGGCAGTAAGGGCATCGCGGATGGGGTACACGAACGAGCCATCCCACTGCGAATCGAAGCCCTGGCCGCCGTTTTTGGTGGTTTCCGTGATGGCGGCATTGCCGCGCAGGTCTTCGGCGATGGTGATTTTCCAGGGCATCGTTTTGTCGATTTCCTCATTAATCCAGCTCATCAGGCTCCAGCCGTCGGGCAGGTCCTCGTTGGGGTTTTCCTCGCCGTTCACGTTGCGGATAAAGGCAATGGCATCGGCGCGCAGGCCGTCGCAGCGGTACTCGTTCAGCCACATCAGGGCGTTGTCGCGGATGTACTGGCGCACTTCGGGGCGGCCGTAGTCGGGGCGGTTATTGCCCCAGGGCGTTTTGGCGCGCCAGTCGTTGTAGAAGTAGATGCCGCCGCCATCGTTCTCGCTCCAGCCATCAAACTGCCACAGGTCGAGGTCGCCGGGGCCAAAGTGGTTGTATACCACGTCCAGTACTACCGCAATGCCGTGCTGGTGGGCCTGCTTCACCATTTCCTTGAAGGCCCGCGGTCCGCCGTAGTCGCTTTCGAGCGCAAACGGGTTGGCCGGGTTGTAGCCCCACGAGCGGCTGCCCGGGAACTCGGTAGCCGGCAGCAGCTCGATGCAGTTGATGCCCAAATCGCGCAGGTAGGGCAGCTTTGCGGCCACGCTCAGAAAGGTGCCCACGCTCCCGGCATCGGGCGCGTTGAAGGTGCCCACGTGCAGCTCGTAAATCACCAGCTCGTTCCAGGCGGGCATCTGGAACTGGTCGTCGCCCCAGTCAAAATTTGGGTCGTGCACCACCGACGAGCCGGCCGAGTTCGTGACCTGCCGGGCGTAGGGGTCGTTGCGGTCGAAGCTCTGGTCGCCGTTGGTGAGGTGAAATTTGTATTCGTCGCCTGCCTTGGCCCCGGCCACGTCGGCAGCCCAGTAGCCGTCGGCTTCGTGCTGAAGCGGGTTTGCGTCGCCCTGCCAGTCATTAAAAGTGCCGATGACGGCCACCGCGTCGGCGTTGGGGGCCCACACCCGGAAGGTGGTGCCGGCCGCGTGGGGCACCGCGCCCATGCCGGGCTGCAGGTGGGGGCCGAAATTGGCCGGCGGGGTGTTGGGCCGGGCCGGTTTGGAGGAGGCTGTAGGGGCGGTTTTGGCGCGGGAAGCGGGTGGGGAAACGGAAGCGTCAGGCATCGAAGAAAAGCAGCTGCCCACCGCCCGGGCAGCCGAAAATGCGGCCGGTACTAGGCAGAGGAGCCTGGGTATACGCGCCCCGGCCCGTTTTGGCTAACCGGAGCCGAAGCGCGATGCAGCGCGAACTTTGTCGCTCGCTTCCCCGCGCCATTCCACCGATTATCGGGCTGCCACGCGAACGACAAATTTCGCGCTACTGCCGCACCACCCCCCCAGCAGCGGAAGCTTTTTGCCGG
>JANNDE010000042.1:0-6816 GCA_031387395.1 Hymenobacter sp.
CTACCGCCTGCTGCCCTACATGTATACCGCCTTCTGGCAGTATGCCACCCAGGGCACGCCCATGCTGCGCCCCCTCACCTTCCTCGACCAGAACGACACCGAAACTTACCTGCGCATGGCCGAATTCGGCCTCGGCGACCACCTGCTCATCTGCCCCATCACCCAGCCCGGGGCCGATGGCCGCTGGATGTACCTGCCCCGCGGCGACTGGTTCTACTACTGGACCGACACGCCCCAGGCCGGCGGCAGCGAAGTCTGGGCCGCGGCCGACCTCACCCGCATTCCGCTCTTCATCAAGGCCGGCGCGGTGGTACCCATGCAGCCCGTGATGCAGTACGTGGGCGAAACCCCCGTGACCGAGCTTACTCTACATGTGTACTACAAAAACGGCACCGCCGAGAGCGTCCTCTACGACGACGGCGGCGAGGGCTACGCCTACCTCGAAGGCCACAAAACCGTGCGCCGCTTCACCGTCACCGGCTCGGCCCAGGGCCTCGTCCTCACCCAGGCCATCGAAGGCGACTACGCGCCCAGCTACGCCACCTACCGCGTGGTGCTGCACGGCGTGGCCAGCGCCCTCGTCGTCACCGCCGACGGCCAGCCCGCCCCCGTCACAGAGGCCACGCTGGAAACGGGCCTCACCCTGCCCAGCCTCGCGGTGCCCGTCGGCTTCGGCGAGGTGCGTGTGAACGTGGCGGCGAGTGGGGCGGGGAAGGGGGAGGTGGCCTAACGTTGCTGGTATGAGCCAAATTGCTTGAATAACCGCTACTTTAGCTTCGCTACTATATCACCTTTGCCCTACGAAATCCAATGAAAAACCCACTTTTGTTTGTATTGGCCTTGCTATGTTTTCGTGCTGCCCCTTCCTTGGCCCAGAAAACATCCTTCAAGTTAATTGATGTAACGATGTATAATAATGGTTCAAAGATGTACGGCGGCACTCGCTCAGCAGCAGGCCAAACAGTCATCATTGACAAGAAGGTAAAAGAGCTTTGGCTTATGTCAGGCGTTCCAAGTATACAGAATCGGTTGTTTCAAATCATAGCTGTGAAGCAAAAACCAGACACTACTAAGTATGTATGCAAGCCAATTACGGACGGCTCTCCTGACACCGTTTTCATAACTGCTGTACCTGCTAACAAATTGATAAAGTTGAATGGCAAAAAGATTAAGTATCCAGAAAGCTCTAAATTTTGGGCGGAGTACCACTATGAATAAAAACTGGCGCGCGTTTGCGGCAGCCACCAAAACCAAAACAGGGCACCCCATGGGGTGCCCTGTTTTGGTTTCCGCCCACCCGGTCGCTTCGTCTGGGGCGACACTGGGGTGGCGGGCGGGTCCGTCACTACGTAGCCCGCGTGCTGGCTGGCGTCGGTGGTGGCATAGCGGGCCTGGCCGATGGCGCAGAGGTCGATTAGCTTGGCGTAGTGGGCATTGCCGGGCACGATGCGCACATCGGCGGCGCGGCCCCGGGCGTTTTCGACGTTTTGCTGTTTGCTCAGCAGGTCCAGAAACTCGGTGGCGACAGAGGCGGCCCGCGTATCTGCCATGTTCCAGCCGCATTGCTTTTTTCGGGTGCAACCGCATCATTTGCGGCTTAATTTCCTGCAACCCCATGCGCGGTACCACTATCCAACGAATCGGTGTTTATAAGCTGCTCGTACCGCTGCGCGAGCCGTTTGTCATTCCGCCAGGCCCATTAACCGCAGTCGAAAACATCATCGTAGTGCTGCGCATGGCCGGCGGCTTCGTCGGCTACGGCGAGTGCAGCTCCTGCCTCACCAGCAACGGCAAGCGCGTGGGTACCGGCTTCCTCGTGGGCCAGTATCGCGCCCCGGCGGCGCTACAGAAACCGGGCCTTCAGCTCGGGCGTGGGCAGCCAGCAGCTGTCCTGCCGGCCAAACCAGCGGTAGCGGTGCCGCGCCACGAAGCGGTAGGCGGCATCGCGCCACGCGCGGGGCAGCACGTAGCCGGCCAGCAGCAGCCGCCACGGCCCGCCCAGCTCCCGCGCCATGCGCAGCACCGCCCCGGAGTGCGAATACAGCCGGCCATCCAGCTCCAGCAGCACCGAATCGGGCTCGGCCGCTACCGCCGCCGCGTCCACGCCGTGGGCGGCCAGCACGGCCTGCCCGGCCGCGCTTTGCAGTGCCGCAAACCGGAAGCGCCCGGCCGGGTCGTGCCGAATCACGAACTGCACGAAGCCGTTGCAGAGGTTGCACACGCCATCGAAGAGAATGAGGGCCATTTTTAATAGTTAGATGTTAATGGTCAATGGGTAATGGTGCTGCTGGCTGAAAACGGTGGTGCGCACGCTGGTCCCCGCCGGCATTGCCGCCTCATCGCCAAACGTGGCCGCGCCGCGGGCGCTGCCGTGGCCCACCAGCCCATCGCCGAAGTACTCGCGCAGGGCCGAGGGCCGGGTGGCGCGCAGCCACGAGCCCATCAGAATGTGGTACTGCACGCCGGGCAGCGGCGGCACGGGCGTGCGCGGCGGCGTGAGGTCGTTGGCGTGGGCGTCCTGCCAGTCCTCATCTACCAGCACCGAGTAGCGCAGGTCCTTGATGCCGTTGCTGCGCTGGTTGAGCGCTTTGCTCAGAAAGCGCGTCGGGAACAGGTTGATGCGCTCGAGCAGCCGGGCCGTGAAGTGCGAGTTCTGCTCCAGCCACGAGCCGTCGTTGGGCGTGCCGATGAGGAAGATGGAACGCAGATGGGCCAGCCAGGGCGTTTTTTCAGTTAAAAGTTGAGAGTTAAAAGTTAAAAGTTGATTCCCTTTCATCGCTGCCGATGCTGTTGCAGCAACCTTGAACTCTTCATTTTTAACTTTTAACTGCCCATAGTAGCCCGCCGACCTAATAATGAGCCCGCCCATGCTGTGGCCCACCAGTACGAGCTCACCAATGGCGTCGGGCCAGGTAGTTACCAGCTCGGTGAGCAGGCGGTGGAGCTCGCGGCCGTTTTCGGACAGGTGCAGGCCGGAGTTGAAGCGCAGGTAGAGGGCGCGGCTGTGGGTTTCCTCGGCCAGGCGCGGGCCGTAGCGGCGGCTGCCGGGCGCGTCCTGGAAGCCGGTTTGCCAGATGAGCTCGTCGCCCATTAGGCCATGGATGTAGATAACGGTTTTCTGGCGGGGCTCGGTCAGGCCCAAATCGGTTACGGCCACGTCGTGGCCGCCGCGCCGGAAGCTCATCTGAATCGTGCGCGGGTCGAAGCGGGCGGCGAGCTGGTCGCCGAGCGCGCCATTGAGCACCGGCAGGAAAAAATGCTGGTGCGCCTGGCCGGCCCGCACGAGGTAGCTGGCGCCCTGCACGGGCAGCAGGGCGGCGCGCCCCACGGCCCCCAGGGCACGGCGGAAGCGGGAAGGTGGTTTGGGGGCGGAGTCGGCCATGCGTAAAAAAGGAGCCGGGGAGAACGAACCGGCTCCCGAAAGTACCGCCAATACCGGTATAAGGTTGGCCTTCCGCTCGAAATCAACGTACTTTGCAGGACTAATTCCAAGCACTACTTCATGAAGCTTTCTCTCCGTCCCGCCCTGGCCCTGTTGCTGGGCACCGCTCTGGCGGCCTCGCTTTCGTCCTGCGACTACCAATGGAGCCCCGGCAACAACACCCAACTACGCCACGGCTTTAGCAACCCGCCCGGCTGGCACAACTCCGACATCAACCGCGACAGCATCAACAACCAGCAGCGCGTGGAAGTGGCCAGCGGCGAAGGCTCGGCCACGGCCATCAAAAACGGTACCGTGCAGGACCAGCTGAACTCGGCCCCGGCCGGGGCTAATGCTACCGGCGGCCAAACCGCCAGCGGCATGCCTGGCCCCGTCAACCAGGCCCAGCCCAAGAAATAATCCGGCATTGGCCAGATATGAAAAGCCCGCGGCCGGTTCGGCAGCGGGCTTTTTACGTTCGGGTTGAAGCTGGCCCCAACTACTCCGCCACTGGCAATTTCCCCACGCGGGCGTAGCCGAAGCGCACGGGCGGTGGCACGGCGTGGTAGCCATCGAGGCCGGAGATGGCGGCGGTGCCGGCCGCCGCCAGGTCCAGCGTGCCGTCGGGGCGCAGCAATTCTTCCTGTATATAAACGTGCTCCACGGTGCCCACCAGCAGCACGGTGCCGTTGCTGATGTGGTGCTCCTCCAGCAGTCGCAGGCCGATGCTGAGGGCGCTTTCGGCCACGTAGGGCGCGGCGAAGCCGTCGCGCCAGTCGGCGGTGAAGCCGCAGGCGTCAAATTCCGAAACCTCGTCGGGGAAGTTGGCCGAGGTGTAGTGGGCCTGAGCGGCCAGCGCCTCGGGCACGTGGTTGAGGGTGTAGCAGCCGCTGGCTTTGAGGTTGGCGTAGGTGTGGCGGGGCACGGTGGTGGGGCGCGTTACGATGCCGAGCAGGGCCGGGTCGGAGCCCAGGTGCAGCGCCGAGCTGAACACGGACAGGTTGGTGCGGCCGTCGGACGCGGCGGTGCCCACCAGGTTGGCCGGCTTGAAGCCGGGCAGGCCGTTGACGAGGTTGAGGCGGTATATTTTGTCGAAAGCCTGAATGTCGGCGGCGGTGAGGTGGCGCATATTACGCTTCGCTTAATGAGCAATGAAGAATGAGCAATTAAGTCGGCACCCCGGGAATTGTTCAGGCTGTTGTTAGCGGGAAGCCGGGGCGCTGCCCCGCGCATCGGCCTTTCGGGCCTACCTTGGCGGCAACTTTTCAACCTGATTTTCTGCGAATACAATGCGCTTCTTTTTACGTCTGCTGGGGCTGGGGATTCTCCTGCTGCTGGTGGTGCTGGTGGTGAATACGCTGCGGCTGCCCGCGCACCAGCTGGGCGCGGTGCCGCCCGCGCCGGCCGTGCCGCTGCCCGATTCGGCCCTGGCCCGCCTGGCGGGCGCGGTGCGGATTCCGACCGTGTCCACTACCGACTATGCCCAAACCGATACCGCGCAGTTCGGGCGCTTCGGGCGCTACCTGCGGCAGTCGTTTCCGAAGGTTTTCGCCCGGCTCCGGCTCGAAAAATTCAACGATTACGGCCTGCTCTTCACCTGGGCTGGCACCAACCCGGCCCTGAAGCCGGTGCTGCTGCTGGGCCACTACGACGTGGTGCCCGTGCTGCCCGGCACCGCAAGCCAGTGGGCGCAGCCGCCCTTCGCCGGCATCCAGGCCGGCGGCTACCTCTACGGCCGCGGCACCCTCGACGACAAAGCCAGCGTGCTGGCCCAGCTCGAAGCCGTGGAGTACTTGCTGGGCACCGGCTTCCGGCCCGCGCGCACGCTGCTGCTGGCTTTTGGGCAGGATGAGGAAAGCCAGGGCCGGCGCGGGGCCGGAGCCATGGCGGCCGAGCTGGCCCGGCGCGGCACCCGCGCCGAGTACGTGCTCGACGAAGGTGGCCTGGTGAAAACCGACGGCGTGGCCGGCATCCAAAAGTCTGTGGCCCTGGTGGGCATCAGCGAAAAGGGCTACCTCACGCTGGAGCTGACGGCTACCGGCGCGGGCGGCCATTCGTCCATGCCGCCGGCCCAAACCAGCATCGGGACCGTGGCGGCCGCCGTGGTGAAGCTGGAGCAAAACCCCTTCCCGGCGCGGCTGCCGGGCGGCGCCAACGACCTGCTCGATTACCTGGCCTCGGAAGTGCCGCTGGGCCAGCGCCTGGTGTTTGCCAACCGCTGGCTGTTTGGGGGCATTATTACGAGAAAGCTGGCCGCCACGCCCGCCGGCAATGCCACGCTGCGCACTACCACGGCCGCCACCATTTTCCGGGCCGGGGCCAAGGACAACGTGCTGCCGATTGACGCCACGGCCACCGTCAATTTCCGCCTGCTGCCCGGCGACTCGGTGGCCGGCGTGGTGCGCGAGGTGCGCCGCATCATCGCCGACGAACACATTGCCATCAAAATCATTGGCCGGCCCAGTCCGCCCTCGCCGGTTTCAGACCCCAACGCGGCGGCGTTTCAGCAGCTGCACCGCACCATCCGCAGCGTGTTTCCGGCGGTTATCGTGGCACCCTACGTGGTGGTTGCTACCACCGATTCACGCCAGTACACCGCCCTCAGCCCCAACGTGTACCGCTTCCTGCCCACCCTGATGAACCAGGAAGCTATCGAGAGCCTGCACGGCAACAACGAGCGGCTGGCCGTGGCCAACTACCCCAAGATGGTGCAGTTCTACGCCGCGCTGATTCGGAATAGCCAGTAAATCCGTAGCGTGGACGTGGCGAGTCCGCGCGGGAACGATGGCCGCACCGCCGCCGCCCACACGCGCGGGCTCACCGCGTTCACGCTACGGCCCTACCGCTCCAGCCTGAAGCCGGGCTCGCGGGCCGGGGGGGCGGTGCGGTTGGCCACGGCCCAGCCGGTGAGGTACATCCACTGCGTCATGCGCAGCAGCTTGGCGTAGTCGATGCGGCTGGGCTCGTCGCGCGGGGTGTGGTAGTCGGCGTGCAGCAGCGAGGTGTACATGATGGCCGGGATGCCCAGGCGGGCATACGGCAGGTGGTCGGAGCGGAAATACCAGCCTTCGGGGTGGGTGGGCTTGTCCCACTCGGTGTCGAGCTTGAACCTGGGGCCGGCCTGGTTGGCGGCCAGGGCCGTTTTCACGAGGTCGGAGGAATTCAGGTGGGGCGGCGTGCTGCCCAGCAGGGCGGCGCTGTCGGCCACGTTACGGCCCATCATCTCGGCGTTCAACACCGCTACAATGGCCGACTGCGGCACCGTGGGGTGGGCCGAAAAGTAGGTGGAACCGATGAGGCCGCGCTCCTCCGAACCCTGGTACACGAACAGCGCCGAGCGCCGGGCCGGCTGCTGCTTAAAGGCCCGCATGATGGCCAGCAGGGCCGCGCAGCCG
>JANNDE010000079.1:0-2950 GCA_031387395.1 Hymenobacter sp.
CGACCACCTCAGCGACGAGCAGGTGGCGGCGCTGGATATTCCGACCGGCGTGCCGCTGGTGTACGAGTTGGATGAGGCGCTGAACCGCCTGCGCCACTACTACCTGGAGTAGCGCCCGGAAGGGCGGGGCCCCGTAGCCCGGCGGGCACCGAGAAGCCGACGACGAGCTTACCTGATAAACATCAGCTACCCCGGTAATTCTTATCATGTTGGCGCCAAGGGCGGAAATGGACATTTGCAGTGAACTGACTTTCAATCGCAGTCGCCGCTCACCCAATTCCCACCGCCATGCCAACCGCCCAGCTGCTCCCGCCCCCCGCCCCCACCCAGAAACTCGCCGACGCCGACATCACGGCCGCCGTCGAAACGCTGCTGGCCACCAAAAAAGGCCTCACCGCGCAGCTGATTACGGTGCGCACCCGCAACGGCATCGTGGCGCTGTCGGGCTTCACCACCAACCTGCTGGCCCGGCAGCGGGCCGAAGAAATTGCCCTGGCCGTGCGCGGCGTGCGCGGCTTGCACAGCACCCTGGCCGTGCGCACCCCCGACGTGCCCGATGCCACGCTGCAGCACGCCGTGGCCCGCGCCCTGGCCGACGACCCCGCCACCAACGACTACCAGGTGCATGCCCTGGCCCGCCACGGCGTAGTGACGCTGAGCGGCCTGGTGCAGACCTGGGCCGAAAAGCAGCTGGTGCTGCGCGTAGCCCAGGGCGTACGCGGCGTGCGCGAAGTGCTGGCCGAACCGCTGGTAATTCGCGGCGGCGAAATCCTGAATTCGGACGAGGAAATCACCACCCAGATTCGCGAGCGGCTCGACTGGGACATTCGGGTGAACGGCGCGCTGGTTATGGTGCACACCACCGGGCAGCTGGTGCACCTGTCGGGCACGGTGGGCACCGCCGCCGAGAAAGACCGCCTGGTGGCCATCGCCTACCAGGCCGGGGCCGCGCGCGTCGATGCCCGCGACCTGTTTGTGGCCTACTGGGCGTTGGGCCCGGAAATTCGCCGCGAAAAGTTTGCGCCCAAAACTGATGCCGCCATTGCCGCCGCCGTGCGCGACACGCTCCGCTTCAACCCCCGGGTGCGCTCGGCCGAAACGCTGGTGCAGGTGCTAGATGGCGTGGTGACGCTGGCCGGCACCGTGAGCAACCTGCGCACCCGGCACGAGGCCGAACAGGATGCCCGCCACGTAGTGGGCGTAGCCAACGTGCACAACCTGTTGAAGGTGCGCCCCGCCCGGCTGATACCCGACAAGGATATTCGCCAGAACATTGGGGCGGCACTGGCCCGCGACCCCTACGTGGGCCAGCTGGCTTTTGGCGTGCAGGTGCACGGCGGGCAGGTACTGCTCACGGGCCGGGCCGAAACGCATTTCGAGCTGGAACACGCCGGCGAAGTGGCCGCCAGCGTGAGCGGCGTGGTCGACGTGAATAACCGCCTGGAGGCCGTGGGCGCCGCGGCCCAGCTCGCCCCGGACCCGGCCATGCACACCCCCGACCTGGCCCTGGCCGCCCGCATTCAGGCCCGCTACCAGTGGTCGGCGGGCCTGCACGACCAGGACGTGAGCGTGCAGGTCGCCAACGGCCGGGCCACCCTCACGGGCATCGTCGACACCTGGCTCGACCGCCAGCTAGCGGCCCAGGAGGCCCGCGAAGCTGGCGCCCATGAGGTAAACAACCACCTGCACGTGCTGAACGCCAACCCGCACAGCAGCCACGAAACAACCGCCAGCCATGGAAGCGAAGCATAGCCCGGCCCGCCAGCGGGCCGAAGACGCGGGGTGGTCTGTGAGCGCCCGCACGCGGCAGGAAGCGCAGGAAGCCGATGCCTGCATGGGAGCCGACGATTGGCTGTATGAGGCCCCGGGCCCGCCGGCCGCCGCCCCGCCGCCGCCCACGCAACCTCCTACTCCGGCCCCGCCCCGGCCACCGGCGCACTGATTTTTTCACCTTCATTTTTTCATTCCCATGACGCCTTCCATCGTTGTTCTGACCGATTTTTTTGCCGTCTCCAACCGGGCGCTGTCCTACGCCGCCGGGCTGGCCGTGCCCCTGAAGGCCAACCTGCTCCTGCTGCACGCCCGCCACAACGAGCTGCTGGCCCCCGCCGAGTTTGCCAGCCGGCACACGGCCGAGGGCGAAGTGCGCACCCTGTACGCCCTGGAAAAGCTGGCCGCCGAGCAGCCCGTGGCCACCATGGTCGACATCTCGAATTTCTCGCTGGCCGAGGCCGTGCAGGAAGTGGTGGGCCAGCGCCCGCCCCTGCTGGTGGTGATGGGCCGAAGCGGAACCGAGCCCGCCCCCGAAGACCTGGTGACGGATACGGCCATGGACCTGCTGCGCCACACGCCCTACCCGCTGCTGGTGATACCGCCGGCCGGCTGGGACCAGTTTCCGCCCCGCCGCCTGCTGCTGGCCGTCGATGGCGAGCCCTTCCGCCTGGCCGAATACCACGACGTGCTCAGCCAGCTGCTGCTCGCCACCCACGGCACCCTTGGCTTGGTGCAGGTAACCGACAACACCCAAGCTGCCCCCCACCCCGCCGCCGTGCTCGACAGCGTGCGCACCAACAACCTCGTGCCCAAGCTGGCCGACGGCAGCCTGCGCCAGGTGCACCAGAACACCGTGGTAGGCGGCATCCTGCAGGAAGCCGCCGGGCAGCAGGCCGACATGCTGGTGGTCGTCGCCCGACGGCACAGTCTGCTCGGTGGCTTGTTCCACCGCAGCGTGACGGCCCAGCTGCTACGCGAAAGCGCCATCCCGGTGCTGGTGCTGCCTGCGGCGGAGTAGGCTTTGGGCTTTTGAATAAAAAAGTCAGGTCATGCAGCGCGCAGCGAAGCATCTTGCCCGCCACCACTAATCATTTTCAACCGAAAGTCGGCGCAGCCAACAATTGAATTACCACCCCCTGGCAAGATGCTTCGCTGCGCGCTGCATGACCTGACTTTT
>JANNDE010000097.1:0-1289 GCA_031387395.1 Hymenobacter sp.
CTGCGCAAAACGGCCCTCTACCTGCTGGCCCAGGACCCGCAACTCATCAGCCTCAAACGCAAGCGCAAACAAGCGGCCTACGACAATAACTACCTCCAGCGGCTACTGCAAAATGCCTGATATTTGATGCGGAAGCCCTAAATGAAGAATGAGGAATTGGAAAAAGGCCAAAAAAGCCCGAAGTTCCTCATTCCTCATTCCTCATTCCTCATTAAGCGAAGCGTCTACTTCTTCGGCCGCCACGAAACGGTCATGCCGGTGGCACCGTTGCCGAAGTAGGCGGGCGACATGCCGATATCGCGCCCAATGGACTTGCGGCCCCAGCGGTTGCGGTGGCTGAGGTAGGCTAAGTGGGCAGAGAGGATGCCGAAGCCCGCGCCGGCTACCACGTCGGACTGCCAGTGCTTGTCGTTAATCATGCGCAGGGCGGCCACGCTGGTGGCAATGGTGTAAGCGCCCACGCCGTACCACTGGCTTTTGTCGCGAAATTCGGTGTGTACGATGCTGGCCGCCAGAAAAGCCTGCGCCGTGTGGCCCGAGGGAAACGACAGGTTATCAGCGCCGTTGGGGCGGGTTTCGTTGGCGAGGTACTTCACGGCGAAGGTGCTGGCCAGCATAATGGCCTCGCCCTTTGCAATGATGAGCAGCGTGTTGATGCGGTCGTTGCGCGACTCGACGCCGGCCAGGGCTACGGCCGCCAGCTCGAAGTATGGCGCGATAATCAGCGTATTGTCGAAGCCCGTGCTCACCGGCCGGAACTGCTTCTGGGTGAAATCCCGGGCGCTTTGGTTGATGCCCGAATTGCCCGTGGCCGTGATGGCTCCGTAGGTTATCAGCATGGTCGGAATGGCCACGGCTTTGAACAGCTTGCTTTTGAAAAAGGTCGCTTTGGCCCCCGTCGAAACGCCGTTGGGGTTCGCATATTTTTTAGTGGTGTCGGAGGGGGCAATAGCTGGCAGCTGGGCGTAGGCCGGGAGGCTGCCCAACAGTAGGGCCACGGCGGCGAAGCGAGTTAGAATAAAGGAGCGCATAAACTAAAAATTGGGTGTCAGAAAGTTGTTGAATCCGTTACTACGGGCATCGTAAAATAAACGCAACGTTTAAATTAATTTCAATGCGCTTATGAAATTTAATATACTGATTGACAAAATATTGCAGGTATAAAAAAAGTCCCTGCCAAGTTGGGGGGCGTTGAAATCTGTGTTAAATCTGTTGATTTAATGGCTGATGTTACGCCCCCAAGACGAGATGGCGCGGGGTCGTACCCGGTAGGGCCGTGCCCGGTAGGG
>JANNDE010000105.1:0-20340 GCA_031387395.1 Hymenobacter sp.
GACGCACCTCGCCCTACCACCCGCGACGAAGCGCCGCTGGCGTAGCCAGCCTAACTTCGCACCGTGAATACTCCTGTTTCCCTCCCCGACCTCATCCGGGCGGAGCTGACCGAAGCCCGCACCGTGCTGGACCGTTTTCTGTCCGAGCCTGCCAACCTCACGGCCATCGAGCAGGCGGCCCGCCTCATGGCGGAGAGCCTGCGCCAAAAAGGCAAAATCCTGAGCTGCGGCAACGGCGGCAGCCTCTGCGACGCCCAGCATTTCGCCGAGGAGCTCAGCGGCCGCTACCGCCAGAACCGCCGCGCCCTGGCCGCCATCGCCCTCACCGAAGCCGCGCACATGACCTGCGTGGCCAACGATTTCGGCTTCGAGTTCGTCTTCAGCCGCTTTGTGGAAGCCCTGGGCCGACCCGGCGACGTGCTGCTGGCCATCAGCACCAGCGGCAACTCGCCCAACATCCTGCGCGCCGCCGAAGCCGCCCGCGAGCTGGGCATGACCGTGGTGTCCCTCACCGGCAAGGACGGCGGCCAGCTTGCCGCTCTGAGCGACGTGGAGATTCGCGCGCCGCACTCCGGCTACGCTGATAGGATTCAGGAAATCCATATCAAGGCGATTCACATCCTGATTTTAATGATTGAAAGGCTGGTGATTGGTTGAGAAAAATTTCACGCAGTGTCGCGCTTTTACCACTGCGCGACACTGCGTGAAATCTTCCTAGCTTTACAACACACTGTACTACTTCAACCTACCATTTATGCTTACCAAAACCTTCGGCTCGGCCGTGCAGGGCGTCAATGCCTACACCATTACCATTGAGGTCGTGGTGACTGCCGGGACGAATTTCTACGTAGTGGGCCTGCCCGATAATGCTATTAAGGAGAGCCAGCAGCGCATAGAAGCGGCGCTGAAGTTTCGGGGCTACCGCATGCCGCGCACCAAAGTGGTGGTGAACATGGCCCCGGCCGACATCCGCAAGGAGGGCGCGGCCTACGATTTGCCCATTGCGCTGGGCATTTTGCACGCCTCGCAGCAGCTCGTCACCGAACGGCTGGGCGACTACGTTATCATGGGCGAGATGTCGTTGGATGGGGACTTGCGGCCCATCAAGGGCGTGTTGCCCATTGCCATTCAGGCCCGCAAGGAGGGCTTCAAGGGCATCATTTTGCCCAAGGAAAACGCGGAGGAAGCGGCCATCGTCAACAACCTCGATGTGATTGCCGTGGGCTCGATGCAGGAGGCCATCGACTTTTTTGAGGGCCGGCTCGAAATCGTGCCCACCGTGGTGGACACCCGCGACCTGTTTCAGCACGCCGTTAATAAGTACACGGCCGACTTTGCCGACGTGCAGGGCCAGGAAAACATCAAGCGGGCGCTGGAAATAGCGGCGGCCGGCGGCCACAACGTGATTATGATTGGCCCGCCCGGCGCGGGCAAAACCATGCTCGCCAAGCGCCTGCCCAGCATCCTGCCCCCGCTGAGCATGCAGGAAGCGCTGGAAACCACCAAAATTCACTCCGTGGCCGGCAAGCTGGCCGGCGGCGGCTTGCTCAGCACGCGGCCGTTTCGGGCCCCGCACCACACCATTTCGGACGTGGCGCTAGTGGGCGGCGGCAGCAACCCGCAGCCGGGCGAAATCTCGCTCTCGCACAACGGCGTGCTGTTTCTGGATGAGCTGCCCGAGTTCAAGCGCACGGTGCTGGAGGTGATGCGCCAGCCGCTGGAGGAGCGCCGCGTGACCATTGCGCGGGCCAAGCTCAGCATTGAGTTTCCGGCCAATTTCATGCTCATTGCCAGTATGAACCCCTGCCCATGTGGCTACTACAACCACCCCGAGAAGGAATGCGTGTGCGGCCCCGGCGTGGTGCAGAAGTACCTGAACAAGGTATCGGGCCCGTTGCTCGACCGGATTGACCTGCATGTCGAAGTGACGCCCGTGACGTTTGACCAGATGACGGAATCGCGCAAATCGGAAACCAGCGCCGAAATCCAGGTGCGGGTGGATATGGCCCGGCAGGTGCAGGAAAGGCGGTTTGTTGACTATCCCGACATTCATTCCAACGCCATGATGCCGCCCCAGATGGTGAAGGACCTCTGCCAAATCAGCGAAGACGGCCGGCAGCTGCTGAAAACGGCCATGGAGCGCCTCGGCCTGAGCGCCCGGGCCTACGACCGCATCCTGAAAGTAGCCCGCACCATCGCCGACCTGGCTGGCACCGAGGCCATTGAGATTAACCACCTGGCCGAAGCCATTCAGTACCGCAGCCTCGATAGGGAGGGCTGGGCGGGATAAATTCATTATGTACAAAGCTCTCGTCAAACCCCTGCTTTTCAACCTCGACGCGGAGCGCGCCCACCACCTCGTTTTCGATAATCTGCGCCGCGCGGCGCTGGTGCCGGGCACCAAGGCCCTGCTGCGGGCGCTCTATGATTTCCAGCACCCCGGCCTGGAGCGCGAGGTTTTCGGGCTGAAATTCCCGAACCCCGTGGGGCTGGCGGCGGGATTTGATAAGAACGCGGCCCTCACCGACGAGCTGGCCACGCTGGGCTTCGGCTTCGTGGAGATTGGGACGGTGACGCCCCGGCCGCAGCCCGGCAACCCCGCGCCCCGCCTGTTTCGGCTGCCGCAGGATGAGGCCCTGGTGAACCGCATGGGTTTCAACAACGACGGGGCGGCCGTGGTGGCGGCCCGGCTGGCCCGGCGGGCGAACCGGCAGCTCATCATCGGCGGCAACATTGGCAAGAATAAAGACACGCCCAACGAGCGCGCCGCCGAGGACTACGTGGCCGGTTTCGAGGCGCTGGCCGGAGTGGTCGACTACTTCGTGGTGAACGTGAGCTCGCCCAACACGCCCAACCTGCGCCAACTGCAGGAGAAAAAACCGCTGATTGAGCTATTGCAGCAGGTGCAGGCCCGCAACCAGGCCCGAGCCGTGCCCCGCCCGCTGCTCCTGAAAATCGCGCCCGACCTGACGGACTCGCAGCTCGACGATATTCTGGAAATAGCCCGCGAAACTAACCTGAGCGGCCTGGTGGCCACCAATACCACCATCAGCCGCGCCGGCCTGGGCACTGAACCCGCCTACGTGGCCAGCCTGGGCGCGGGTGGCCTGAGCGGGCGGCCGCTGCGGGCGCGGGCTACCGAAGTCATCCGCTATCTGCACCGTAAGTCCGGCGGCGGCCTGCCCATCATCGGCTCGGGCGGCATTCACTCCGCCGCTGATGCGCGGGAGAAGCTCGACGCGGGCGCTTCGCTGATTCAGCTTTATACTGGCTTTATTTATGAAGGGCCGGCGCTGGTGAGCCGGATAAACCGGAGCCTGGTGCGAGGCTAGCCCGCTGCCCCCGCACCCGTTGGTGCCACCACACAATGAGCGGCGCGCCCAGCACCGTAGGCCACAAAAAATTGTAAGGAAACGGAATGAAGTGCAGGCTGGTGGCCGAAAACGCCGACACGGCCGCGATATACGAGGCCAAAAAACCGGAAATGTGGTTCAGCAGCCACTGGTTTTTGGTCCAGTGCCCGGCGTTGGCGTAGCCGCATAGCTGGCGAGCGGCCGTCATGGCACCGATGCCGCCGAACACGCCGACCGGGATGTTGCGGGCGAAAACCGCGTAGGCGACCGTGCTCAGGAACACCACCAGCCCCAGGCCCGCCACTGCCCAGTCGAAGGCCGCCACGCGGGCATCCCAGGCCAGTGGCTTGAGAAACAGCGAGCGGTAGCCGAAGCCGGCCATGTAGAGGCTGAACACCGCCGTGAGCAGCAGAAACGTGCTATGAATGTGCTGTGAGCCCACGATGGCCGTGCTGCCGGCCACCACCATCGCCCAGAAAAACACCAGGCCCCAGCGCCGGTGCGCCCCGCCGCCCTTGCGCACGGCCAGCGCCACCGGGGCCACGAAAAAGCCCGTGAAACCGGCCGCGATGTGCAGGTAGCGGTTGAGGGCAAAAAACGTTTCCGTGCTTTCCATACTATGAGGAGGGCCCTGTTGAGCCATGACCTAAATATGCAAGCCGGCACCGGCAATTGCCCTGAAAATAGTGCCGAACCCCCAAATGACGGCCCTCAAACCCAGCAGTAACCGGATGGCGCGTAAGCGCGAATCGCCCACGAACGCCCCAACCTCGCACGCAATCACGCCGGCCTTGCCGCCGTACAGCTACAAATCGACGGCCTGCTGACACAACAGGCTGGAGAAGAGCTAGTGCAGGCCCGACTGCTCGTAGCGGCCCGTGGCCCCCAAACGTGCCCCCCCTTCAAAAAAACGAGGACCTGCCTGAGGCCGTTTTCGCATCGACGCACATTGCTGGAAGTAGCTGGAAGTAGCTGGAAGTAGTAAAAGGAGCGCATTCAAATACAAATCCTTGCTTCACAAAGTTTTGTATTTGAATGCGCTCCTTTTATTTTGGTGCACTGACTTTAAAACGGGCATGAAGCCCCCGCCATCTGCCGGGAATGAGTGGCTTGGTACTTACTGGCTTTTAGGGGGGGTATTTTCGGCGGTTACAGCCGAGTCGAGGCGCACAGCGATGGGCAGGGAGAGCACCACGGGTACGGGCTGGCCGTTTTGGCGGCCGGGCACGAAGCGCGGCAGGCGGCGCACGGCCGCCAGAATGGGCTGTTCGCAGCTGGGGCTGGGGCTGCGGACCACCTTGGCCTCGCGGATGCTACCGTCGGCTTCGACGACAATGGACACGACGGCCCGGCCTTTGGTTTGGCTCAGGCCCGCCGGGTTTGGATACACGAGGGCCTTCTGAATGGCGGCTACCACGGCCACGTTGCCCCCGCCGCCGGGCAGCGCCGGCATCTGGTCGGCATAGTTGAGCGGCGGGGGCAGCGCGGCTTGCGCGGCGGCGGAATGGCTCAGCCCCAACGCACTGCTAACCAGCAAGGCCAGCACCTGCCAACGGCTGAACCAGGGATGAGAATGAATGATGATTTTCATGGATATCGGTGGTTGAGAGGGAGTAAGATGGCCGTTTGGCCACCGTTAGAAAGAGTAGCGCAGGCCCAGCTGGCCCTGCCAGCGCGAGGCGAAAGGGTCGATAGAATAAGCAGCCCCCGCGAGCTTGGAGTAGGTGAAGGCCGGACGGTCGAAGCCCACGGCTGAGGCCGAGGTAGATAAAGCTCCGCTAGCGTTGGCGTAGCCTACCTGGCGCAGGCCAAAGCCGGCCGTCGAGTTGAAGGTATCGGGGGTGTAGTAGCGGCGGCCCCAGGCGTCGTTGAGGAGGTTGCCCACGTTGATAATATCGAACGAAATCTGGATGGTGTGGCCGTGGGGCATCACGCCGGCGGGGTCTGGGGTAACGCTGCCGAGCCTGGCTTCGAGCATCAGGCGCAGGTCGACCTGGTTGTTCCAGGGGGTGTGGGCACCGTTGCGCTCGGTGTACTGCCCACGGCGGGTGCTCAGGTAGTCGTCGTTGGCCAAAAACTGGTCGAGGTCGGCCGCCACGCTGGCGGGAGCGAGCTGTAAGGTGCCGGTGCTCACCGAAGTTGCATCCACGAGCACGATGTCGCTGGCCGAAGCCGGCACGTAAGCCAGCTGCACGGCTTGCTGCCCGTTGCCAAAAAAGTTGTTGTTGTACACGTAGGTGAAGGGCGTGCCCGACTGAAACGTGAACACCCCGGTGAGGTAGCCCACCAGGCGCTCGCCCAGCGGCTGGCGGTAGTTGAGGGTGGCCAGTACGCGATGGCGCAAGTCGAAGTTGGAGTAGGCCAGGCCGGGGCTGTTGGGGCTCTGGGCCGGGTTCAGTTCCCAGTTGCTCTGAAACGAGTTGCGAATGCCGTTGCTGATGTCTTTGCTCTGGCCATAGGTGTAGGCGGCACTGACTGCCAGCACCTTACCGAAATCCTTAGCCAGCGAGCCCGTGAGCTGGTAGCGGTAGCCCTCCTGGGTATTGCTCATCAAAAACACGTTCGAAAACGCTGGATTGCGGCGTTGGTCATCCTTCGAACCCGGATAGCGAGGGGTTTGGGTAGGGCCGGCCGCAAAATAAGTAGCGTTATCTACGAGGTTTATTTGCTGAAATTTCACATCAAATAACACTTTAGTATAGATGCCTTCGAGCGAGGCCCGCAGGCCACCGGGCATCTTATTGAAGTCGAGGGCCAGGCTGCTGCGCCACACCTGGGGCATCCGGAAGTTGTTGTCAATCAAGTTAATTTCCGCCTTACCGAGAGCCAAAGGAGGTAACTGATTATATATTTTCTCTGCGTTTTGGTCGAGGGTGATAACCGGGCGCGTCGGGCTGGGATTGGGGTTGGTGGGGGTGGGGTCCCTGGGAACATTGCTGTAATCCACATTGGTAAAATTCACCCCGTTGTTGTAGTAGACGTAGCCCAGCCAGGCCAGGGGCATGCGGCCCGTGAACACCCCCGAGCCGCCGCGCAGTACCAGCGAGCCGTCGCCCTTGGCATCGTAGCTAAAGCCCAGGCGGGGCGACAACTGCACCGTACCCAGAATATCGTTGGTAAAATCGGCCAGCGTGGTGTTGCTGTAGGTAGGAGCCGAACTGGTTTTCACGGTCGGTTGGGCTTTCAGGCGCGGGTCCAGCACGGGCTTATCGGGCAGGGTGGCGTAGTCGAGGCGGATACCGGGCGTGATTTTCAGCCGGCTGCCCACCGCTATTTCATCCTGCAGGTAGGCGCTGAGGAGGTCCAGGCGGAAGTTGGCGGCCGGGTTGCGGTACTCGGCGTTGTAGGTACCGGTGGCGCTGTTGCGGCCGGGCGTGGGCAGGGAGCCCCGCACCCGGCTGGGCCGGTCACTTAAAAAGTCGTCCACGCTACCGTATTCCAGCCGCCCGTTGAAGGCGTTAATGAAACCGTAGTCAATAAAGTACAGCTCGTTGTGGGTACCCAGCGTCAGGGTGTTGCGGCCCTTAACGACCCTGAAGTTATCCGAAATCTCAAATGTCTTCTGGTATAGGTTGAACACCGCCGCCTCGCGGTTCGAACCCAGCAGCACTTCGTTGCTGCCGGCAAAGCCGTTGGCAGCACTGGTGCCCACGTTATTAATCTGCACCTGCGGGAACGCCGAAGCCCCGTCGAGCGGGTCGCGGTAATCGCGGATATTGGTGTAGCCCATCACCAGGCTGTTCGAAAGAGTACTGCTGAAGTTACTCTTCAATTCCAGCACGGTCGAATTCTGCAGGTTGTGGTGGTTGAAATCCTGCGAGCCGAAGGCAAACAACGTCTGCGAGCGGTCGAGGTTAGTAGCCAGCGCCTTAACGAAATTGTGGCGCAGCGTGAGGCTGGTTTTGTCGCTCAGGTTCCAATCGAGGCGGCCAAACAGCTTGGTGCTGTTGGCCAGGGTGTTGTAGGCACCCGTTTCGCCGGGGTTGTACTGATATGTTTTATCGAGGCGGCTTGCCAGCTTTGCGGCCAGCTCCGCCGTCAGGGGCGAGCCCGCCTGCCCCACGCCGTAGGGCACGGGAGACTGGTTACGGGCCACTTCGGCATTCACAAAGAAAAACAGCTTGTCTTTCCGCAGGGGCCCGCCCAGCCGAAATCCGGTCTGAAAGTCGTGGTAGCCGGTGCCTAGCTTGTTGCCCTCGATATCCTTACCGGCCACGTCCTGGTTGCGGCCGTAGGCATACACCGAGCCCTGCACCTCATTGGTGCCCGAGCGCGTCACGGCATTGATGGAAGCACCGGTGAAGTTGCCCAGCTGCACGTCGTAGGGGGCCACCTGCACCTGTATTTCCTGAATGGCATCGAGCGCAATCGGGTTGGTGCGGGCCGCGCCGCCGGGCAGGCCGCTAGTGCCGCCTACCCCGCCCAGGGAAGGCGAAAAGCCGATGGCATCGTTGTTGATGGCTCCGTCGAGCGTCACGTTGTTGTAGCGAAACGAGCTACCGGCAAACGAGTTGTTGGCGCTCTGCGGGTTGAGCCGGGTGAAGTCCTGGAGGCTGCGCGCAAGGGTGGGCAGCGCCTGCAACTCCGTAAGGCTCACGTTGGTACCCGTTCCGCCCTTGATGGCCTGCGCGTTGCCGACCACCACGGCCGTAGTCTGCAAGGCGTTGAGCTGGTCAGCATCGGGTTCCATCATCACGCTCAGGTTCGAGGTGTTGCCCAGCGTCAGATATACGTCGTTGATGCGCTGGGTCCGGAAACCAACGTAGCTGACAACGACCAGGTAGGGGCCGCCGGGCGTGAGGTTGGGGATAGCGAAACGGCCATCAAGGTCGGTGGCCGTGCCGCGCTTGGTCCCCGTGGGCCCGTACAACGCCAGCACCGTCACGCCAATCAGTTCCTCCCCTTTGTCCGAAACCAATTTTCCGGTCAGGGTTGCCGTGGTTGTCTGCGCCCGTGCCGGCTCCCAGAGCAGACTAAGTAAGCACAGGCAAAACCAAAATCTGTAGTGCGTAAAAGTTAGTTTCATTGGAATTGTGTAAGTTGATTGTGCCGGAATTATCCGACGTGTAGGAAAAAGCAAATGAATACTGAGCCAGGAACCCCGGAATTGATTGGGTAGCCATTGGTTTTTGGTCCGGCCTCCGACGCGGCCGCAACCGCGCGGCCCGGCCCTGCCACCACACCCGCCCAATAGCCCGTTGCCCCACTAAAAAGCACAGCGCTGCCAACTCTATACAGCCAGCGGCAGTCAGAACCTGGAGATTGGGGCTTCTAAGAATATTGCCATATTGGAACGCGAGAAATGAATGCCCTTCAAAGATGAAGGATACTATTCATTCAGCCCTATATATAAACATGAACTACAGCGTACACCCGGCGAAACCCCGCATTTTGAGGCTGAACGGTGCCCGTGCCAATGTAGGCTAGTGCCGGGCGTGGCCGGGCAGCCGGGCCCCCAACTTAAACTCAATTACATCGGCCTTGCCACCGTGCAGCTTCAAATCGAGCGCTCCAAAAAGCCGGCTGGTGACGGCATACTTCAGGCCCAGCCGCTCGTAGTACGCGGTATTCGACTTGTAAGGCGCGTACACGTAGAGGCCCAGGTGCGACACGAAAGCCAGCCGGCCAAAAAGCAGCTCGTGGCCCACGAACAACCCCGCTTTTTTCACATCGGGCCGGGAGCTGCCAACGCGGGCGGTATCCTGCAGCGTGGCACGCAGGCTGCGGTCGAAGAAGCCCTCGGCTCCCAGCAGCAGGTTCGATTTTCGGTTCACGCGCCAGCCCACGGCGGCCGTTATCGAGTTCACGAGGTACTTCTGCTTGTCGGCCTCGTTGCGCTGTTTGTAGCCCAGACTGGTGCTGCCGTAGTAGAAGCGGCCGCCAACCTCGGCCGAGGCCGGGGCGTTGGCGTTGGCCCGCAGGGGCTGGCGTTGGGTGTAATAGTTGAGACCAAGCACCACCGAAGGCAGATTGACCCCAAAGTTGGGCTTGCTGGTGGCCCCGTTGGAGAAGTGGTTCAGCCCCACCCCAGCCAGCAGGCCCAGGTGCGGCGTGAGGGCATAGTCGTACTCAAATCGCAGCTGAATGGTGGCATTCAGGGTCGAGCTGGCAATGGTGTTTTTATGGTTGGTGCCCTGGTCGTAAGGGTTGGTGAGGTAGGCCAGGCCCGCCCCCAGCCGGAAGCTGAAATCGTGCTTCGGGCCGCGCGAAAATGATTTGCTGATGTAGGGGCTGGCCGCAAAAGCATAGCCGAGCACGGGGTTATGAAAGTCGTAGTAGGTGAGCGCCAGCCCGATTTTCGGAAACTTATACCAGCCGTGCCACGGGGCCGCGCCGGTGGTCTGGCGCTGCAAATTCGCTTCGAAGCCCGTGGGGTGCGAGGCCACCAGGTGCCGGATGGCGTAGGTGTGCGCCAGAATAGTGCTGCCCTGGGCGTAGATGCCAAGCACCAGTGGCGCCTGCGGGGCCGGCCCGGCGGCGACCGTATCGATTACCTGAGCACCCGCTGGCAACGAGACCAAGCCCCACGACAACCCCAACGCATACGCCTTCGATACCACTATTTGCTTCATGAACACGCCTGAATTTCCCTTTAGGGACTTCAAAAATACAACCCGGCAAAATCAAACAATCAATTATGAAGAAATAAATATTTTGGCTTTTTTTGTAACCCTGCCCGGTTAATATGCGATATAATCCTTGTTTTTGGAGGTTTTCACCACAGACAATCTTCAGCATTTATTTTTATAAATTCTTTTAACCATGAAAAAAATCGTTCTATCGCTAGCCCTCCTTGCTGGCCTAACGAATGCCGCACACGCACAAACAGGCGTTAAATACGGCTTGAAAGGCGGATACAATCTGGCCTCTTTTGCAGGCACTGATTCTAACAGTTCGAAATATAAATCCGGTTTTTCGGCGGGTGGCTATCTCAATTTTGGCCTTTCGGATATGTTCTCCATTCAGCCGGAATTACTCTATTCGCAGAAGGGTGCTTCCATCAGCAATTACCCCAATAGCGGCACTACTTTTAAAAGCACGCTGGGCTACCTCGACGTTCCCATTATGGTGCGGGTGAACACTGGCGATAACGGAAAAGGCCTGTTTTTTGAGGCCGGGCCGCAGGGCAGCTTCGTGCTGCACAACCGCGATTTTACCCAAACGGGCAACACCAGCACCCAGAGCACGGACAACACCAGCACCGACGACCTGAACAAAGTCGTTGTGGGCTACGCGGCGGGCCTGGGCTACCAACTCACCAGCGGCCTGAGCCTGGGTATTCGCTACACCGGCGACGTGTCGCAGGTATACAAAGACGGCCCTTCGAAAAACTATACTTCGGCGCTTTATGCTGGCGGTACCGGCAAAAACGCCAGCGTGCACAATTCTGTATTCCAATTTCAGGTAGGCTACGCTTTCGGGGGCAAATAGTCTTCGTTTTATCCGCCTGAAAAGAGGTCTGGCTTTCGCATGAAGCCAGACCTCTTTTTTTGCCCGGTTCGCAGAGCCGGATTTTTTACCTACCGCTGGCTCCGCTACATCGGCAACCTACGTCCAATGCAGGCGGTACACGCCCCAGGCTTATTTATTCGGCAGCTTTACCTCTGACTATCAGCATTTTAACCCTTTTTTCATTATGAAGAAACCACTCCTTCCCATCGTGTTACTGGCCAGCACTATTGGTATGGTGCAGGCGCAGCAGCCCGCCAACAGCATTGGCATCAGGGCCGGCTACGGCATCACCAGCCTATCGGGCAGCAGCGCCGGCTATTCGGCGGTGAGCCATTCGGAAGCCGGATGTTTGCGTGCCCTAGCAGGCTACGCCAAGCAAGCCAAAGCAGCACAGGCGTAGTTTTGCGGCGTACCACATTGCTTCCACTGATGAAAAACATACTCTATACGCTGGCCCTAACGGCCGGCCTGAGCAGTGCAGCCCACGCGCAGGAAACCCGTTTCGGGCTTAAAGCCGGGGTAAACCTGGCCAACTTAACCGGCAACTATGCCCCCGACAATAAAACCCTGGTGGGACTAGTGGCGGGAGTAATGGCGGGAGTAATGGCGGATTTTAGTTTCAGCGACCTGATTTCCTTTCACCCCGAACTGCTTTACTCACAGAAAGGCTCCAAGCCGTACGATAGCCGCGGGAGCGCGCAGGTACGCACCTCTTACCTCGACTTGCCACTGTTGCTCCGCATGCACGCCGACGGCTTGTTTTTTGAGGCTGGCCCGCAGGTGGGCCTGGTCGTTGCGCAGAAATCGGACTACACCGCTACGGGCGGTAGCCTCGTCTCCAACACCAGCACTGTCAACACCCAGAAGCTTGACCTGGGCTACCTTGCCGGCTTAGGCTATCAGTTGGCGTCGGGCATCGAATTCGGTGTTCGTTACAATGGTGGGCTGCTGGGGGTGAATAACTCGTCGGTTTCGTTCACGGGGGCACACAATTCGGTCTTTCAATTTCAGGTAGGCTACCTGTTCGGCGGCGAGTAGACTGCTGTATAAACCTTAAAAAAAGGCCCGGCCTCTGCGCAGAAGCTGGGCCTTTTTAGTTTAGCGAAAAGCCGTTATCAATTACTCGGCCGCCGCGTAGTTGCGGTAGAAGTGCGGGATGGTTTCGATGCCCTTGAGGAAGTTGAAAACCCCGAAATGCTCGTTGGGCGAGTGAATAGCGTCACTGTCCAGCCCGAAGCCGAGCAGGACGGTATCGAGGCCGAGCTCCGATTTGAACATGGCCACGATGGGAATGGAGCCGCCGCCGCGCGTGGGCACCGGGCGCTGACCGAAGGTGGTTTCCATGGCGTCGGCAGCGGCGCGGTAGGCCACCGAGTCGGTGGGCGTCACCACGGGTTCGCCGCCGTGATGGGGGCGCACTTCGACGGTGACCCCGGCCGGGGCGATGCTGGCAAAGTGCGCTTGGAACAGCGCCGTGATTTCGGCTGAAGTCTGATGGGGCACCAGGCGCATCGAGATTTTGGCGTGGGCCTGCGAGGCGATGACGGTTTTGGCGCCCTCGCCGGTGTAGCCGCCCCAGATGCCGTTCACGTCGAGCGTGGGCCGGATGCTGGTGCGCTCCATGCTGGAGTAGCCTTTTTCGCCGTAGCTATCGGGCAGGCCAATGCTCTTTTGGAAGTCGTCTTCCGAGAACGGGGCTTTGGCCATTTCGGCGCGCTCGTCGGCGCTCAGCTCGTCCACGTTGTCGTAGAAGCCGGGAATGGTGATGTGGCCGTTGGCATCGTGCAGGCTGGCAATCATCTCGCACAGCGCGTTGATGGGGTTTTGCACCGCGCCGCCATACAGGCCGGAGTGCAGGTCGCGGTTTGGGCCGGTCACGGTTACTTCGTGGTAGCTCAGGCCGCGCAGGCCCACTTCGATGCTAGGCACGTCGTTGGCCAGCATGCCGGTGTCGGAGATGAGGATGACGTCGGCTTTGAGCTTCTCTTTGTTCGCCTGAACGAAGATTTCGAGGTTGTTGGAGCCGATTTCCTCCTCGCCCTCAAACATGAACTTGATGTTGCAGGGCACGCCGCCCTGGCCGTCGCGCATCATCATTTCAAACGCCTTGACGTGCATGTACACCTGACCTTTGTCGTCGCAGGCGCCGCGGGCATATATTTTTTCGTCCTTAATCACCGGCTCAAAGGGCGGCGAAGTCCACAGCTCGTAGGGGTCGGCGGGCTGCACGTCGTAGTGGCCGTACACGAGCACGGTTTTGGCCCCGGGGCTCACTACGTATTCGCCGTACACGATGGGGTTGCCGGCCGTGGGGCAGATTTCGACGTTCGGCACGCCGGCTTCTTCGAGGCGGGCTTTGAGGTAGTCGGCGGCCCGCAGCACATCGACGTGAAACTTGGGGTCGGCCGACACGGACGGGATACGGAGCCAGTCCAGGAGCTCGTTGAGGAAGCGGGTTTGGTTATCGGCGAGGTACGTAGCCATGCGGAGCGGAGAGTTAGCGGGGGTTGGGAATGCGGGGGTAAAAGTAGCGGGCCGGGCCGGAACGACGGCGCGGGCGGCCCGCGCGGCGGCTATCTTCGGGCCATGAAGAACTTCCTCGCGGCGCTGCTCCTGATGGGCGGGCTGGCGCGGCCGGCCGCCGCCGCCGCCCAGGCCAAACCCCGCCCGGCCGCCCGGCCCGCCATAGCCAAAGCCCCGGAACGCGTGTATTCGGCCGACGAGGTAACGCCCTGCTCCTTCGACGTGCTCACCGCCACCGAGTTGATTCAGAGCCGGGCCGAGTACCCGGCCGAGTTTCTCAAAACCGACCCCCACGGCGAAGTGCACGTCGAGTTCGTGGTCGATGCCACCGGCAAAGCCCGGGAAGCTGGCATCCGGCCGCGCATTGGCTACGAGCCCGCGCCGGCCCCTGCCACGGCGGCCGTGCTGGCCGCCGTACAGGGCCTGCCGCGCCTGCAGCCGGCCCTGCGCGAGGGCCGGCCGGTGGCGGTGCGCATGGGCCTCACCATTCGCTACCCCAACCCGCCGCCCTCCAAAATATACACTGCCGGCCCCGGCCGCGTGTACGCCTACGCCGAGCAGATGCCCCAGCTGCTGACCGGCGGCGGGGGGGCGGCCATCGTCACGGCCATTCAGCAGCACCTGGAGTACCCGGCGGCGGCCCGGGCGGCAGGCGTGGCGGGCCGGGTATACGTGCGCTTCGTGGTGGGGGCCGATGGCAAAGTGCGCGATGCGCAGGTGATGCAGGGCATCGGCCACGGCTGCGACGAGGCCGCCCTGGCGGCGGTGCGGCAGCTGCCCGAGTTTCGCCCCGGCCGGCAAAACGGCTGCCCGGTGGCCGTGGCCTACACCGCGCCGCTGCTGTTTGGCATGTAGCGCCGATGGGCTAAAAGACCTTTTGATGGAAATGCTCTTTGTCCAGAATGGCGGCGATTCGCCGGAGGTCGCGGCGCAGGTCAGCCAGCTTCGCGAGTGGGCGCTGGCCGTAGTGGTCCAGCACCCACTCGCCCCGTATGGGCGAAGCCAGCAGCAGGCCAAAGTCGCCGGGAGCCGCATTGTTGGCGCAGAAGGACAGGCCCCGTTTTTTTGCTTCCTCGTCTTCGGTAAAATCAACGTATAGCAGGTGCAGAATGGCTTCCTCCCCAACCTCGATATGGGGCGATTCGGCTATCGTCACGTTGCCAAGGGTGCCTAGTGGCCCACTATAGACTCGGACTGTCACGGTATCAGCGGGCCGTCCCTGCCAGGTTTCGGCTACTCGCACCCGGTAGCGGGAGTGGTAGCACACGCTGCGGCTCGAATCGGTGACGAGGCTCAGCACCGTGCCGCGCACCACCAGGTCGGCGAGTAAGGAGGATTCCTGGAAGCCACCCGGCCCGTCGATGCGGATGCGCCGCTCCATCTCGCGCAAGTCGAGCCCGGCCCGCCGCAGGGCCGCTTCTTTGGTCACATCAATGCGGTATTTGTAGTAATAGTTTTCGGCAGGTCGCCGGAGGCCAGCCATCCGCACGGCCGCCACGAATGCCGCCTGATGCCGGGCCGCCGCTTCATCGGAAGTAAAAGCGGCGCGGGCCGGGAGTTGGGCGCGGGCCGGGCAGCCAGCAGGCAGCAGGCAGCCAAACAACAGGGCGCGCAGTAGTCGTTTTTTCATGGCAGCAAGTTACTGCCGCGAATCGAGCACCCACTCACGCACCATCACCGCGCCCAGCGCCCAGGCGGCGGGCCACTCTTTTTCGGGGCTTTCGAAGGTGAGTAGGTAGAGCGTATCGGTTTTGGCATTGGCCAGGGCCAGCTGGTAGATGATGCGGGGCTCGGCATCGGGGGCGGCTTCGCGGTAGCGCACCACCCACTTGTGCCAGGGGCCGGCCACCACCGAGGTATCGGCCAGCCGGCTTCGACCCGGGCCGAAGCCAGTGCGCAGCATCAGTAGCCCGGCGTATTCGGCGGCCGGGTGCCGGGTACGGGCAGTGGCTTTGCGCACTACTTGCAGCGAGAGGCCGGTGGTAAACTCGCCACTATCGCCCATTGCCTCGCGAGTGCAATAGTAGGTGGGCGCGGCTTTGGGGCCCTCGGCCCGGTAGTACCAGCCGGCGGGCAGCGGCAGCGCGGCTTTGGCCTCGGGCAGCGGCTGCCAGGCAAAGCCAGCGGGCAGGGCGGCCAAGCGGGTGTCGTAGCGTTGAGCGGCGGCGGGCAACGCCAGCAGCAGCAGCAGGAAGAGGCGCAGCATGGCTGCAAGAACAACACTCCGGCGCGGACTGCAGCAGCCCGCGCCTTTGCGGCCCCGGCCGGCGGCCGGGGTTTCTGCATTTGCCGCAGCCGGTGCCCCCAACAGACCAGCTTTGGTTGAGTTTTTGATTTTTGAGTGGTCCGACCGGGGCATTACCCGGCTGATGCTACCTAAAATCACCCTTTCCGCGCCACTAGCCCACTATTTAACCCAGTTGCTGCCCTCCGCGAGCGAACGGGAAAATCCCACTTTGGGAAAATATTCTGACGATTAGACCCAACCCCGTTTTTATCCCTTTTTTATTCCGGGCTGAGCTACTCATCCGGCCGTCGCGGGCAACTTTTTTTACTATTGCCGCGGCCCGCTCCTACCACACTTTTCTTCATTTTATATTTTATGAGCACTCCCGTTTCTTCCATTCTATCCCGCAGCAATGTTCACGTCTCCGGCTGCGGCAACACGGCCATCGTGCTGGTTCATGGCATGGGCTGCAGCCAGAAACTCTGGCAGCCACTGTTACCGGCATTGGAAGCACAGTATCGCGTCGTGCGCCTCGATTTGGTGGGCTGTGGCGAGTCGCGGGCGGCCGACTACAGCCGCGAGCGCCACGGCACCCTGGCGGGCCACGCCACCGACCTCATCGAGGTGCTCGAAGCCCTGGAGCTAACCAGCGTCGTCTTCGTGGGGCACTCCGTTGGGGCGATGATTGGCGTGATTGCGGCCGTGCGGGCGCCCCATCTCTTTGCCAAAATGGTGCTGCTGGCCCCCTCGCCCCGGTTTCTGAACGGCCACGACTACACCGGCGGCTACGAGCGCACCGACCTCGAAGAGCTGCTGGCCACCCTCGAAGCCGACCAGGTAAGCTGGTCGCAGTCGTTTGCCCCGGTAGTGGTGGGCGAAACCAACCGCCCCGACCTGGTGATGGCCTTTTCGAACAGCTTCGTGAACACCAATGCTGCCGTGATGAGCCACTTCGCCCGCGTTGTGTTTTTCGCCGATTGCCGCGACCAGCTGCCGCTGCTGGGTACGCCCACGCTCATCGTGCAGTCGGCCCGCGACGTGATGGCCCCGCTGGGCGTGGGCTACTACCTGCACGAGCAGTTACCCGACAGCCAGATTGCCGTGGTTGATACCGCCGGCCACTGCCCCCACCTCACCGCCCCCGAGCAAACGCTGGCGGCCATCGGCCGCTTTCTGGGCCGCGAGCTGAAGGGGCCGGGCGGACAACTGCCCCGCACCGGACCCACCAAACCTGCCGAACCCACCGAGCGTCTCCCCGGCACCGGGGCAATAGTCGGATTGTGGCCCCTGCTGCCGGTAGCGGCCTTTTACACCGCCGCCAACGCGCGCCTCACAGCCGCAGGCTGAAGGCCAGCGGCTCGACCAGCCACGCCCCGGCCGCACCCCGGTACGTGACGCGCACGCCCCCTTCGAGCGGCGTGCGCAGGCGCAGCACGTTGAACAGGGCCAGCACATCAATACCTACGTTGCGGTAGGTGTAGCGGGCCGCCGTGCCCCGGAAGTCGTGGCCCCGAGCCAGGTCGCCGAACCCAGTGGCCCGCAGGCGCTGCACATAGAGCACGCGCCCCAGCTCCCAGTGCACGAAGGCCAGGGGCAGGTTGTAGTCGAGGCTGAGTACGGCCAGCTGGTCGAAGCTGGTGTAGCCTTCGCCGCGCGGGATGTTGATGGTGGGCGCAAACTGGTACTGCAGCTGGCTTTGCCACTGGTAGCCGGCCCGCAGCCGCAGGGCATCGTGGGGGCGCAGGCCGGGCAGGTAGAGGCTGGCCTGCGTGCCCCACTGCCGGGCCTCCAGCCCACTGCCAAAGGGGGTGGTGCGGCTGGTGCCCAGCACCGCAAAGCCCCCGCGCGGGGCCACGTCGCGGGCACTGCGCTTGAGCTGGGAAACGTAGCTGAAAGATGCTTGCAGGGCATTGAGGGGGCGGGTAGCCGATACTTCCGTGGCTTTGCGCACGGGCAGGTCGTAGCCAAACACCTGCTCGTGCAGCAGGTAGGCCCCGATATTCAGCCCCTGAAAATACCTGGAATGGGTGAGGTTGAGCGGCAGCCGCACCCCGGCCGTGAGCCGTGCATACTGCCACTGGTCGCGCAGCACCTGCCCCTGGTACAGCACGGCCGCATCGCGCCCGCCGTAGGTAAAGTCGGCGTCGAACACCGGATAGCGGCCCTGGTAGCTCAGGGCTGCCGTGCCGCTGAAGGTGCGCTCGGTCTGGTCGTAGCCCAGGCCCGCGAACAGCTGCGTGGTACTCAGCAGGTCCTGCGAGCGCAGGCCCACGGCCACGGTGGTGCCCGCCGGGTTCTGCACCACCCCGTAGCTGAACAGGTTGAAAGCGTGGGCCAGGGGCGCGTAGCGGCGCACCCCGTAGCGCGGCGCGGCCGGGTCAGGCCGAGCCAGCAGGCGCGGTACCAGCCAGCCGGCCGGCTCCTGGGCAGCCAGCGTGGCAGCGTAGGGCCCGGGCGGGTCGGCCCGCGCTGGCGGCACTGCCACCCAGGCCAGGGTGTCGAGGGGCATTTCGACCACCCGGGCCCCGGTGGCGCGGTAGTCGTGGAAGGCCAGCGTGCGGCCGCCGGGCGCAACAGCGGCGTGGTAGGCCCCCAGCAGCCGCGAGCTGACGCGGTAGCTTTGGCCGGTGCGCATGCTCACCGCGTAGAGGTTATCCGAGCCCGCCTGGGCCGAGTTGTAGAGCACGAAATCGCGCCAGGGTTGGGGGTTAGCCAGGTTCACGTTGGCCACGGGCAGCAAGTCGCGGCCCTGCCCGGTAGGACCCTGCCCGGTAGGGGATGACCGGGCTGGGTTGGCAGGGTCGAGCAGCACCAGCGTTTTGCCGGCCGGGCGCAGGACTACGGCTACTATGCGGCGGCCGTCGGGGTGCCAGCGGGGCTGCTGGTAGAAGTCGTTGGCGGGGTTGGGCAGGGTCTGGAGCTCGGCCCCGGTCTGCGCATCCAGCACCACGAGGGCGTGGTGGTAGGCGGCATCAGTGCGGGCGGCCACCAGGCGGCGGCCATCGGGCGAGAGCGCGGCCGCCGAGTAGCGCTGGCCTTTGCCGATGCGCGTGAGCCGGCCGGTGGCCAGGTCCAGCACCTTCAGCTCGGAGGCTATTTGCTGGCCCCAGCGGGCATTTTGCTGGTATTCGGGCCACACGGCTTTGCCCCCATTCACCGACAGCATTTCGGGGATGCTGAGTTGACCGGGCACAAACACCGTGCGCTCGCGGCGGGCCCGCCCCGCCCCCGGCCGACGGCTCAGCAGCACCAGCTGCGCGATGTGCCCGAGGCCCGATTTCAGGGCCAGCACCGTGCTGTCGGTCACATACTGCGGGTATTGGTACTGGGTGAAGACTTTTTCCGACTCCGCAACCACGAACTCCCGCGCCACTGTTGCGGCCGGCTGCGCGGCCAGCTGCGTCCGCCAGGTCGAATCTATCTCGGCCATGCTGCGCTCGTACACCTGCTCGACGGTGAGGCCCGTGGTGCGCCGGATGCTATTGGAAAACGAGAAGGGGTAGAAGGGAAACTGATAGTAGCGGTCCAGCACCCGGCTCCACACGTCGGGGCCGTGGTGGACTTTGAGGTAGGAGGCCATGAAATAGCCCAGCACGTACCAGTCGGGCACCTGGTCACGCAGCGAGCCACTCACGGCTTTCTGGTAGGAGTAGCGGCGGCCCCCGAGCAGGTTGGCGCGCAGGCCCACATTAAAATATGGAATGCGCCCGCGCCCACTGCGGGTAAGGGCCGTTTCGGTCCCCACGGCATCGCCCTCGAAAAACCACTGCGGCACGCCCACGGCGGCCACGCCCAGCGCGCCATCGCCCAGCAGCGGGCCCAGCACCCGGCCCACCCCCTGCCGGGCTTTCTCGAACTGCCCCACGTGCCGGAATTCGTGCACCACCAGCCCATCGAGCCAATCCACGGTGCCCAGGCCCAGGCCCTGCTCAGGCGTGATAAAGAACTCGGCGTGCCGGGGCAAAAAGGTAACGAAACCATTGCTGACCGTGGTCTGGCTTTGCAGCACCACCGATATGGGCCGCGGGCGCACGCCCAGCGTAGCCACGCCCGGGCCATGCAGTTGCTCGAGCCGGGCGGCCGTGCGCTGCGCCGCCGAGTCGAGCCCCCCGGCATAAAGCACCCGGAAATGGGGCGTGCGCACCTCCTGCCACCGCAGGGCGGGCGGGTTCTGGGGGAGTACTGGCAGGCTCTGGGCCGGGGCCGGGCCGGCCAGCAGCAGGCTCAGCAGCCCCGGAAGCAATAAACGACGCATGAAAACAGGTGTACAGAAGAAACCGACGCCTAAAGAACGTCACGTCGCGCCTTACGCCGGGTCCGGCGGCCCGGCCGGCGGTTTCTGAGGCAACCATAAGGCCGGCTTCGCAGTGAGCGGCGAAACCAAACGCGAACCATTCGGCCTCACCTGGGGGCCTGTCCTAAAACCGCCCTATCGGGGTGGATGATGATGTGAGGCTGCTCTTACAGTAGTTTTCCGGTTGACGCACACTTTTGTGGAAGTTAAAGATTAAAGCCCTCACTAATAAAACTTTAACTTTTAATTCTCAATTTTTAACGCTGTACACTGACAAAGAAACTGCTCTAAATGTGCGGTTGGCCAAACAGGCGGGGAGAATAAACCGCTGATGTTACGCAGCTTGGTGAAGATGGCGCGGGGTTGTACCCGGTAGGGCCGTGCCCGGTAGGGCCGTGCCCAGTAGGGCTTTGCCCCGTGTCTATTATTTGTGTGCCTCTGGCCCACCCGTTAACACGATAGGCGCGGGTGTCGGATAACAACCGCAGGCC
>JANNDE010000109.1:0-1417 GCA_031387395.1 Hymenobacter sp.
CCGTTTGTGTGGTACGCCTACGCGCACTACGTGTCGGGCGACCCGTACCACAACATCGACTACCGGCCCGCCAGCGGCAGCGTGCTGACCATTCAGGAAAACCTCGCCACCCTGCAAAGCCTGCAGCCCGGCCTGGCCGAAATCAATCTGATTGACAACGACTTCAAGCTGCCGCGCGATTGGAAATCGTCGCTGGCCGTGGACGTGAAGCTGCCCTGGGAGATGAGCTTCACGGCCGAAGGGCTGGTGTCGAAAGTGGTGTCGGGCGTGCTGTTTCAGTCCATTAATTTCAAGGACAACAAGAAGACGTTCGACGGAGGCAACGTCGGGGCCGATACCCGGCCCTACTTTGCCAGCACCGGCAACGCGGCCAAAATCGACCCGCTCTTCACCAACGTTTTTGTGATGGGCAACACGAGCAAGGGCTACAATTATAACGCCACCTTCACGCTGGCCAGGCGCATCCCGAACCGGCTCGATGCCTCGCTGGGCTACTGCTACGGCGTGAGCCGCGACGTGGTGAACGGCGTGCGCGTGTCGCCGGCCGCCAACTACGAGTGGAACCAGTCGCTGGTGGCCAACGACCCCGGCCTGGCCTATTCCAACTTCGATTTGCGCCACAAGCTCATCGGCAACCTGGCCTACACCGTGCCGGTGCGCGAGCGGTTCAGCCTCAGCGCCAATCTGATTTACATTGCCCGCTCGGGCAGCCCCTTCTCGTTCGTGTACGAGGGCGACGTGAACCGCGACGGCTCGGCCAAAAACGACCTCGTGTTCGTGCCCGCCGACGCCTCCCAGATTCAGCTGGCCGACATCACCGGCCCCGGCAACACCGTTCTGCTAACCGCCGCGCAGCAGTACGCGCAGCTCGACCAGTACCTCGCCAACGACAGCTACCTCGCCACCCGCCGTGGCACCTACGCCGAACGCAACGCCGCCCGCACCCCCTGGACCCAGCAGCTCGACCTGCGCCTTATCGCCAAGGTGCCCCTCACCAAAACCGGCTCGCAGCGCCTCGAATTCTCCTTCGATTTCATTAACCTCGGCAACCTGCTCAACCGCGACTGGGGCCTGCTCTACTTCGTACCCAACCTCAACAACTCGGGCTACGCCCTGCTCGATTTCGTGAAAATAGACGCGGCCAAAAACCAGCCCGTGTACCAGTTCCGCAACCCCAGCAGCACGCCCTGGCAGACCGACCCCATTAACTCGCGCTGGCAGGGGCAGGTGGGGGTTCGGTATGTGTTTAACTAACGTTCACCTCACCCCCGGCCCCCAGAGTTGATAAGTTCTGCTTCAGGGCATGAAATGTTTGAAATTTTGGGCGAAGAAAAGTTGGGCGTAGCTGATGGAAACGTGGACGTTGGCGAGCAGAAAATTCAGGGCCAGGGTATTGAACAAAGCCACGTTCATGGCC
>JANNDE010000112.1:0-1750 GCA_031387395.1 Hymenobacter sp.
CCGACCCCGCGCAGCTCGCGCTCGGCGTGACCGAGTTCCGCAACGCCGCCTCGCCCATCACGGCGCGGGGCCTGGAAACCAACCTGCGCCTGGGCGTGGAAGGGCTGCAATTTTTTACCGCCTACACCTTCACCGATACCAAGCAGACCTACGACCTCGGCCAGCCGGCCGGATTGCCGTTTGTCTCGCGGCACCGCCTGGTGCTCACCACCGTGTACGAGGCCGAAAAGAGCTTTCGCTTGGGCCTGGAAGGCACCTACAACGGCCCGCAGTACCTGGGCGAAGGCAGCCGGCAGGGGCGCGGGTTCTGGCTGCTGGGGGTGCTGGGCGAAAAAATCTTTGCTCCGCACTTCTCGGCGGTGCTCAACGTGGAGAATTTCCTCGACGTGCGCCAAACGCGGTTTGAGTCGGTGGTCCTCGGCTCACCCACCAGCCCCACCTTTCGCCCGCTCTACGCTCCACTCGATGGCATCGTAGGCAACGTAGCCCTGAAAATCACCCTCTGACGGCTAGCGCAGCTGCACGTCGGCCAGGGTAAGCTCCGGATTGCGCAGATAGCCAGGGGAAGGGGCCGCCGACAGCCACTCGTACTGCGACAGCCACGGGGTTTGTTGGGTCCAGGGTACTACTTGGTAGGTAAAGGCCAGGCGGGTGCCGGCCCGATACGTGGCCGTGTCCGCCAGGCTGAAGGTTTTCACGACCGAAAACGGGTAGTTTCCCGCCCCTGCCACCGTCACCGGCGGGTCCAGTTGAATTATCCAGCGAAAGCGGGCGGGATGAGGTCCCGGCGCGCTGTAATTATACGTAACCTGGGACCGGACCACTTGCCCTTGCGTGAGGGTCGAAGCAGCGACTTTCGCGGCTTCCGGCGTCACGGCCTGCTTCTGGCAGCCCCCCAGGGCCGCGACGGTTAACAAGAAAACAAGTTGTTTCATGGCATCAAAGGGCTGCATTAATTGAACCTCTACGACGTGGACCGGCCAGTACCTTAAAAGGATGCACCACACCATTTGAAGATAATTTCCATGATACACAATCCCGCTTACCCATCCAGTGCCCGCCACCGGCCGTTGTGATGCGTCGCTTCGCCTACCTCACCCGCGCCGTGTGGCTGCTCTCGCTCATCAGCCTCTTCACCGACCTGGCCAGCGAGATGCTCTACCCGGTGATGCCGCTGTATTTGCAATCCATCGGCTTTTCCATTTTCTTCATTGGCCTGCTCGAAGGCGTGGCCGAAGCCGTGGCCGGGCTCAGCAAGGGCTACTTCGGGCAGTGGAGCGACCGGCTGGGCCGGCGCGTGCCCTTCGTGCAGTGGGGCTACGGGCTGAGCGCGCTCAGCAAGCCGATGCTGGCGGTACTGGCCACCCCGGCCTGGGTGCTGCTGGCCCGCACCGTGGACCGGCTGGGCAAAGGCCTGCGCACCGGGGCGCGGGACGCGCTGCTTTCCGACGAGACGACGCCCGCCGACCGGGGCAAGGTCTTTGGCTTTCACCGCTCAATGGACACGCTGGGGGCGGTGCTGGGGCCGCTGGCGGCCCTGGGCTGGCTGGCTGCGCACCCGAGCCAGTACCGGCCGCTGTTTCTCTGGGCCTCCGTGCCGGGGGTGGTGGCCATCGTCATCACCTTTGCGTTGCGGGAGCGGCGAGCCGCGCCCTCGGGCCGGCCGGTGGTACCGTTCTGGGCCGCGTTCGGCTACTGGCGGCAGGCCCCGCCGCCCTACCGGCGGGCGGTGGGCGTGCTGCTCGTGTTT
>JANNDE010000126.1:0-11093 GCA_031387395.1 Hymenobacter sp.
ACGGATTGGAATTTGAACGCAGTACGGAATTGCGTGATGCTTTCCTGGAGCATCCACGCTATGCACTACACGGCGATACTGTTGTAGACCGGGCAACGACGTTGCCAGTGGGTGTATTGTTTGAGAAAAACAAGCTCTACAAAAATCTGCTGGCGGCTCGGGGCGTCAATTACACGCAACTGGTGAGCAAACGGCTATTGCCCGATGGAGCCCTTTTGGTGGGCGGTACGCTGTATATCATCGAGAAGAAATTCCAGGCCGGCTCGGGCTCGGTGGATGAGAAGCTGCAGACCTGCCATTTCAAAAAGCGGCAATACGAGAAGCTGGTGGCGCCGTTGGGCCTGCGCGTGGAATTCTATTACCTGCTGAACGACTGGTTTCTGGACCCTTCCTACCGCGATGTGCTGGAATACATTGAGGAAGTGGGCTGTCGCTATTTCTTCAAAGAAATTCCGCTAGAAGAACTAGGGTTGTGAGTGGCTGCGAGCCAGCAGTATTACGCCAATTGCGCTTCCCACGCTGGCGCATAGTTGCTAATCAATAACTCGCTAATTTTGCCTCGGCCCTCTGCTTTGGAATTGATGTGCCGCTTGGCCTGGATTCGCCGGATGATGAAATCGGCATACAAATCATCGAAATAAGAATCGGCGGCATCGGTGTTTTGAGGGTCCGAGTTACTCAATAGCCACTGGCTTCCTCGTGCATCTAGCTCGTGGCAGAAGGCGGCCAACCGTTCCTGCGAGGTAGTATCGAAGGTTTCGGTAGCATAGGCGTTGAAAGCGGCAGTCTTGCTCAGCGGCTTGTAAGGCGGGTCGAAATAGAAAAAGCTGTTGGCGGGCGCGTGGTCCAGAACCTGGGTAAAATCGCCTTGCAGGATGGTGACGCGGGCCAGCAGCTGGCTATCGGCCAGAATGGTTTGCGGGTGGCAAATAGCCGGCTGGTCGTAGCGCCCAAACGGCACGTTGAACCCGCCTTTACTATTAACGCGGTAGAGGCCATTGAAACAAGTCCGGTTGAGGAACATGAGCACGGCGGTGTTGCGCACTGCCTCCAGTGGCCGGGTATTGAATTCAGCGCGGATTGCTTCGAAGTAGGTGCGGCGGGCTATTTCAGAAGGCAAGCGGTAGTAGGCTTCCTGAATAGCCGTCAGGGCTTTGATTAATTCCTGCGGACGCTGCTGAACGACCTGATAGGCGGTTGCTAGGTCAGGATTAATATCATTGATAATGGCCTGCTTAATATTTGGGTAAGCCTGGAGCAGCCAAAACAGCACCGCGCCGCCACCAATAAAGGGCTCGACATACGTAAGGTCATGCGCATGGCGCAGGTTGTCCGGCAACGCGGCTTGAATGGCGGGAATCAGCTGTCGCTTGCCACCCGCCCATTTCAAGAATGGCTTTGCACCCTGCATTTCCTTAAACAAGTCCATAGCTCAAAGATACAAAATCGGAAAGAACCCAACAGACAATAAGTATCTTTTATTTCTTGAGACGTAGCAAGCGGTTGCTGTTTTCGCGCCGGCCGCGCCCCCATCACAAACACCAACGTACCACCCTTCACCACGTCCTGTTGCGCCAGAAACTGGTTCACCAAGCCTTTTGCCAGTCGAAGGAGGTGCTTATCTCACTGGAATCGCGCAGGCCGTCACTTCACCAGCTCAATTCTACTGAGGCCGTGGCTCAGGCTGCGCCAGGTCATCGTGCGAAGCTGCCTGGGCATCACCTCCAGAGTGAAGTCCTCGTCTATCAGTCCCAGGTGCCTCAAAAGCTGCTCTTCGGGGTCGAATGGGCGCGAGCCGACGGGAAAATTAGTGTTGAACAGGAAGAATGCCTGCGGCCCCTTACCCTCCACAACGCGCTGGGGGCAGGCAATCAGCTCGAAATGAACCGGGTACGTTTTGGCATGGTAGCGCAGGAAGCCGGTGAAGTACTGATAGCGCGGGTCGCCGGACGAATTCCCGGATGGTGCTGCCTGAACCGACAAAGTGGCAAAATCCTGCAAAACAGTATCGCGCGCAATTCCCATCTCGTGCTGCCCCTCATTGTGCCAATGGGCCGTGATATGCACCCGGCGCAGCGTCCAGTCGCCCACCACGGCCGGGCTCACGGCCTGCATAATCTCGGTGCTTTTCAGGTCGTAGTCAGGTTTTGGGGTTGGTGCTACTTCCGGTGTTTTGGCACACTGGCATAATAGCAGGCTGCCGGCCAGCAGCAGAGGTTGGGCAAGCACTTTCACAATGGTAGGGAAAAGGAGCTCGCAATGTGCACTAGCTTGGGGTATGAATCATTGCCTGCACTGCGGCACCGCTACGGCCAACGCGAAGTATTGCTCGCGGTCGCACGCCGCCATTCATACCAACCAACAGGCTCCCAAGCGCCGGTTAACGCGCAAATGCGTTGAATGCGAAACGCTGATTCCGGGCAGCCGACAGTTTTGCGCGGTACATGGCAAGCGCAAGGCCGACTACCGGCTGCTGACGATAGCCCAGCTCAAGGCTAAAGATGCCATCCGACACCCCAGCTACTACCGGGGTTATCTCAACAGTATCACCCGGTTGCTGAATGCCCACCGGCCCCGCGTCTGCCAGGCGTGCGGCTACACCAAGCATGTAGAATGTTGCCACGCCCGGCCCATTAAGGCCTTCCCCGACTCCACAACCGTGCAGGAATTATCCGGGCCGGAAAACATCCTGGTCCTCTGCCCCAATTGCCATTGGGAATACGACAACGGCCTGCTAGCAGAAAGCCCCGCACTATCCGGCCGTTTAAAGGCCGACAGTGCAGGGCTTAACTAAGTGAACCTGACAGGAATCCAACCTGTACTCTAGCCCTTAGGAGAGGCTTGCTTTATGCAGTTAAGCTACAGGTCCAGATGGCAGCAGTTCCTTGCAAAGATAACGCAAGTCTGCTAATCCAATGCCGTCCACTTACGACTTATACAGCAGCGCGATGCCAAACGAGAGCGCCGTGAGAATAATGCCTACCAGAAAAATGGTGTAGCTGGTGCGCAGCAGCCGGTATTTGCGGGTCAGCACCTCGCCGAGGTAGTAGATATCGGTCACCATATTGGTGTAGAGCAGGTCTTTCTGCCGCATCAGCTCGCGCATGCCGCTCTGGAAATTATCGAGCTTGAGCTTGGTGAACTGCCCGAAGAACAGCAAATTGACGCGCCGGTTAGTGGCGATTTCGGGGCTTTTTTTCAGCCAGGCAAAGCTCGTCACGTCGGGCTGGGCCGAGAGGATGGCCGTAGTAACCGAGCCCAGGGCCGTAATCAGCAGGATACTTACCGGGATGGCCAGCACGGGGTTGTTGCCCATCAGCGGGCTCAGGGCGCCGGCTTTGCCCATTTTGGCCCCCAGGTAGGTGATGATGACCGAAATGAGCACGGCGTTCAGCTGAATCATCATGCTGGCCTTTTTGTCGGCCATATCGCTCAGCTTCATGTGGTTCGAGTACATGGTTCGAAACATGGTTTCGATGCCACGCTTGGGCTCGGCGAAGGTGTCGGTTTTTTCCTTGCTCTTTTTCTTTCCCTTCTTCTCCTTTTTTTTGAGGTGCTCGCGCTGGTCCTCGATGTTCTTTTTAAGGGCTTTCTTGTAGCGGTCCTTGCCGGCTTCGGACTGGTACTTGTGGGCCAGCATGAAGTTGAGCTGCAGCTCGGCCCACTCCTGGGTGCTGTAGGTTTTGTCGAGCACCAGCTCCCATTCGGTGCGCAGCAGCTCGGCGCGCGCGCGGTAGTCGTCGCGGGCCAGGTTGCTCATGTCGGCATCCACCAGCAGCTTTTCGAGCTCCGTTTCGGGCTTCGAGTCGCGGTGCGTAGCCTTGATGAGGGTTTCGATGAGCTGCCCGCGGGCGGCGGGCACGCCTTGCTGCTGCAGCCAGGCGGCGGCCCGCTCCATGCTGCGGAACTCGTGGCCGTCGTACACGTCGAGGTAGCCGGTGTCGTGGAACCAGGCGGCCACGAGCAGGGCTTCGGTGTCGGCATCGCTCAGGCCGGCGGCCGGGGCCAGGGCGCGGCACTCCTTCACCACGGCCTCGGTGTGGGCCAGGGAGTGGTAGGTGAGCTTAAGCGACAGCTCGCGGGCCAGCAGGTCGCTCACGTAGGCCTGGGCCGCGGTAGTGAGGGCCGAAGACCTGGCTTTGGCGGGCTTGTCGGCTTTGGCCGGGCTGGGGTCGGGAGCGCCGGGGGGGGCAGCCGGGGCGGCTACCGGAGCCGGGGCAGCGGCGGCGGGGGCACGGGCGGGCCCGGGCGCGGCGGGGGCTGTCGCGTCCGAAGCCGCTGGTTCGGGGGTCAGGTCTTCCATAGGATACGCGAAGCTACGGCGGTGGGGCCGGCAGGTTGGCCGGCTTTCAACGCGAACACGGGAGCGTAAGTTGGAAAACCTGCCCTAACCGCACCGCCGTGCTTTGCGTAACGGACGTAATCAGTCCTCTGCCGGCGGTAGCTGTTAGGTTTGTGGTTTGCTACCCGCAGCTGGTTTCTGCACCGGTCCATCTCTATTGTTTATGCCCCGAAATTTTCGCTTTCACCCCGCGTTGTTGCTGCTTTGCGCGGTGTTGGCGCGGCCTTTTCATGCCCTGGCCCAGGGCGAATCCAGCCAGAACCCGCACGTGTCGCGGCCCAACTACCGCCGAGGCGGCCTGGGCTGGGAAAAGAAGCTGCCGCCCGACAGCACCCGCATCCGCTACACCGTTTTCCTGATTGGCGACGTGGGCAAGCCCATTTCCCAGGCCAATGGCGGCGAGCCCTCGCTGAATTTTCTGCGCAAGAAAATCATGGAAGCCGGAGCCAGAAGTACCACCATCTACCTCGGCGACAACGTGTACGAGTTCGGCATGCCTGAGGAGGGCTCCTACGACCGGAAGGTTTCGGAGGAGCGCCTGCGCGACCAGATTGACGTGCTGCGCGGCTACAAGGGCGAGAAGTACATGATTCCGGGCAACCACGACTGGAAGCAGGGCCTGAAGGGCGGCCTGGAGCAGGTGCTGCGCGAGCAGCGCTTCGCCGAGAATTACATGGCCAGCGACTCGGCCGCGTTTTCCTACACCGGCGATTTTATCACGCCCAGCAACGGTTGCCCCGGCCCCTACGAAATTCGCCTGCAGGACGACCTGGTGCTCATCACCATCAACTCGCAGTGGTTTCTTACCAACCGCAACGAGCGGCCCTACGGGGCGGGCGGCGGCTGCGGCGTGGAGAACGAAACCGACTTCATGGCCCAGCTCGAAGATATTATTGCCCGCAACCAGCGCAAGAATATTATGGTGGTAGGCCACCATCCACTGTTTAGCGACGGCGTGCACGGCGGGTATTTCACGCTCGGCGACCATATTTTCCCGCTCAGCATCGTGTACAAGTACGCGTTTGTGCCGCTGCCCGTCATTGGGTCCATCTACCCGCTGGCGCGCAAGTATGGCGGCATCAGCCAGGATGTGGCCTACCCAGCCTATCAGGCCTACAAAAAGGGTTTGATGGATATTTTCGACAAGTATCCTAACGTCGTTTACGCGGCCGGGCACGAGCACAACCTGCAGTACTTTAAGGAAGGGGCCACGCACTTCATCGTGAGCGGCTCGGGCTGCAAAACCCAGCACGTGAAGCCCGGCGATGGTGGCGGCGCGCTGTTTTCGGACAAGGAGAAAGGCTGGGCCCGCGTGAACTACTACGACGACGGCCAGGTGTGGGCCGAATATTTCATTCCTGAAGGCCGGGGCGACAAGGCCCGCTTGGTGTTCCGTACGCCGCTGTATGCCAAAACCACTTCCGGCGTAGCCTCGACCCCAGCCGCCCCCCGCACCCCGGTGGGCAAAAAGAAGAAGAAGGGCGATGATGCCGTGGCCGTACAGCCGCTGCCCACGAAGCGCCCCGATTTCCGCGACAGCAGCGTGGTGGTGGCCGTCGACGCGGCGTATGACCGGCACGGCAGGTTCCACAACTGGCTGCTGGGCGAGCACTACCGCAAGGAGTGGGCCACGCCCGTGAAGTTTCCGCTGCTCGACCTGGCCCACGACAAGGGCGGCCTGATGCCCTACAAAACCGGCGGGGGCAAGCAAACCGCTTCGCTGAAGCTGCGCAACGAAGAAGGCCACAACTTCTCGCTGCGCGGCATCGACAAAGACCCCGCCGCCGTGCTGCCCGAGGCGTTGCGCACGGGTTTCGCCAAGGATATTCTGCAGGACCAGATTTCGGCCCAGCACCCGTACGCTTCGTTCGTGCTGGCCCCGTTGGGCACGGCGGCCGGTATTCTGCACACCAACCCGATGCGCGTCTACATTCCGCAGGACCCCTTGCTGGGACAGTACTACGGCGCGTTTTCGAACCAGCCCGCCGCCCTGGAGGAAGATGCCAAGGACGACCAGAGCAACGTAGCCAGCCTGAACTACGCCAAAAACCTGGTGAGCACCGACAAGATGCTCGAACGCCTGCTCGAAGACAACGACAACCGCATCGACCAGGTGGCCTTTGCCCGCACCCGCCTGTTTGATATGTGGATTGGCGACTGGGACCGGCACGAGGACCAGTGGCGCTGGGCCGAGGTGAAGGACAAGAATGGCAGCCGCACCTACACGGCCGTGCCCGAAGACCGCGACATTGCCTTCTTTAAGGGTGATGGCGTGCTGCCCTTTTTGGTGAGCCGCAAGTTCGCGATACGCAATTTCCAGAACTTCGGCAGCGATTTTGGCGACTACAAAGGCCTGAACCTGACCGGCCTCAGCAACGACCGCACGTTTATGGGCGGCGTCACGCGCGAGCAGTGGGTGGCCCAGGCCCAGTACATGAAGGAGCACCTGACGGATGCGACCATTGAAAAGGCTTTCCGCGACAACTGGCCGAAGGAAATATACGACCTGCACGGGCCCGAAATCATCGCCAAGCTGAAAAGCCGCCGCGACCTGCTGCCCGACCTGGCCGCCAGGTACGCCAACCTGGTATCCGACATCGTGGAGGTGCGCGGCACCCACAAGAACGAGAAATTCACGGTGGAGCGCCTGGCCAACGGCAACGCCCACCTCACGGTGCAGAAAATCAATAAAAAAGGCAAGCTGGAGCAAACGGTGTACGACCGCACCCTGGAGTACGGCATTACCGACGAGCTACGCCTCTACGGCATCAGCGGGCAGGACGTGTACGACCTGAAGGGCAAGGCCCGTAAGGGCATCAAAATCCGGCTGGTGGCCGGCACCGGCCGCGACTCCATCCGCGACAACAGCAACATCAGCGGCATGCGCCACCGGGTGCAGGTGTACGATGCCGATACGGGCAACGTCATCAGGCCCGGCCGCGATACGCGCCTGCGCCTGGAGCCGGGCATCGACGTGAGCCGCTACGACCACCCCAAGCGCTTCGACCTGAAGGACTACCGCCTGAACTACACCGGCCCGGCCCTGTTCTTCGGCTACAACATCGACGATGGCCTGCTGCTGGGCGGCGGCGTCACGCACCGGCGCTACGGCTTCCGCCGCGCCCCCTACTCGTCGGAGCAAAGCATCACGGCCAACTTCGCGCCGGCCCGCAACGGGGCCTACAACGTCAGGTACGCGGGGCATTTTGTTCGCGTGTTCGGCCAGTACGACCTGCGCGTGGCTGCCCATTACTACGGCCCGCAGCTGCTTTATAACTTCTTCGGCATTGGCAACAACACGGCCAACCTGGCCACCGAAGACAACAACCGCGGCGTGGTTACCAACCGTACCGTGAACTCGGCCTACCGCGTACGCTTCAACAGCCTCACCGTGGCTCCCACGCTGGAGCGCAGCCTGTTCAGCTTTCTCAAAGCCGGCTTTGGGCCGCGCTACGAGCAGTTTCGCGTCGAGCAGGCTCCCATCGGCTCGGTGATTAGGGACAGCCTCGGCAGCGACTTCGAGAACCGGCATTTCGGCATCCGGGCCAGCGACTTCCAGGTGAACCAGTACCTGGGCGGCCTGGTGTACCTCAACCTCGATGCCAGCTCGTCGCCCAAAAACCCGCGCATCGGCATTCGGTGGTACAACGAGTTTCAGTATAACCAGCAGCTCAACGGCGAGCGGCTCAGCTACGGTCGCCTCACGTCGGAAGTCCGGGCCTACCTCACGCCCAACCTGCCGTTCCAGATTACATACGCGGGCCGTATTGGCATTATGCACAACGTGGGCGACTACCGCTTTTACCAGGCCAACACGCTGGGCGGCACCACCAACCTGCGTGGCTACCGCCGCACCCGCTACGCCGGCCGCAGCAGCCTCTACGCCAACTTTGAGGCCCGCGTGCAGCTGCTTTCGTTCAATGCCTATCTCTTCCCCGGCAAGCTCGGCGTGCTGGGCCTGGCCGACGCCGGCCGCGTGTACTCCGACCAGGATAGGCGCACCGGCATCAGCGCCCTGCACAGCGGCTTTGGCGGCGGCGTGTACGTCGACATTCTCAAGCAGGCCATTATCAACGTCACCTACTCGGCAGGTGAGGAAAAGCTGGTCTTCGTCGGGTTCGACTTTCTGTTCTAGCGCGCTTCGTAGCGCTTGCCTCCACGGACACCCTCGCAAAGCCGGGGGTGCCCGTTTGCTTTACAGCCTCAAAGCCGGCGCGGCGGACTGTACCGCGCCGGCCAAATAGCTCCTGGTGCGCTCACCAGCCTAGGGCCCTGCCCCACCCGGGCGGAACAGGGCAGCTTCCGGCCCAACAGTAGGCGGCCCGATGTGACTCAGGCTGACCGAGCTGCCCTGACCCGCGCGGCCCGGTCGGCAAATTTTATGAACGCCCCATGAATATTATCCGTCCATTACAATACTATCCCGCCATAATGCCGTATCAATAGCAATTATTGAGCAATGCCGTAATTTTGTTGAAATAATTGCAATACTATCCCTAGTTTAGCGGTCTCAATTACACTTTTTCAGCTCAACCACTAAGTTGTTCTTATGAAACAAACGCTTTACACTGCTGCCCTAGGCCTGCTCGGCCTCACGTTCACCACTGGTTCGGCCCAGGCGCAGAAGCGCTCCTGCGCCTCGGTTGAAGTGCTGCAGCAGCAGCTTGCCGCCGACCCCGGCCTGGCCGCCCGCATGGCCACCATCAACAACCAGGCGGTGCTGTTTGCCGCCAGGCAGGCCAGCCAGGCGCAGCGCAGCAATGCGGCCGTGGGCGTGGGCGTAACTATTCCGGTGGTCGTGCACGTGGTGTACAACACGGCTGCCGAGAACATCTCGGATGCCCAGATTCAGTCGCAGATTGACGTGCTGAACGAAGATTTTCATAAGCTGAACGCCGACGCCGGCAGCGTGCCCGCCGCCTTCGCCGGCCTCGCCGCCGACCCGGGCATTCAGTTCGTGCTGGCCAAGCGCACGCCCGCTGGCCTCGCCACCTCCGGCATCGAGCGCAAGAGCAGCACCACCGCGAGCTGGGGCACCGCCGATAAAATCAAAAAAGCCAACACCGGCGGCCTCGACGCCTGGAATGCGAGCCAGTACCTGAACCTGTGGGTGGGTACCATCGGCGGCGGTATTCTGGGCTACGCCCAGTTTCCAGGCGGCGCGGCCGCTACCGACGGCGTCGTGATTTCGCCCGTGTACTTTGGCCGCACCGGCACCGTGACTTCGCCCTATAACCTGGGCCGCACCGCCAGCCACGAAGTGGGCCACTGGCTGAACCTGAACCACATCTGGGGTGATGACTCGGGGGCCTGCACCGGCACCGACAACGTAGCCGACACCCCCAACCAGGGTGCTGAGCACTACGGCAAGCCCGTGTTCCCGCAGGTATCGTGCTCGAACGGCCCGAATGGCGACATGTTCATGAACTACATGGATTACGTCGACGACAACGCCATGTTCATGTTCTCGACCGGCCAGAGCCAGCGCATGAACGCGCTGTTTGCCTCAGGCGGGGCCCGCGTGGGCCTGCTCACCTCGCAGGGCGGCGTAGCTCCCGGCACCGGCGGCGGTGGCACCACACCTCCCCCCACCACGGTTACCTACTGCGCCAGCAAGGGCGGTAGCGTGGCCTATGAATACCTCGACCTCGTGAAGCTGGGTAGCATCAACCGCACTTCGGGTGCCGATGGCGGCTACTACAACGGCACGGCCAGCAGCACCAGCGTGGCGGCCGGCTCGGCCCAGACCATCAGCTTCTCGGCGGGCTTTGTGGGCACCGCTTACTCGGAGTATGTGAAAGTGTACATCGACTACAACCAGAACGGCGTGTTCACGGATGCCGGCGAGCGGGTAGTGAATGCCGCCAGCAGCACTTCGGCCATCACCCGCACGGCCACCTTCACGGTACCCGCCACCGCCAAAAGCGGCAACACCCGGATGCGTGTGGTACTGAGCGATAACGCGGCCACCACCAGCTGCGGCAGCTACAGCTACGGCGAAACGGAAGACTACACCATCAGCATCACCGGCGGTGCCCGCACCGATGGCAGCACGGTGCGCACCAGCAACCCCAACGCCCTGGCGGACCAATACACCCTATACCCCAACCCAGCCACGCAGGTGCTGAACATTGCCCGTCCGGCCAACGCCGACCCCGAGGCTGCGTTCTCGGTGCGCGTGTACGACCTGCGCGGTGCCGAAGTACGCAACCTGTCGCTCACCAACGGCCAGGTAGACGTATCGGCCCTGCGCGCCGGCACCTACCTGCTGAACGTGACCGACGGCACCGGTACCTCGCACCAGCGCTTCGTGAAAGAATAGCTTTCCGAGCTTTTGAAAACAGGAGCCCCAGCCGCAAGGTTGGGGCTTTTTTTGATGCTGGGTAGACGGCGACGGGGCGGGCGTAAGGAGCACGAAAGAGCCTAAACGGCGGGAGCGGCGGGGCTTCTTCTCAAGACGCAAGAGGAGTAGCTTACTAATGAACTGAACTGATTTAAACTTTAGGCGCCATCATAAAAGAGGCGAAATAATGCCAGGATTTCCAATTCTGAGCGGATGTTTCAAACCGGGTTTGCAAGGTGCGAAAAGAATCGTACCACGCCCAGGTTCGCTCACAGACGAAACGGTTTTTGTAGGCGACCACGTCAAACTGCCGCTTTCTGCCGCGCTTGGGTTTTTTGCGGTTCCGTACGTTTTCTTTGACGTTTGGAATCAGTCCGTGTCGGAAACAAAACCGTCTCAAGAACCTGC
>JANNDE010000133.1:0-12511 GCA_031387395.1 Hymenobacter sp.
GTGCCCCGGGGGGCCCCCCCCCCAAACCCCGCGGGGCCCCGCGTTTTTTTAAACCACCCCCCCGCCCCCCCACGGCGGTTTACCGCGGCGCGAAAGCTTCCTGGCCGCCGCTAGTAAAGATTTGGGTAAGGACAAAAGCCGGCGTGGGGCGTAAGTCCTGGTAAAAAAACAGCCCCCGCGGGGCCCCGCACCAGAAACCAGAGGTATCGGTGTCGGGCCCCGCGGGGGCTGGGTGGGAAAGCTGGCGGCACTACCCCGCCAATGCGTTTGCCGCGCTGCTACTTCAGCCGCACCAGCGTGGCTCCGAAGCCGAACTTCTCCTTGCGGGCGTCTTCGAAGAACTTGATGTCCTTGTTGCGGCTCAGCTGGCGGTGGATTTCCTTGCGCAGCACCCCGTTGCCCATGCCGTGGATGAACACGATTTCGTGCATGTTGGTGGCCAGGGCGCGGCTCAGCGCGTCCTCAAACGCATCGAGCTGCAGGCGCAGGATGGCGGTGTTGCTCAGCTCTTCGGTGTTGTCGGGGCGCAGGGCCTCCAGGTGCAGGTCTACCTCGTGTGGCGGGGCCACAACCGGCGCGGCTGGCTTGGGCGTGGCGGCCGCGACCACGGCGGCCGGTTTAACCGGGGAGTCGCCGCTCAGCTGGGCTTTGAGGGCGGCGGCATCCACGCCGGCCGGCTTGGCCTGCGCAGCCGCCGGGGCCGTGGGCGCTGCCTGGGCCAGCGTTTCGGGCGCGATGGCGGCGGCGGCTTTCTCATCCAGTTGGAAGAGGTAGGCGTCCTTGCCAATCACCGGGGCCGGCTGCTGGCTGCTGTAGAAAGAGCTGGCCTTGAAGGCCTGGCGCTTCGTGAGCAGCTCGTAGGCCGCCTCGCCGTTCAGCCTGGTGGGCAGCAGCTGGAACACCACGGCGGGCCAGGTTTCAAAATCCTTCAGGTGCAGGAAGGAGAGGGGCTTGGTGCTGGTTTTGGGGCCGAGCTTATCGGCGGCCAGGGCGCGGTAGGGGCGGGTGCTGGTTTCTTCGCCGTAGGTGAAAAGCACGTCGGCCTCGGTGTTGTTGATGAGCGTGACGCCCAGCAGCTCGGGCGACTGGTGCACCAGGGCCAGAAACAGGCCTTTGGCGGCGGCCGGCTGCTTGCCGCCGGCTCCCGGCCCGCTGCTGCCGGCCGGCCGGGCCACGCCCTGGCCGCTCGATGCCACGGCAGCCAGGGCCTCCTGCAAAGACGGCTGAACCGTTTTGGCGGCCGCCGGGGCGGCGGGGCGCTTGCTGTTGTCTTTCTTGCTGGCGTTGGCGTTTTTGCCGGGCGTCTGGCCGGGGCCGTAGTCGGGCGCGGCGCGGTTGAAGTTCTTGCCTTCTTCCTGGGCCACCACCACCACTTCGCGCCGCAGCACGGGAATGGTGAAATCGTTGTCAATGGCCACTTCCACCAGCTCGCTGTCGAGCAGGCGGGTAACGATGCCTTCTTCGGTGCCGGTCAGTAGCCGGACTCTATCTCCTACGTTCATAAATCACGGATTTGTCGGATTTAAACGGATTTCACGGATTTTGTGGACGATTATCGGTCCGCCGGAAGTAGCCCGTTTTTCTTCATTTTGACCAGCCCGTACGGGCTGGGTTTGCAAAAGTACGTTTTTGACGTGCCGTCAGATGCTTTGTCTCTTTTTTAAGACAATACTCCCAGCACCCACATACACAAAAAAGCCAGCAAATAGCTTCGCTCAGCTGCTGACAACCAGAAAGATAATCGCACGAAAAATCTACGTAATCCGTGATTTATTGGTAGAGCCCGTGGAAGCCAAAACCGTTGCGCGGGTTGTACTCCAGGGTCGGTGCGGGCAGGTGGAAAATGCTGAGCGTGTAAAACACTTTTTTCAGCAGTGGGCTGCGGGTAGGGATGCGGCGCAGGTCCACGTCGAGCGACAGGTAGAACTGCCGGTAGGGGCGCAGGCCCTTGGCGGCGTTGGTACCGTCATCGTTGTACACCATGTCCTGGCCGCCGTAGCCCACGGCCGGCTGCAGCCAGCGCGGCCAGCGGTTGCCGGGCTTCAGAAAGGCACCCACGTCGGTGCATAGCCAGTAGGTCTGGCCGTTGTAGTCCTTTAGCCACCGCTCGGGTACGTTGCGGCCCAGCACGTTGGGCCGCAGGGCGGCGTAGCTGGTGAGGTGAAACGACCACTTGGGCATGATGCGCACCTCGTGCCAGGCCAGCTGCTGGGCCAGCAGGGCCGAGGAGCCCAGGAAGTTGGCCGCCAAGTCGGTGGCCGACGCGCCGTAGGCCGGGTCGAAGCCGTCGAGGATTTCAATGGGGCTCTGCACCACGAAGCCCACGAACGAGCCGTACCAGATGGCCTTTTTCTCGCTCAGGCCGGCCCAACGCAGCATATCCACCGCGCCCCGGCTTTCCTGAAACGCGCCCCAGAAGTGCCCGCATTTGTCCAGCTGCTGCCACTCGGGCAGGTCGTTGAACCAGTGCAGCGGCACCCGCTCGCCGGTGTACCAGGCGGTGGTGAGGCCAGTGTACAGCACGCCGTAGCTCAGGGCCGTGCCGCCCACCAGCAGGCGCAGGCGCCGCCGCGCGGCCGGGTCGGGGAAAGCCGGAGTGGCCGTCGGGGGCAGTGCCGGGGCCGGGGCACTGGCGGGGGCCGGGGCGGCCCCGGCTGCTGGTGCGGTTGGCGTTTGGGCCGGGGCCGCGAGGGGCAGCGCCCACGCCCCCGCTACCGCCAGCAAACCAGCGCTCTTACGCCCCCAATTCCCGAACCAGCCCCGTAGCGTCATGCGTCGTAAAATATCGGCCAAAGGTACGCCACCGGGCCCGGCAGGCGGGCTGGGCCACGGCATCCGCATCGACCAGCACGGTTGGCAAATGATGAAAAAGCCCCGTCGGATTCGCTTGTCCTTCCCCAAATCTTCCGTGGACCTTCCAGCCGTTGTTTCACACTGCGCGACACTGCAGTGTTCCACGGTATTTTCAATGAACGACACTGCGGAACACGGCGGTTTAACACTGCGCGACACTGCGCGAAAGCTTCCTGGCCGCCGCCAGAAAAGATTTGGGTAGGAACAAGCCCGTTGGGCGGGGCTTCTAGCACGGTCATGCCACGCCTATCGAAGCACCTCTGCCGCAACAGCAAGCCAATCGATTGCGTGGCGCTGCGTAGTAGCGTTGCCGCAGCGCTGCTTAAGTAGCGGGACAGCAGCAACCATAGCCAGATTTTGTGCAGGCAATTGCCTGTTATCGCATGGCCGTATTACTACTGGCTGCTTACTTAATGCGCAGAATGTGCGGCACAAAGGCCTCAGGAATCCGGCCGAAGCCGGTGGGCTATGGATTCTCCTCGTGGTACGTCACCAAATCGTCGATGGGGGAGCGGATAATCTTGCCCACTTCCATGCCGTGGTGGCGGGCCACCTGCGTCAGCACGTCGCGGAAATTGTAGCCCACCGAGCCCACGCAGTTGAACGTGTACTCCTGGTAGCGCGGGTAGTGCAGCACCAGGTTCTGGAAGAACGTTTCGAAGCCTTCGAGCACGATGTCGCGGCAGTAGCTCACGTTGTTGTGGTCGTAGGCAAATTTGGCGAAGCTGGCCAGGAAGCGGTTGGGCAGCGGCTGGTTGTAGAGGCGGTCGAGAATGTCGTTGCGCGAGCCCAGGCTGTATTCTTCGCGCAGCGCCTCCTGCAAGCCGTCGGGCAGCAGGCCGCGCAGGTAATCGCGTAGCAGCCGCTTGCCAAAGTATGAGCCCGAGCCCTCGTCGCCCAGGAAATAGCCCAGCGAGTCGACGTTGTAGGCGATTTTTTCGCCGTCGAAAATGCACGAGTTGGTGCCCGTGCCCAGAATGGCGGCAAAGCCCGGCTTGCGGCCCAGCAGCGCGCGGGCCGCGGCCAGCAGGTCCTCGGTTACGTGGGCCCGGGTTTGGGGAAATACCTGCCGCAGGGCGGCCGCAATCACCTCCGCTTTCTGGGCCGACGAAACGCCGGCCCCGTAAAAATACACGTTGCGCACCTGCTCGCGGGGCAGCGTGTCGGGCATGTTCTGGTTCAGCGACGCTACGATGGCGGCCGTATCCATGAAATCGGGGTTGTACCCTTCGGTGTTGAAGTAAGCGCGGGTGTGGGCGTCATCGAGCAGGCACCAGCTGCACTTGGTCGAGCCGCCGTCGGCAATCAGAATCATAAGCAGGAGGGAAATAAGGTAGACGAAAGTAGTGCCCGGTTTTACAATCCTCCCATGCGGGGAAAGGAAGCAAACGTTTGCTGCCGAATAATTTGTTTGAAGTGCGTTTGCCCGGGCCGGGCCCCGGGGCCGCAATTCGGCCCGGGCCACTCTGCTGCGTGCGGCCTGGGGTTGCCCGGCCCGCCGTACTATCGTGCAGCCCGGCCGCCGCCCGCGCCCTAAAAAAAGCCTCCCGCCGAATTTCGACGGGAGGCTTTGGCAGCAGCAGCTCTACTCGTCGCGAACTGTAGACTTTGGCGTTCAGGTACACTTTGGGTTGCAGGGTTCAGAGTGCCGCTTTGTCGGCGCGGGCAGCACGCCGGGAATGCCTGAACCCTTGTTATCGGGCACTGTGCCACTCACCAAACCGGTGTGGGCCTGCGCTCGCCCGGAAAAGCCAAGCCCTGCGAACAGCAGCTTGGCGAAATAGGGGTGTAAATTGCCAAAAATATAATTAAAGTGCGTTTGCGTACATTTTTACAAATGTTTAAAAAACTAAAAATGCGTTTATTTATACTGATATGAACACTTAATTATCCGAATTTTTCGGTTGAAATAGAAGAATTTAATCAATAAAAATATGGTTTTGAAACAGTTATGCGGCTGGCTGAGCAGGTCGGGAGTAGTTGGCGACCGGGTAGCTGCTAAGGTTATATTGAAATTGAATAATTGATGCAGGTGCTAGCGCATCCGGTAGCTGCAATAAGCGTACCTGAGTGGCAGGAAGTTTTGCAAACGCTAGCACACCGGGCAGGTGGCCAACCGGCCGCCGCGAAAGCGCCGGAGCAGCAACGTGTAGCGCCTGGCTCGCCGTCGCAGCCCCTTTTGAGTGCGGGCGGGCCTCATCGGCGCGGCCTGGGCCACCTGCCGCAGCCGGCTAAGTTGCGGCACTACGGTCAGCTTGCTACATTTGGCTTTTCCTTGACTCATGAAAAACCGCTTATTGCTGCTTGTTTTGTTGCTGGCGGGCACCGGCCCGGGGGCCTGGGCCCAGTCGCGGCCCTACCTGAAGAAGCCGGTGAAAGGCAAAGCCGGGACTGCCAAAGGCGCGCCCAAGCCGCCGCCGGTGTACGCGCCCATCATGATTCAGAAAGCTTCCGACAGTGATGATGCCGCGCCGCCGATAGTGGTGAACAAAGTGAAGCTGAAAAAGCCCATCCTCGTGTACTATCAGGAGCCGGCCCCCGGCAAGGTGGTGCAGCAGCTCATCATGTCGGAAGAAAACCTGCCCCTGCTTAAAACCAACGACCTGGAGCACCTCGTGCAGCACCGCGAAGTTTTCGTTGATGGGCTGGGCAACCTGGTCCTGCCGGGCAGCGATATGGCCAAGTACCGCCTGCTGGGCACCAGCATCGTGGCCGAAGATACCCGCCGGCCCGCCGGCGACGGCCGCTGCTTCTACTCGCGCCTGAAAGTGCCCTCTTCGGGCTTCCTGTACGTGGTGCGCGAGTCGGCCGAGGAGTACCGCCACTTCGTGAGGGGCCCGCAGAAAAAGGGTGCCCTGCTCGATTTTCAGGTAAACGGCCTGCCGGGCATCGATTCGGTACGGGCCGCCTACACGCTGCGCAAAACCAACAACGCCGAGCGCGGGGCCGGCACCGGCGAGACTATCCGCTAGGTGGCAAAGACTTACTTGTCAATTACCTGAATAAAGTATTGCTGCTTGTTGCTTCCGTCGGGCTACTTACTACTGACCACTTGATGGCTGCTGGCTGCCCTGCCACTGCGCAGGCAGGGCTGAAAACGACGCGCGCCGGCCGCCAACCTCTCATTTCACGTCCCTGCCGATGGCGAGCACCGGGAAGGATGCTGGCGACGCGGGTTTTCGGCTGCCTACCAGGTTTTTTTCGACTGGCATCAGTGAAAATTGCATATAACTGCTTGATAAGTAATTATGAGCGACGTAAAGTTGGGCTGTCCGGGTATGAGAGTGGGCTGTAGCCAGGTAAACAGGTGCAGCGGTTATATAAAATTTCGGTTCTGCTTGTGGTAGTGTCAATGCTGCTGCCCTATCTTTGCCCCGCGTTTCAACCGAAGCGCCTTTTCAACTATGAACGCGCATCGTACTTCCCAGGCTTGGTGGTGGCAGCTCCGAAATATCGGACCGGCCTGCCTGTGCGCCTCGTGAAGTCAACCTGATTTTACCTGCAATCACAAAAAGCCCGGCCCGCAAGCTGGGCTTTTTTCGTTTCCGCTGTTTCCCTTTTCAACCTCGTGCCTTACCAACTTCTCACCCGCTCCCGCCGCCTGCTCGCCGATACCGTGACGCCCGTGGGGCTGTTTCTGCGCCTGCGCGACCAGTACGCTAACTGCCTGCTGCTGGAAAGCGCCGACTACCACGGCCAGCAAAACGCTTTCAGCTACCTGGTGTGCGAGCCGCTGGCCACGTTTGAGCTGCGGCGCGGTGGGGTGCTGCGCCAGCTGCTGCCCGGCGCTCCCGAAACCACCGAAACCCTGGCCCACCCGCGCGAAGCGCTGGCCCGGTTGCGCGACTTCGCCGCCGCCGGCACGCCCGATGCCTCGGCCGAAAAGCTGCCCTTCATCAGCACCGGCCTGTTTGGCTACATGGGCTACGAGGCGGTGCAGAGCTTTGAGGACGTGGCACTGGACCCGGAGAAAGTGCCGGCCGGCGACATTCCGCTGATTCGCTATGGCGTGTACCGCTACGTTATCGCCTTCAATCATTTCCGGCAGGAGCTGCACCTGTTCGAGCACAGCGTGGCCGGCGAGGCCCCGGCCGAAACCGACGGCCTCGACCGCCTCGAAAACCTGGTACGCCACCCCAGCGTGCCCAATTTCGGCTTCGCTACCGAAGGCGAGGAGCAGACCAACCAGACCGACGAGGAGTTTCTGGCGCGCCTGACGCAGGGCCAGGCGCATTGCCTGCGCGGCGACGTGTTCCAGATTGTGCTCTCGCGCCGGTTTCAGCAGGGCTTTTCGGGCGATGAGTTCGACGTGTACCGGGCGCTGCGCTCCATCAACCCCTCGCCGTACCTGTTCTATTTCGACTACGGCGACTATAAAATCTTCGGTTCCTCGCCCGAGGCCCAGGTGCTGGTGCAGGGCCGCGAGGCCACGCTGTTCCCTATCGCGGGCACCTACCGCCGCACCGGCGACGATGCCGCCGATGCCGCCGCCGCCCAGCGCCTGGCCGCCGACCCCAAGGAAAACGCTGAACACGTGATGCTGGTGGACCTGGCCCGCAACGACCTGGCCCGCCACGGCACCAAAGTAGAGGTGCGCACGCTGCGCGAAATCCAGTTCTACTCGCACGTCATTCACCTCGTGAGCAAAGTCACGGCTGAGCTGGCCGAAAACACCGACACGCTGCAGGTGGTGGCCGATACCTTCCCGGCGGGCACGCTTTCCGGTGCGCCCAAGTTCCGCGCCATTCAGCTGATTGATGGGCTGGAGCCCACCGCGCGCGGCTACTATGGCGGCTGCCTGGGCTTCCTGGGTTTCGACGGCAGCTTCAACCACGCCATCATGATTCGCTCGTTCCTGAGCACCGGCAATCAGCTGTACTTCCAGGCCGGGGCGGGCGTGGTGGCGGCTTCGCAAGTGCAGTCGGAGCTGGAGGAGGTACACCACAAGCTAGGAGCCTTGCGGGCGGCGCTGCGGGCGGCGGCCGAGGTGCGATGAGTAGAGCAATTGCCTGAACGTCATGCCGAGCGCAGCCGGGGCATCTCGCGTGCAGCAGTAATCTAATCGGTGCAACGATGCGAGCGAGATACCTCGGCTACGCTCGGTATGACGTTCTTTTTCAAGTTCAATTCCCATGAAAATCCTCGTTCTCGATAACTACGACTCCTTCACCTACAACCTGGTGCACCTGTTGCGCGAGCTCGGCCACGGCCCGAATATGACGGTAACGCGCAACGACCAGCTTACCCTAGAAGCCGTAGATGCCTATGATGCCATCCTGCTGTCGCCCGGCCCCGGCATTCCGCTGGAGGCGGGGCTGATGCCGGCCATCATTCAGCAATACGCGCCCACCAAGCGCATTCTGGGCGTGTGCCTGGGCCACCAGGGCCTGGCCGAAAGCTTTGGGGCCGAGCTCTACAACATTCCCGCCGTGCTGCACGGCGTGGCCAACGAGGCCGAAGTAACCGTGCGTGACGAGCGCCTGTTCGCCGGCCTGCCGGCGCGGTTCCAGGTGGGGCGCTACCACTCGTGGGCCGTGCGGCCCGAGTCGATGCCCGCGACGCTGGAAGTAACGGCCCGCGACGCCAACGGCGAGGTGCTGGCCTTCCGCCACCGCGAATACGACGTGCGCGGCGTGCAGTTCCACCCCGAAAGCATCCTCACCGAGCACGGCGCGCAAATGCTGGAAAACTGGCTGGGGTAAAACCGTAAAAAAGAACGTCATGCTGAGCGTAGTCGAAGCATCTCGCGTGCCACCACTAATTCATGATGTTCTCAAAAATTTAATCACTGCTGCACGCGAGATGCTTCGGCTGCGCTCAGCATGACGTTCTGAAAAGTAAAAAATCCTTTGAAAGACATCCTCACCAAGCTTTTCGACCACCAGCCCCTCACGCACGCCGAGGCTCATGCCGCCATGCGCCAGCTGGGCGAGGGCGGGGCCAACCCGGCCGAAACGGCAGCCTTCCTGGCCGTGTACCGCATGCGGCCCATCACGGTGGCCGAGCTGGCTGGCTTCCGCCAGGCCCTGCTCGACCTCAGCCGCGACCCCGAGCTGGGGACGCACGAACTCGTGGACATCGTGGGTACGGGCGGCGACGGCAAAAACACGCTCAACATCTCCACGCTGGCCTGTTTCATCGTGGCCGGGGCGGGCACGCTGGTGTCCAAGCACGGCAACTTTGGGGTGTCGTCGGTGTCGGGGGCTTCGAATGTGCTGGCGCATTTTGGGTATGATTTTGAGGCCAGCTCTGACCAGCTGCGGCGGCAGCTCGACCGGGCGGGCATCTGCTTCCTGCATGCGCCGGCTTTTCATCCGGCCATGCGGCACGCCGGGCCCATCCGGCGCGAGCTGGGCTTGCGCACCTTCTTCAACATCCTCGGCCCACTGGTGAACCCGGCCCGGCCCCAGGCCCAGCTGCTGGGCGTGTTTAGCCTCGAATTGCAGCGCCTCTACCACTACCTGATGCAGCCCACCGGGGCCCGCTACGCCGTGGTGCATGCCCTCGACGGCTACGACGAGCTGGCCCTCACCGGCCCGGCCAAAGTCGTGTCGTCCTTCGAAGGCGAGCGCCTTTTCACGGCCGATACGCTGGGCCTGCCCGCCTGCACGCCCGACGACCTGGCTGGCGGCAGCACTGCGGCCGCGTCTGCCGAGTTGTTCAAGCACGTGCTCGATGGCCACGGCACCGCCGCCCAGCGCAACGTCACCACCGCCAACGCCGCCCTGGCTCTGCAATGCGCCCGCCCCGGCCTAAGCTGGGACGATGCCCTGGCCCGCAGCCGCGAGTCGCTGGACTCGGGCGCTGCGAAAAGGGCCTTCGAAACCATGCTGGCCACGCAATAGCCTCACCTCATCCCTCTTCCCTATCCTTAAGAAAAAGGGGGAGCCAGACGACCAACAATTAGCCAGTATTAAAACTTAACCCTCTGCCGTCCCGGCTCCCCCTCTCCCCAAGGAGAGGGGGCGGGGGGGTGAGGTTAACTCCAGAACGACATGTCCACCATCCTCGACACCATCATCGCGCACAAGCGCCGGGAAATTGCCAGCCGTCGCGAGCTGGTGCCCACCAAGCTGCTCGAAACCAGCCTCTATTTCAACGCGCAGCCGTTGTCGCTGCGCAAGTACCTGCTGCGCGAAGGCGGCAGCGGCCTCATTGCCGAGTTCAAGCGCAAATCGCCTTCCAAGGGCTGGATTAACCAGTACGCACCCGTCGAGCGCACCACGCTCGGCTACATGCAGGCCGGCGCGGCAGCGCTGTCCATCCTCACCGATACCGATTTTTTCGGCGGTAAGAACGAGGATTTGACTACGGCGCGCCGCTTCAACTTCTGCCCCATCGTGCGCAAGGATTTTGTGGTGGATGAGTACCAGATTCTTGAAGCCAAGAGCGTGGGGGCCGATGCCGTGCTGCTGATTGCGGCCGTGCTCACGCCCCAGGAAATTGATTCGCTGGGCCGCCTGGCCCGCTCGCTGGGCCTCGAAGTGCTGCTCGAAGTGCACGACGGCGACGAGCTGGCCCGCTCGGCCAACGCCGACGCGGTGGACCTCATCGGCGTGAACAACCGCAACCTGCACGATTTCAGCCTGAGCCTCGACACCTCCATGGCGCTGGCCGAGGCCATTCCGAACAACTTCGTGAAGGTGTCGGAAAGCGGTATTTCTACCGCCGCCGCCATCGGTCAGCTGCGCGAAGCCGGCTACCGGGGCTTCCTGCTGGGCGAGGCCTTCATGCGCCACGCCCGCCCCGAGCGCGCCTGCGCTACGCTGGTGCAGGAAATCGCCGCCCTGCCGGAAGTGGCCGCCGTAGCATAACGAAACGCTACAACGGTCTAAACAGAATTAAAGATTAAAAATGATAGATTAAAAATAACCAAAGCGTTGATTTGCAAATTTTTAATCTATCATTTTTAATCTTTAATTCAAACGTAACGTGTGTCTCAACACCGAAACCACTCTAGCCTCAATCATGAAAACGCCCCGTCCCAACCTGTCTGCCCTGGCCCTGGCCGCCGGGGTGCCCGGCGCCCCGGTCCCGGCCACCGCCCCCACGCGGCTGCTGGTGAAGGTGTGCGGCATGCGCGACGCGGCGGCGCTGGCCGATATCGCGGCGCTGGGCCCGGATTTCCTGGGTTTCATTTTCGCGCCGAAGTCGCCGCGCTTCGTGGGTGAGGTGCTGGCCCCGGAAGTCGTGCGCGCCCTACCGCCAACCGTCTGGAAGGTGGGGGTGTTCGTGAACGAAACCACTGAGAATATTATCGCTACGGCGCATCGTTTCGGCCTGGCCGCGGTGCAGTTGCACGGCCACGAAACGCCCGTGCAGTGCGAGGAGCTGAACGAAGCCGGTCTGCTGGTGCTGAAAGCTTTTTCGGTGGGAGAGGCGGTTGATTTTGCCGCTTTGCTGCCCTATGTGCCGTATTGTGACTTCTTTCTCTTCGACACCAAGGGGGCTGCGCCCGGCGGCAACGGGGCCGTTTTCAACTGGAATTTGTTGCAGGGCTACAACTTGCCCGTGCCCTACTTTCTGGCCGGCGGGCTGGGGCCGGAACACGCCGCCGAGCTGGCGGCCCTGCGCCTACCCGGCCTGGCCGGCGTCGATTTGAACAGCAGCTTCGAAACCGCGCCGGGCGTGAAAGACGCCAAGCGGGTAGGGGAGATGCTGCAGGCACTGCGCTTAATGAAGAATGAGGAATGAAGAATGGGCAATGAGGGTAGCCAGTTGCAATTCCTCATTATCCACTTCCTGTTCCCCAATTCCTCATTCTCAATTCTTCATTCTTCATTCTTTTATCAATGACCACCTCCTATCAACAGCCCACGGCCCGCGGCTACTACGGTCAGTTCGGCGGCGCGTTCGTGCCCGAAATGCTCTACCCCAACGTGGAGGAGCTGCGCACGCAGTACCTGGAAATCATGGCTGAGCCGGATTTTCAAATCGAAATGCAGCAGCTGCTGCGCGACTACGTGGGCCGGCCCACCCCGTTGTTCGAGGCCAAGCGCCTGTCGGCCAAATACGGCACCCGCATTTTCCTGAAGCGGGAGGACCTGTGCCACACCGGCGCGCACAAAATCAACAACACCGTGGGGCAGATTCTGCTGGCCAAGCGGCTGGGCAAAACGCGCATCATCGCCGAAACCGGGGCCGGGCAGCACGGCGTGGCCACCGCCACCGTGTGCGCCCTGATGGGCCTGCCCTGCGTAGTGTACATGGGTGCGGTCGACATCGAGCGGCAGGCCCCCAACGTGGCCCGCATGCGCCTGCTCGGGGCCGAGGTGCGCCGCGCCGAAAGCGGCAGCCAGACCCTGAAAGACGCCACCAACGAGGCCATCCGCGACTGGATTGCCAACCCGGTTGATACCCACTACATTATCGGCTCGGTGGTGGGCCCGCACCCGTACCCCGATTTGGTGGCGCGCCTGCAAGCCATTATCAGCGAGGAGATGCGGACGCAGCTATTGGAAAAGACCGGCTCTGAGCTGCCCGATTTCGTGGTGGCCTGCGTGGGCGGCGGCTCCAACGCGGCCGGCGCGTTCTACCACTTTCTGGACGAGCCCTCGGTGCGCCTGATTGCGGTGGAAGCGGCCGGTCACGGCATCAGCTCGGGGCATTCGGCGGCTACGTCGGTGCTGGGCACGCCGGGCATCATCCACGGCAGCCG
>JANNDE010000145.1:0-39601 GCA_031387395.1 Hymenobacter sp.
GACATGCTGCTCATCGTGCTGGTGGTGGTGCTGATTGTGCTGGTGGTAACGCTGGTCATTATTGGCAACCTGATGCGCGACGTGCTGCGGGGCCGTAAGGACCTCGACGGCCGCGATACGGAAGTTTTGGAGCAGCGCTTCGACTGGAACAAGTTCTATCGCTCGCCCGTGTTGCGTGGTGTTGTCGGAACGGTTTTCGCACTCGTACTCCTCTATGAAGGCGTGCAAAGCGTGATGGCCGTGGGCCTGACCCAGGGCTACCAGCCCACGCAGCCCATTGCTTTCTCACACAAGCTGCACGCCGGCGAACACCAGATTAACTGCGCCTACTGCCACACGTCGGTGTACAAGAGCAAGTCGGCCAACATTCCTTCGGCCAACATATGTATGAACTGCCACTCGCAGATTAAGACGGAGTCGCCCGAAATCAAGAAGATTTACCGTGCCATCGAGCGCAAGCAGCCCATCCAGTGGGTGCGCATCCACAACCTGCCCGACCTGGCCTACTTCAACCACTCGCAGCACACGCAGGTGGCTGGCCTCCAGTGCCAGACCTGCCACGGCCCCATCCAGAACATGGAAGTGGTGTACCAGTACTCGGCCCTCACCATGGGCTGGTGCATCAACTGCCACCGCGAGATGCCCCTCAACACCAAGGATAACAAGTACTACGACAACCTCGTGAAGCTGCACGACACCAAGAATGGTGGTGCCCCCTTCACCGTATCGTCGAACGGTGGTACCGAGTGCTCGAAGTGCCACTACTAAGCATATTTTTTTAGTAGTCAGTACTGGGTAGTCAGTATTGAGACTACCTGATAGCAAATACTGACTACCCAATACCGACTACTGATTACCAATTCAAATGAAGTACTGGAAAGGAATTGAGGAACTGGAAAGCGCCCCGGAATTCATGCAATCGGCTTTTGCCGAGTTCATGCCGGTAAAAGAGAGCCACGAGAGCAGCGATGCCACCTCGGCCCCCCGTCGCGATTTCCTCAAGCTGATGGGCTTTGGCGTTGGCGCGGCGGTGCTGGCCTCGTGCGAAACGCCGGTGAAAAAGGCGATTCCGTACCTGAACAAGCCCGAAGAAATCGACCCGGCGATTTCGAATTTCTACGCCTCCACCTATTTTACTGGTGCTGACTACAACGCCGTGCTGGTGAAGGCCCGCGACGGTCGGCCGATTAAGCTCGAAGGCAACCCCGAATCCCCCATCACCAAGGGTGGCCTCTCGGCCCGGGCGCAAGCTGCCGTACTGAGCCTCTACGATGGTGGCCGGTTGCAGCATTTCGCCATCAAAGGCAAGCAGGCCGATATGAAGCAGGTGGACCGTGAGATTCGTGAGAAGCTCGCCGGTGCTGGCCGCATTGCCATCGTGTCGCACACGATTATCAGCCCCAGCACGAAGAAGGCTATTGCCGAATTCACCGCGCGCTACCCTGGTACGACGCACGTTATGTATGACGCGCACTCGTCTTCGGCCCTGTTGCAGGCCAACGGCGGCGTGGTACCCGGCTACGATTTCAGCAAAGCCAACGTCATCGTGAGCCTCGGTGCCGACTTTCTGGGTACCTGGATTTCGCCGGTGGAATACGCCAAGCAGTACGTGGTAAACCGCAAGGTGAGCAACGCTAAGCGTACGATGTCGCGCCACATCCAGATTGAAACGGCCCTCTCGCTCTCCGGCTCCAATGCCGACGTGCGGATTCCGGTGAAACCGTCGGAAATGGGTGCCGCCGCGCTGGCCATATACAACCACGTTGTAAACGGGGCCGGTGCCGACACTAAAACCGCACTAGGCAAAGCGGCGGCTGAACTGAAGGCTGCTGGTAGTGCTGGCCTGATTATCTCGGGCTCGAACGACCCGGCCGTGCAGACGCTGGTAACGGCCATCAACCAGGCGCTGGGTAACGGCGGTACCACCACCGGTGGTGCTCCTAGCAACCTGCGCCAGGGCGATGACGCCCGCATGACCGCGCTGGTGAACGATATGAACGCCGGTGCCGTAGGTGCGGTGATTTTCTACAACGCTAACCCGGTTTACAACCACCCGCTGGGTGCAAAGGTGAAGTCGGGCATCGCCAAAGTAGGCCTCACCATTTCGCTCAACGACCGCCTCGACGAAACCGGCAGCCTCTGCCAGTACGCCGCGCCCGACAGCCACTGGCTGGAATCGTGGAACGACTTCGAGCCCAAGCGCGGCTACCTCAGCCTGGGTCAGCCGGTAATTACCCCGTTGTTCGCTACTCGCCAAGCCCAGGAAAGCCTGCTGAAGTGGGCTGGCAATAACACCAGCTACTACAAATACCTGCGCGCCAACTGGCGTGGTATCACCCCAACCGACGCCGCCTGGGACAAGGTTGTGCACGATGGGGTAACTATGGACTCGGCCCTGCCCGCTGCTTCGGCCATGACTGGCATGAGCGCTGCCGCCGCGGCCTCGCAGCTCGGCGCTGGCGCTAAAGCTTCCGGCGTGGAGCTGGCCCTGTACGAAAAAGGTGGCCTCAGCGCCGCTGGTACCGAAGCCAACAACCCCTTCCTGCAGGAGCTTCCCGATGCCATTTCGAAAGCAACCTGGGGCAACTACGTGGCCGTGCCGCGCAAGATGGCCATCGAGCAGAAGTGGGAGCAGGGCGACGTGCTCAAAGTAACCGCCAACGGCTACAGCATCGAACTGCCCGTACTTGTCCAGCCCGGCCAGACCAACGGTACGGTGAGCATCGCCCTCGGCTACGGCCGTACGCTGGCTGGCAAAGCTGGCGACAAAGTAGGTGAAAACGCCACCCCGCTGGCCATGACGGCCAACGGCGGCATTCAGTACCAGAACGTGGTGACGCTGGAGAAAACCGGCGCTACCTCGCCCATCGCCCAGACCCAGACGCACCAGACGCTGATGGACCGCCGCCCGGTAGTACAGGAAAGCACGCTGGCGATGTATGTAAAAGACCCCAAGAAGGTAACCGAATACGAGAAGGTTTCGACGCCCGACGGTTTGGAAGCTCCTAACAAGGTGTCGTTGTGGCAGGACTACCAGTATAACAACCACCACTGGGGCATGGCCATCGACCTGAACTCGTGCATTGGCTGCGGCTCGTGCGTGGTAGGTTGCCAGACCGAAAACAATACCGCCGTAGTAGGCAAGCAGCAGGTTATTAACCGCCGCGAGATGCACTGGATGCGCATCGACCGCTACTACAGCTCCGACGCGCACAAGAGCGACTTTGACACCAAAGGTAAGGTAGCTACTTACGCCGCCATGGAAGACCCCTCGGAAAACCCGCAGGTTATCTTCCAGCCGATGATGTGCCAGCAGTGCAACCACGCGCCCTGCGAAACAGTGTGCCCGGTACTGGCTACCACGCACAGCTCGGAAGGTCTCAACCAGATGACCTACAACCGTTGCATCGGCACGCGCTACTGCGCCAACAACTGCCCGTACAAAGTGCGTCGCTTCAACTGGTTTTCGTACTACTCAAACGAGAAGTTCGAAGTAGTGAACGGCCACATGTTCACCGACCTCGGCCGTATGGTACTGAACCCGGACGTAACGGTTCGTGCTCGTGGTGTGATGGAAAAATGCTCGTTCTGCGTGCAGCGCATCCAACTCGGCAAGCTCGAAGCCAAGAAGCAGAAGCGTCGCCCCGTGGATGGCGAGATTGTAACCGCCTGCGCTCAGTCGTGCCCCACCGAAGCCATCGTGTTCGGTGATATGAAAGACCCCAAGAGCCGCATCAGCCAGCTGTTGCGCCGTGAGGATGGGGAGCGCGCTTTCCACTCGCTCGACTCTATCAACGTGCAGCCGAACGTGACCTATCTGACGAAGATTCGTAATGCTGAGTCGGAGTTCTTTGCCCCCGAAGTAGAAGCTTAAGCCTAAATTATTCTCATATGCAGCACGTATCAGCCATACGCGAACCGCTCGTAACCGGCGGTAAGACGTTACACGACGTCACGCAAGACATCTGCTACCAGGTCGAAGCCAAACCCAACCTGCGTTGGATGGCTGCCTTGAGCGTAGCGCTGTTTTTTCTAGGCATTTTCTTCTACTCAGTTTACCGCACCGTTTGGTACGGTATCGGCGAGTGGGGCCTGAACAAGACTGTTAACTGGGCCTGGGACATTACTAACTTCGTGTGGTGGGTAGGTATTGGCCACGCTGGTACCCTGATTTCGGCGGTACTGCTGCTGTTCCGTCAGAAGTGGCGGAGTTCCATCAACCGCGCGGCCGAAGCCATGACCATCTTCGCCGTAATCTGCGCCGCCATGTTCCCGGTGTTGCACATGGGCCGTCCGTGGTTGGCATTCTACGTTTTCCCGTTCCAGAACACGCTGGGTTCGCTTTGGGCTAACTTCAACTCGCCCCTGCTGTGGGACGTGTTCGCCATCTCGACCTACTTCACCGTGTCGCTGGTGTTCTGGTACATTGGTCTGATTCCCGACTTCGCCTCGATTCGTGACCGCGCTAAGGGCCCTATTGCCAAGTTTAGCTACTCCATGCTGAGCTTCGGCTGGAAGGGTTCGGCCAAAGCTTGGTCGCGCTACGAAACGGTTTCGCTGATTCTGGCCGGTGTTTCGACCCCGCTGGTACTCTCGGTACACACTATCGTATCGATGGACTTTGCTACCTCGGTGGTACCGGGCTGGCACACGACCATCTTCCCGCCCTACTTCGTGGCCGGTGCTATCTTCTCAGGTTTCGCCATGGTGCTGACCCTGATGCTGATTACCCGCGTGGTGTTCCGCCTCGAAGATTACATCACGTTGGAACACATCGCGCTGATGAACAAAATCATGATGGTAACCGGCTCCATCGTGGGTGTGGCTTATATCACGGAGTTCTTTATCGCCTGGTATTCGCAGGTTGAATTTGAGCAGTACGCTTTCATCAACCGCGCTACCGGCCCGTACTGGTGGGCATACGCCTCGATGATGACCTGCAACGTGATTACGCCGCAGTTGGTGTGGTTCCGCCGCGTGCGCTACAGCATTCCGCTTACGTTCATCTTGTCCATCATCGTGAACATCGGCATGTGGTTCGAGCGCTTCGTAATCATCGTGACCTCGCTGCACCGCGACTACCTGCCGTCGAGCTGGGCCATGTTCTCGCCTTCGATTATCGACATCGGCCTATATGTGGGTACCCTCGGCCTGTTCTTCACGCTGTTCCTGCTCTTCGCCAAATTCTTCCCTGTAATTAACATGGCCGAAGTAAAGACCATCCTGAAGTACACCGTCGACAACGGTCCGACTTACAACCCCAACAAAGCGCACCACGCGCCCGCTCAAACCGTCACCCCCGGTGTCCCTGCCTCGGCTCCCGTAAACTACAATCAGCATGACTAAGCAATTCGCCCTCGGCATCTTCGAAGACGAAGACGTGCTGCTGCACGCCGTGGAAAACGTGCGCGCCGCCGGCGTAAAAATCTACGACGTATTCTCGCCTTACCCGGTTCATGGTATTGATGATGCCCTCGGCATCGAGCGTTCGCGCTTGCCCATCGCCGCCTTTTTCTTCGGTATGACGGGCCTGGCCTTCGCGCTGTGGATGCAGATTTACATGCTGGGTTTCGACTGGCCGATGATTATCGGGGGCAAGCCCCACATCGGTCTGCCCGCCTTTGTGCCGGTAGCATTCGAGCTCACCGTGTTCTTCACCTGCCACGGCATGGCCATCACGTTCTTCACCATCACGGGTCTGTACCCACGCTTCAAAGTGCCGGTGATGGACGTACGCGCCACCGACGACAAGTTCGTAATGGCCATCGAACTGGATGAAACCAGCTCGCAGTTTCCCCGGCTGACTCAGTTGCTCCGCGAAAATGGTGCTTCGGAAGTCAACCAAAAAGAAATGACTAACTAGTAATGACGCATCCGCTGACCCTGAGCCTGCGCGTTTCGGCGCTGCTGCTTTCCCTGGGACTGGCCACTACGGCCTGCACCCACGACGGAAACGACCCCGGTGTGGAGTACGCCCCGGAGATGTACGAGTCCATCCCGTACGACCCCCTGAGCCAGACTCACTTTAACCCGGTCAATTCGTTTGGTATCAATGAGCGCACGCCGGCCAACGGTACCGTGCCCCGTGGCAAGCTCAACTATTTCGACCATATTCCGAAGGATAGCGTCCGAATCGCCGAACGTGTGCTCCGTAATCCCTACGCTTACACGAAGGCGAATCTGGAAGAAGGCAAAGTGCTGTACACGCGCATTTGCTCGCACTGCCATGGCGAGCAAGGTAATGGCCAGGGCCCGGTGGGCCTGAAGTTCAAGGGCGTACCGAACTACGCGGCCGAATCCTACAAAACGATGAACGATGGCCACATCTACCACGTCATCCAGTGGGGCCGCAACCGTATGATGCCCCACGGTTCCATTGTAAACCCAGAGGAGCGCTGGAAAATTGCCATGTATGTGCGCGTCCTCCAGCGTGGCGAAGGGCCCGATGCGCTAAGCAAACTGGTGGCCAAAGGCCCAACCAGCACGGCAAACGACTCAACCGAAATGACTGACCGCACCAACCAGGCCCCCGTGGGCAAGGCTCAAGCATCTAATGGTTCCGAAACCCCAGGCCAGGGCGGAACCAAAGCAACTAACGGCACCGCTAACTAACGCACTATGGCAACTATGACGCACCAAGAAAGCGCCACGGCTGAACAGCTCGTCGTTACGGATGGCGCCCGTAAAACTTTTTTCGCGATTATCGCCGCTGGCGTATTGCTGCTCATCGTGGGTATTCTGGCCCAGGTGATGGGTTGGGGCGCTGCCGAGCACGGCGAAGCCGCCGGGCACGCGGCCGCCGCCCACGGCGCGGCGCATGAAGAAGGACACTCCGTCCTGATTAAGCGCCTGGTAGTGAGCCTCTGGCACAGCAACTTGTTTTTCCTCGGCGTTTCCACGGTTGGTACTGTGTTCATGGCTATCAACTACGTGGCCTATGCAGGCTGGTCGGTAATGGTGAAGCGCATTGCCGAAGCTCTCAGCGCTTGGGTAATCCCGGGCGGGGTAATCATGCTGATTGTGTTCCTCGTGGGCCGGCAGGATATTTTCCATTGGACGCACGACGGCATCATGGACCCCAAGTCGGAGCACTTCGATGCCATTATTAAAGGCAAAGAAGGCTTCCTCAACCTGCCGTTCTATGTAATTCGTATGGTAAGCTACCTCGTTATCTGGGGCGTATTCAGCTGGAAACTACGTCAGTTGTCGCTGGCCGAAGACCTTAACGGTGGTACTTACTGGTTCCATAAGAGCATCACTGCTTCGGCCTTGTTTCTGGTGCTGTATGCCGTAACCTCTTCGATGTCGGCTTGGGACTGGGTGATGTCGGTTGACCCGCACTGGTTCAGCACCATGTTTGGCTGGTACGTATTTGCCTCATGGTGGGTATCGGGCATCGCGGCCATTGCCCTCACGGCTATTTTTCTGAAACAAAAAGGCTATCTGCGGGCTTTGAATTCCAGCCACATCCACGACCTCGGCAAGCTGATGTTCGGCTTCAGCATTTTCTGGACTTATGTGTGGTTTGCGCAGTTCATGCTGATTTGGTATGCCAACCTTCCTGAGGAAGCGGTGTACTTTAATCAACGCCTCGGCGGGTTTGAAGGTCGCTACACCTTTATGTTCTTTTTCAACATCGCCATCAACTTCGTCTTCCCCTTCCTGGGCCTGATGACGCGTGATGCCAAGCGCCAGATGATTATCATGAAAATCGTGGCCATCGCTATTCTCTGCGGTCACTGGTCCGACTTCTATCTGATGCTCATGCCCGCAACTTTGCGCGGCGAAAACGGGTTCTTGATTGAGATTGGTATCGCGGCTATTTTCCTCGGCGCTTTCCTGATTCTGTTCACTCGCCGTCTCGCTTCGGCATCGCTGGTGCCTGTGAACCATCCCTTCTTCGAAGAGAGCCTGCACCATACTACTTAAGGTATAGCTTTTAGTAGGCGGTATTAAGCAGCCAGGCTGATTCAAGTCACTCAACAATGCTTAATACCTAATAATCAGTACTTACTACTAACAATTCAATGACTGCTTTAACCATTTTACTGGTGCTGGTGCTGCTGTTGGTCGTGTTCGGCCTGCTGTTTCGCTTGCAGATATTCACCTCAATTTTCTCGGGTTCGTTTACCCGCGATATTGGTGTGAGCAATAGTGTAAACGCGCTCCTGTTCATCGTATTCATGGTGGTTGGTGGGGCCTGGTTCGCTTATTCCTTCGTTGAAAACTTCAACAAGATGAACCCGCCTATCGCCTCAGTGCATGGCCATAAGATGGAAACCATGTTCTGGACTACGATGGCTGTTATTGGGGTGGCTTTTGTCATCACTCAGGCGTTGTTGTTCTGGTACTCTTACCGTTATCAGCACAAGGAAGGCCGTCGGGCCTACTTCTTTGCCCATAATAACAAGATTGAGGTTATCTGGACCATCATCCCGGCCATTGTAATGGCTTCATTGATTTTCGCTGGTTGGAAGGCCTGGACGCGTATCACTGGTCCCGCGCCGAAGAATTCAGTAGTAGTGGAGCTGATGGGCAAGCAGTTCAACTGGCTGGTGCGTTATCCTGGCCGCGACATGAAACTGGGTGTGATTAACTACCGCATGATTGATGCCGTGAACGAGTGGGGCTTCGACCTGAGCGATAAGTCGGCTCTTGATGACTTCACCACTAACGAAATTCACATACCCAAAGGGGTGCCAGTGTTGATTAAGATTCGTTCGCGCGATGTGCTGCACGCTGTGTACATGCCACATTTCCGTGTGCAGATGTACGCAGTACCAGGCATGCCGACCCGCTTCTGGTTCACGCCGACTACCACGACTGATGAGATGCGCGCCAAGCTTGGCAACCCCAAATTCAATTACGAGCTGGCCTGCAACCAGCTATGTGGTGGTAGCCACTACGCCATGAAAGCCACGGTGATTGTTGATGAGCCGGATGATTACCAGAACTGGTATGCGGCACAACAATCTTTTTCGCAAAAGAACCCGGAAGTGATGGCTGCTTTCAAACAGAAAGCTAAAACGATGGTTACTCCCGTAGCTAATGCGCCCGAAGTGGAGGCTGCTCCCATGCCTCTTGCTGCTTCGAACTAATTAATAAAAACGGTACTCCGCTATGTCAGAACTGACACCCAAACCCAATCTTTCGCCCAGCGTGCAAGCGCAGGGGGGCGTTGGCTCCGCTCCGGTGCCAACCGTGGAGCATGGCGACCACCTGCACCATGACGAACACGAACACGACCATCATGACCAGCATTGGTTGTGGAAGTATGTGTTCAGCCAGGACCACAAGGTTATTGCCAAGCAATTCCTGATTACGGGTATGCTGTGGGCTATTGTAGGTGGCACGTTATCTAGTCTTTTTCGTTTGCAGCTCGGCTGGCCTGAGGGTACAATGGAGTGGCTGAAGCCAGTACTTGGCCACTGGATTGAAGCTGGTAAGCTGAACCCCGAGTTTTATCTGGCGCTGGTAACCATGCACGGTACCATCATGGTATTTTTCGTGCTTACGGCGGGTTTATCAGGTACGTTTTCGAACTTCCTGATTCCGCTTCAGGTAGGTGCGCGTGACATGGCTTCGGGTTTCATGAACATGCTGTCGTATTGGTTCTTCTTTGTTTCCAGTGTGATTATGTTCTCGTCGCTGTTCATCGAGACAGGACCCGCTTCTGCCGGCTGGACAATATACCCGCCGCTGAGCGCGCTGCCGCAGGCTATTCCCGGCTCCGGCGCGGGCATGACGCTGTGGTTGGTGAGTATGGTGTTCTTTATCGTGTCGCAGCTGTTAGGCGGTGTGAACTACGTGACGACGGTTATCAACCTGCGGACCCGCGGTATGAGCATGAGCAAACTACCGCTCACCATCTGGGCTTTCTTCCTGACGGCCATCCTCGGTATTTTGTCGTTCCCGGTTTTGTTCTCGGCTGCGTTGCTGCTGGTGTTTGACCGTTCGTTTGGCACCTCTTTCTTCCTTTCGGATATCTACATCGCTGGTCAGGCACTGAGCAACCAGGGCGGTTCGCCCGTATTGTTCCAGCACTTGTTCTGGTTCTTGGGTCACCCCGAGGTGTACATCGTAATCATGCCTGCTATGGGCATGGTGTCGGAAGTACTGGCCACTAACGCCCGCAAGCCCATTTTCGGCTATCGTGCCATGATTGGCTCGCTGATTGGTATCTCGCTGCTGTCGTTCGTCGTGTGGGCTCACCACATGTTCGTGACGGGTATGAACCCCTTCTTGGGTTCGGTATTCATGTTCCTGACATTGATTATTGCCGTGCCTTCTGGCGTGAAAGTATTCAACTGGCTGGCTACTCTGTGGCGCGGTAACATCCGATTCACGGCCGCTATGCTGTTCGCCATTGGCTTTGTGTCACTGTTTATCTCAGGCGGTCTGACCGGTATTATCCTTGGCAACGCGACGTTGGATATCCAGATGCACAATACCTACTTCGTGGTAGCTCACTTCCACCTGGTAATGGGTAGTTCGGCCTTCTTCGGCCTGTTTGCCGGTGTGTACCACTGGTTCCCGAAGATGTTCGGTCGTATGATGGATGAGAAACTGGGTTATATCCACTTCTGGCTGACTTTCGTGGGCGTGTACTTGGTGTTCATGCCGATGCACTATGTAGGTATCGCTGGCTTCCCCCGCCGTTATTATGCCTGGACTGGTTTTGATGCCTTCTCGCAATTCGCTGACCTGAACAAATTCATCTCGATTGCAGCCATCATCGCCTTCTTGGGTCAGTTCATCTTCATCTTCAACTTCTTCTACAGCATCTTCCGCGGCCGTCGGGCTACCATGAATCCATGGAACTCGACTACGCTGGAGTGGACGACGCCGGTAATTCCCGGCCATGGCAACTGGCCCGGCGAGATTCCGGCCGTGTACCGTTGGCCTTATGACTACAGCAAGCCCGGTTCAGAGGCGGATTTCATTCCGCAGAACGTACCGTACTCGCAAACGCAGTCGTCGAACCTGCCTTACGAGCAGGAGTTGGCCGATTAAGTAGTCAAAATAACGCAAGTCCCCGAACGGGCCGCCTCATCGGCGGCCCGTTTTTTTGCCTGCTGGTTACGCCACCATTCGTGGGAGTTGGCTGTTAACAAGTGGATGAAGTCACAACCGTTTTTTAAGAATGGAGAATAATTTCAATAGTGCCGCCTTGCGTCGTTTTCGCTGGTTTGGAATCCTTACAGTGGTCGCCGTTTATCTGTTGATACTGGTAGGAGGCGTGGTGCGCAGTACTGGGAGCGGCATGGGCTGCCCCGACTGGCCCAAGTGTTTTGGCCAGTGGGTGCCGCCCACCGAGGCCAGTCAACTACCAGCCGATTATAAAGAGGTCTACACGGCCCAGCGTGTGGCCAAAAACCAGAAGTTAGCCCGCACGCTCCAGAAAATGGGTTTTGCGCAGGTGGCAGGCAGCATTTTCGCTCACCCCACCCAGTATATTGAAACGGATTTCAACCCGGTAAAAACCTGGATTGAATATGTGAACCGTTTATTAGGGGCGCTGATTGGGGTATTCGTATTCCTGACCGTAGTGTTTGCCTTGCCATACTGGCGGCGCGACCGGGCCATTTTCTGGCTGGCACTCGCCTCATTCTTACTCACCGGCGTGCAAGGCTATCTGGGGTCGCTGGTGGTTTCGACCAACCTGTTGCCGGTGATGGTGACGGTACACATGGCGCTGGCGCTGGTAATTGTGGCAATGCTGCTCTATGCCGTCGACCGGGCGCAGTGGGGGAGGGGCATAGGTGCGGAAACCAATGTAGAGTCAATAGCGGCCGGCGAGCGGCGGCCGGCGCTGTCGGTGCAAGTGTGGCTGTGGGGGGCACTACTGCTCACATTCTGGCAGATTGTGTTGGGCACGCAGGTGCGCGAACAGGTCGATATTGTATCGGCAGCAGCCGATTACCTGGGACGCGAAACCTGGGTCAGTAAGTTGGGCAGTGTATTCAGCCTGCACCGCACGATGTCGGCAGTTGTGCTGCTGCTAAATGTGTATGTGGCATATGAGTTGTGGCAGCTTGGTGGTGCGCATCTGCGCCGGCTGGTAGCGGCCACGCTGGCTACAATCGGACTAGAGATTTTGGCGGGGATTGTGCTGGCCTCGTTCGCGCTGCCGCCGGCCGTACAGCCGGTGCACCTCACGCTGGCGACGGCGTTGTTCGGCGTGCAGTTTTTGACGCTGCTGGCAGTGGCCCGCGCCCGAAAAGGTCGGGAAACTATGGCGCCACTGGATGCTGCCCGGCGGGTTGTTGCGTAACTTTGCGGCCCCGTTGGGGGCTGGCCCAGGATGTCAGCGCCCACGGCGCACAAAACTCAGGTATTGATGGTGAAGGCCCGCGCCTATTTTCAGCTGCTCAAGTTCCGGCTTTCGCTCACGGTGGCGTTTTCTAGTGCCATCGGCTACATGCTGGGCGCGCACGAGCTCAGCTGGAGCCGCGCGCTGCTCGTCATGTTGGGCGGCTTGCTCGTAACGGGTTCCGCTAATATTATTAACCAAGTTCATGAACGTGAGCTTGATAAGTTAATGACCCGCACCGCCAAGCGTCCGCTGCCCACTGGTGTACTCTCGCCGGCTGAGGCCTGGGTGTTCTGCGTGTTACTGGGTGTGGCCGGGCTTTCGCTGCTTTGGTACTGCTTCAACCCGCTCACGGCGGGCCTGTCGCTGCTCTCACTCATTCTCTACGGTTTCATTTACACGCCGCTGAAGACGATTTCGCCCATCTGTGTGGCCGTGGGAGCTATTCCGGGCGGCCTGCCGCCACTTATTGGCTGGGTGGCCGCCACCGGCTACATCGGGGTTGAGGCCTGGGTGCTGTTCGGGATTCAATTTATGTGGCAGTTTCCGCACTTCTGGGCCATTGCCTGGGTGGCCGATGACGACTACAAGCGGGCCGGCTTTAAGATGCTCCCCACGCCTGGCAACCGCGATATCCGCACCGCTTTTCAGATAATGACATATACGCTACTGTTGATTCCACTGAGCTTGCTGCCGCTGGAGTTCAACATATCGGGTCGTATCTCGGCGCTGGTGGCCGTGGTGGCCGGCATTCTGTTCCTGCTGCTCACGGTGCAGCTTATGCGTACCCAGTCGCGCAAAGCGGCACTGCGCATCATGTTCGCCTCGTTTCTGTATTTGCCCATCGTACAAATTGCCTTGGTGCTGGACAAAATCTAGTAGTTAATTGTTAATGATGAGCGGTGGATGCTTCGTGCTCCGCTCGAAAATGCATTACCCGTTAACCACTGACCATAAATCCCTAATAGTATGACTCCTGAGATTTTAGCCGATAAGGAAACCGGTTTAGGCTGGCACCCGAAGCGCGTACTGCTCATCCTGCTTATTTTCAGCATCGTGATGATGTTCGCGGCTTTCACCAGCGGCTACATTGTGCGCCGCGACGAAGGCAACTGGCGTGAATTCGACCTGCCCGCCTCCCTGCTCATCAACTCCATCCTCATTGCCCTGAGCAGTGCTACCATGCAGTGGGCGTTTTTCTCGGCTCGCAAAGACGAAATCAACCGTGCAAAAATCGGTTTGATGATTACGCTCGGCCTGGGGCTCGCCTTCTTGGTGGGGCAGTATTATAGCTTTGGCGACCTAGTAGCCGGTAATACTTATTTCGGCGGCGCAGACGCCAATCCGTCGGGTTCGTTCGTATATGTACTCATGGGGGTGCATGCTTTTCACCTGATTACGGGACTTGTTTTTCTGGGCGTTGTGCTGAAGCGGACGCTTAATTATCAGGTGCATTCGCGCGCCATGCTCTCGATTGGTAATGCTACCCTGTACTGGCACTTCCTGGGCGGCCTTTGGCTGTACCTGTATTTGTTCTTACTTTTGAACCACTAATTTAGACGTTACGCTGTCCGCTATGTCCCAACCGACCACCTTGCAGCCCTCTGCTGCTTCCGCTACCCTCGACGCTCCACGCACCGGCAACTGGGATGGCGGCAACGAACCCTTTAAAGCGAGCTACGGCAAGCTGATGATGTGGTTCTTTCTGCTGTCTGACGCCTTCACCTTCGCCGCCTTCCTCACTACCTATGGCATGATTCGCCATAAGCACGAGGTATTTACCGGCGAAGCCAAAGATTTCGTTTTTAGCACGCGGTGGTGGCCCATTCCGGACCATGTGTTTAATGCTTTTCCTGGTATGGGCGAAGCCAACGTGCCCCTGGGCTTCGTGGCTTTGATGACCATGATTCTGATTCTGAGCTCGGTGACCATGGTGTTGGCCGTTGAAGCCGGCCACCGCATGGACAAGGCCGATGTGCAGAAGTGGCTGCTCTGGACCATCCTGTTCGGCAGCACCTTCCTGGCCAGCCAGGCCTGGGAGTGGGGCCACTTCATCAATGGCCACGCCGAGCCGACCATTATGGCCGATGGCACTAAGTTCTTCGGGGCCAACCTGCACATGAACCAGTATGGCCCGGTACTCTTCGCCGACCTATTCTTCTTCATCACCGGCTTTCATGGTACGCACGTATTCTCGGGCGTCTGCCTGCTGGTGTGGTGCTTCATCGCTACCACTAATGGCACTTTCGAGAAGCGCGGCCACTACGAGATGATTGAGAAAATCGGCCTCTACTGGCACTTTGTAGACTTGGTTTGGGTGTTCGTATTCACTTTCTTCTACCTCGTTTAAAAAAGTGTTGAATGCTGAATGTTGAGTGCTGAGTTATCAACTTGGCCCACATTCAACCCTTAACCCTCAACATTCAAAACTTCAACAATGGCTTCTCACGCAACTACCGAGCATACGCTCGCCCCTGGCGAAATCGCCAAACCCAACACCGCCTGGATTTGGCGTGTTTTTGGTATTCTGGTGGCCATCACGGCCGTCGAATTCGTGTTTGTGTTTCTGATGCATCCCAGCACGCTGCGTAACAGCATTTTCATCGGCCTCACCATCCTCAAGGCTTTCTTTATCGTAGCCGAATTCATGCACCTGAAGCACGAAACCAAGGGGCTTATCTGGACCATTATGGTACCGGTGACGCTGCTGGTCTGGCTGCTGGTAGCTCTTATCACGGAGGGTTCGTTCATGGGCGAAGTCCTGCAAAACATGTTCAAATAGCGGATGCGGCCCCGCCAAACCCTTTTGCTGGGGCTGCTGCTATTGTTGCCGGTACTGGCCTTTTTGTTCCTGTTCCGCTTCGGCACCAACCGTTACGCGCTGCCAACTTACCTGTCCGACCGCGTGGATTCCACGCAGGTTGGCGGGGGTTGGCAGCGCGATACTGTTTTCCACCAAATCGCGCCGTTTCGGCTATTATCCTCAACTGGCCGGGCGGTTAGCAGCCAGGAAATGGGGCAGGGCATCTACATCGCGCAGTTTTTTGCCGCCGACGCGGCCAGCCCGCAAGTAGCCCGCCAGCTGCTGCGGGTGCAGGAGAAGTTCCGTCACGAGCCCCGCGTGAAGCTGGTGACGTTCGTGCTCAACCACGACGACGCTAATACCGCCGGCCTCTCGAAACTAGCCGAGCAGTACGGCACCATTGCCGGCAAGTGGTTTTTCCTGGCTGGCCCGGCCGATACTTTGCAGCAGCTTACGCAGCGCGAGTTCCGCCTCACCGCCGACCCCAAGCGTCTGCCCGGCGCGGTTTACACGGCTAACATCCCCGCCGGCCGGCTGTTATTGGTCGACAATCAACGGCGCGTGCGTGGTATCTACGACGGTACCGACGGGCGCGAAATCGACCGCTTACTCACGGAAGTAACCGTGCAGCTTTACGACTATGAACACCCCCACTAACCAACTGCACCCGCCGGTGATGGCCCCCGGCGACTACACGCGCTACAAAATCATCCTCGGGACGCTGGGGGCGGTGGTGCCGCTGCTGGTGGCCGTACTGTTTTACTACAAAGGCGTTTTCCAAATTTCGGGTGCGGCACCCTACCTCAAGTCGCTGCCGGCGCTGAATGCGGTTCTGAATTCGCTGACTGCGGTAGCGCTGCTGGTCGGGTTTTACTTTATTCAGCAGAAAAATGTGCTGGCCCACCGCGCTTCGATGGGTACGGCTTTCATTCTGGGGGGCTTGTTCCTGCTGTCGTACGTCGCCTACCACTCGCAGGTCGACAGCACCCATTTCGGTGGCACGGGTACCATTCGTACGGTCTATTTCTTTCTGCTGCTCACCCACATCAGCCTGGCCGTTGTCACGGTAGGGCTGGTGTTGTTCACGCTTTACTTTGCCCTCACGGGGCAGTACACCAAGCACAAGGCGATTGCGCGCTGGACGTTTCCGGTGTGGCTGTACGTGTCGGTGACGGGCGTAATCGTGTATTTCATGATTTCGCCGTACTATACCTGACATCGAGAAACTTTGCCGCTGCAATGGTGTTGCTCTACTTATGAAAAAGACCTTTTTTACCGCCGCTTTCGTCCTTCTAATGGGCCTGTTGCTGAGCCTGGCCCCGTTGGCGGCCCAGGCCCAGTGCACGATGTGTAAATCGCAGGTGGAAGCCGCCCGACAGGAGCGCGACGACTACGACGTGGCTGGCCTCAACAAGGGCATCGTGTATATGATGACCGTGCCGTACATCCTGATGGGCGCGGTGGGCTACTTCTGGTATCGCCGCACGCACCCCAGGAAGGTAGCCAACGCCTAGTGGCGGCGGTGCCTTCCACGGCCCTGGCGCTGTTGGAATTACGCCGCCCGCGCTGCCACACCGGCAAGCTGTTCGCGCATTCGGCCTGGAGTTTTCAGTTTATGGATATGTCGGTCGAATGCCCAGTATGCCACCAGACATACGAGCCTGAGCCCGGCTTTTACTACGGGGCCATGTACATCAGCTCGGGCTTTTCGACGGGAATTTTGCTGGCGATTGGGTTTCTGTTGAATTACTTTGCTAACGACCCGCCCGTGTGGGTATATGTAGTAACGGTGGGGGTGGCGGTGCTATCAGTTGCGCCGTTGCTGTTTCGCTATTCGAGGGCGGTGATGCTCTACTGTTTCGGTGGGGCGCGTTTCGACCCGCGCTATCTACCATACTAGCCTTCAGTTAAATACTGTGGTTAAGGATGCTGCTCTCGGGCGGCATTTTTTATTGGGCCTGGATTTTGACAGGGAGCGGGCCCGAGCCGGCCGGGAAAGCGGAGGCGCTGTTTCCGCGCTTAGTGGCTTTCTTTGGGCGGGCAGCCTGCTTCCGGCCCATCATTTACCTGACCACCGCTTTCTTGCGCGCTCCCTTTCGCTTATCTGCAGCTTTCCTTTCGGCCCGCACGCGGCAGCGCTTGCCGGGGTTGCTGCTATTGGCGGCGGTGCTGTGCTTTGCGGGGGGATACCTGGCCAGCCGCTACGGGCAGGCCCCGGGCGTGGTGCAGCGCACCGATGTGGCCCGCCTGCAGGACGTGGTGCGCGAGGCCGAAGCCACGGCCCGCCGCGAGGCCAACACCGTGGCCACGCAACTGCAACGCGGCCCCTACAGCTTCCGGCAGCTGCTGGCCGAAACCACTTACCCAACCTGCGTGCTGGAAAACGGCGTGTTGCGCTACTGGTCCGATGCCACATTGCGGCCCGAAGCCGAAACCGCCCCGGCAGTTGCGGAGCGACTGATTGAGACGCCGGTGGGGAACTTCGTGCAGCTGCGGCAGCCGGCCGGCCGTTTCCTGATACTCATGTACCTGCCGCTGGAGCGCCATTATCGCATCAGCAACCGCTATTTGCGCGAGGGCGGCGAGCAGGCGCTGTTTCGGGGGCTGGAGCTTGAGGTAGTAGCCGATAACGCGGCCCCGGGGCTGGCCCGGTTCGAAGCTGCGGATGGGCATTATCTGTTCTCGATTCGACGATTAAAGCCCAATCCGCTCACCGGGCAATATGTGCCGCTGGTGCTGCTGGTGTTGGGCAGCCTGTTGTACGCGGCGGGCTGGCTGCTGCTGGCGCGGCGCTGGTGGCGCGCCGGCCGCGCCGGGCGGGTAGTGGCGGTGCTGCTACTACCGCTGCTGTTGTTGCGGGCAGTGCTGCTGTTTCTGAGCCTGCCATACTCCTTCATCGAGCTGCCGCTGTTCGACCCGCGCGTGTATGCGGCGGCATGGTGGGCCCCGTCGCTGGGCGACCTGCTGCTTGATGCGCTGCTGGCGCTGCTGGTAGCGGTTGGGGGCGTAGCCCTGTGGCGGCGCTACAATGTGCCGGGCCGCTTGCCGGCCCCGGCCCATATGCCGGGGCAGCTTGCGGCAGCGGCCGCAATTGGTAGTGCCTTCGCCATGTGGCTGGGGCTGCTTTTCGGCTACTACCTCATGGCGTTTGGCAGCTCCCAGCTGAGCCTCGATGTGAGCCGCAACGTGCAGCTAAGTGGCTTTTGGGTGGTGCTGGGGCTGGCCGTGCTGCTGCACACCGCCGCCTGGCTCACGGGTTTATTTGGCCTGGCCCAGGTGGCCGGGGCACTGTTGCGCCACGTGCCGCGCCGGGTGCTGCTGTGGGGGCCGCTGGCGGCGGCGCTGCCAGTGCTGGGAACCGGGCTGGCCCTGGGCGAGCCCTGGCTGCTGCTGATGGGGGTGCTGCTGCTGTTCGCGGCGCTGGTACGGGCCGTGAACCTGCGCGCCATACCTGGGCCGGGCAGCTACCAGGCTGCGGTTCTGATAGTGCTGCTGCTGGCCCTTGCCTCGGCTACGGGCGCGCTGGCGCTCTACGCGCGTTTCGAAAAGCAGCTGCTGGTAGATAAGCAGCGACTGGCTGGCAATCTGCTGATTGATAATGACTTTCAGGGAGAATTTCTGCTCAGCGAGCAGATGCGCAAGATTGCTGTGGACCCCTTCGTGCGGCGGTCGCTGACGGCTGCTTTCGGCAACCCCGACGCGGTGCGCGAGCGCATTGCCCGGCAGTATCTGAACGACTACTTCGACAAATACGAAAGCAATATTACGCTCTACGACGCGCCCGGTGATGCCGTGGGAGCGGCTCCGGGCACGCCCAATCTGCTGGCGGCGCGCGTCAGCACGGCCCGCCGGGCTACGGCTACCGGGCAGGCGGGGGTGTTTTTGATGCAGTCGGATAACCCGTTTGGCTCGCGGCGCTACGTGGCCTACATCACCGTGCCCGGCCAGCGGGTGAATGGCATTGGCCTGCCGCTGGGGGCGGTGCGCGTAGAGCTGGCCCTCAAGAAGCTGACTTCCTACAGTGTGCTGCCGGAGCTACTGGTCGACCAGAAGTTCTTCGAGCCCGGGCTGGCTACCGAGCTTAGCTACGCGGGCTACAACAAGGGGCAGCTGGTGTACAGTGAGGGCGACTTCGACTACGCCAACCACCTGCCGGCCGGTCTGCTGGCCGACCCGCGCCTCTACGCCACCGGCCTCACGCGCAAGGGCTATCAGCACTTCGGCGTGCACGGCTCGCTCGACCGCACGGTGGTCGTGACCACGGCCACGTACTCGGTGGGCGACTGGCTGGCCAATTTCTCGTTTCAGTTTCTGCTGTCGGCGGGTTTTTGGCTGTTGCTGGGGGCGGGCGCGCTGCTGATGCGCGACCAGGCATTGCCGCGCCTCAACTTCAGCACCCGCATTCAGCTGCTGCTGAACGTGGGTATTGTGGTGCCGCTGCTGGTGGTGAGCCTGGCCACGGCCAGCCAGCTCATTGCCTCCTACAAGCGCGACCTGGCCCGCACCTACGAACGGCGTGGGCAGTTGGCCCTTGAAAGCCTGCGCCGGCAGCGCCATCTGCTGTCCGATAGCACCGCCCGGCCTACCCTGGCGGCGCTGGCCAAAAACGTGGCCGCCCTCACCGAAACCGACCTCAACCTCTACGACGCGCACGGTGAGCTGCTGGCCAGCAGCCAGCCGCTGATTTTCGACGCCGGCCTGCTCGGGCCGCTGCTGAACCCGCAGGCGATGGTGGCCCTGCGCGAGCGCAACCGGCCCCGGGCCTTGCTCACGGAGCGGGCGGGTTCGCTCTCGTTCAACTCGCTGTACCTGCCGGTGCGGGCCAGCGCGGGCGAGGCCGTAGTGGCCGACCTGGCTGGCCATTCGCTGGGGCATGGCCGGGCGGGCGTAATCAACAATAAGACGGCCAGATACTCGGTCAACTCTCCATTTGATGATGACGATGGGTCGTCGGCCGATGAGCTGGACATGCCCACCGGCTCAATTCTGGGCTACGTGGGCATTCCGTTCTTCGACTCGGAAAAGGCCCTGAATACCAAGCTCACGGAGCTGTTTACGACCATCCTGAACATCTTCACGCTGATGTTTTTGATTTTTCTGGGGCTGGCCTACGTAGCGGCGCGGCAGCTCACGGCCCCGCTTACGCTCATTACCGAAAAGCTGACGCAAACCACGCTGACGGGCGAAAACGAGCTGCTAGAGTACCGTAGCTCTGATGATGAAATCGGCCTGCTGGTGCGCGAGTACAACGCCATGCTCACCAAGCTGGAAGCTAGCAAGCGCGAGCTGGCGGCCCAGGAAAAGGAGGCGGCTTGGCGTGAGATGGCCCGGCAGGTGGCCCACGAAATCAAAAATCCGCTCACACCCATGAAGCTGAGCCTGCAGTTTCTGCAGAAAGCTATTGCCGAGCGTCGGCCCAACTCGGAGGAGCTGATTGGCCGCATCTCCCAAACGCTGATTACCCAGATTGACGTGCTGAGCGACATCGCGACCAGCTTCAGCACCTTCACCAACCTGCCCGCTATGCGCCCCGAGCGGCTCGATGTGGCCGGGATTCTGCGGCGCTGCGCCGGCCTGCACCAGCCTGATACCGACGACGGGGCCCTCGACCTGCACCTGCCGCCCGACGCCGAAACCGGCCGCTACGTGGTGTACGCCGACGAAAGCCTGCTGGTCCGCACCTTCAACAACCTGCTGATAAACGCCCGCCAGGCCGTGCCCGCCGGCCGCGCCTCGCACATCGATGTGAGCCTGGAACTGGTGGGGGGCGGCAGCGTGCGCGTGGCCATCCGCGACAACGGCGCGGGTATTCCCGATGAGGTGCGCGAGAAAGTCTTCGTGCCCAACTTCACTACCAAGGAAACCGGCTCGGGCATTGGGCTGGCCGTGGCCCGGCGCGGCATCGAGAGCGCGGGCGGCAAAATCTGGTTTGAGACGCGGGTAGGAGAGGGGACGGATTTCTTCATCGAGCTGCCGCTGGCGGGGTAATGCCGCCGCGATACCCAAGCCACGGCACGAAACCAACTGCTCCCAGCGTTACCCGCCAAACCCGACCTTTACCGCATGATTCGTCGCTTACGTCTGTGCTTTCCCCTCGTGGGCCTGCTCGTAGCGGCATTCCTATTCTCGAAAACGGAAGTACGGGCGCAGACGCGGCCGGCGAAAACCGGCGAAGCGCCCCCGCCCAGCACCCGCCGCTGCCGCTGGGTACGGCTGGCAGCCGGCCGCGATACCACCAGCTTCACGCTGACGGATACGCTCACCATCGTGCCATCGTCGGTGACAGCCAATGGTCGCGGGCTGGACTACGATGGCCGCACCGAGCAGTACCGCTGGGTGCGGCCCGCGCCGCGCGACAGCAGCGGCGCGGGCCGGTCCGATTCGCTGCTGGTGTGCTACCGGGTGCTGCCGCTGCGCCTCACGGCGGCGCGGTTCCGGCGGCCGCGTAATTTGATGGACAGTATTGGTTTTCGGCAGGGCTCGATGCGAATGGAGGATTTCTCGGTGAAGGAGCAGATTCTGAACACGCCGGGCATCAGCAAAACGGGCAACCTATCGCGTGGGCTCAGCTTTGGCAATACCCAGAACGTGTTCGTGAACTCGGCCCTGAACCTGCAGCTGGAAGGCCAGCTGGCCGAAAATATCCACCTCACGGCCGCGATTTCGGACCAGAACGTGCCCTTCCAGCCCGAGGGCAACACCCAGCAGCTCCAGCAGTTCGATAAAATCTACCTCACCCTCACCAACCCCATCTGGAACCTGACGGCCGGCGACGTGGTGCTGCGCAACAAGCCCGACTACTTCCTGCGCTACTACAAAAACATCCAGGGTGCGGCCGTCGAGGCCAATTTCGGTCCGCCCATCGTGGGCCTGGCGGGTTATGGCGCGAGCCAGGGCGTGGCCAACGCTACTTTCCTGAACGGCGTGGCCGGGCAGGTACCGGGCGGCGGCATTGCCGGGCCGTCGTCGGCCACGCTCACCCCGCCCGCTATCAGCCAGCCTCAGCTTACAGACCCTGCCGGGCTGGGCCCCAACCGGCAGGTGCCCGGCGTAGCCCCGCCGCTGCCGCTGGGCGACCGCACAACAACGTCAGGCTCCCCCCTCTCCACGGGTGAGGGGGGGCGGGCCCCGGAGGGGTCTCGTGAGGTTACGGTCGGCGGCGTGCGCAAGGGCCTAATCTGGCGTTCCTCCACCTCGATAGCGGGCGGCGTGGCCAAGGGCAAATTCGCCAGTCTCGACGTGCGGCCGATTGAGAACGTGCAGGGGCCCTACCGCCTCAATGGGCCCAACGGCGAGCAGTTTATCATCGTGCTGGCCAACTCCGAGAAGGTGTACCTCGACGGCCGCCTGCAAACCCGGGGCTTCGATGCCGACTACACTATCGACTACAACCTGGCCGAGGTCACGTTCACGCCGCGCCACCTCATCACCCGCAACTCGCGCATCAAGATTGATTTCGAGTATTCAGACCTCAACTACTCGCGCTCGCTGGTGGCCGCCAGCCACTACCAGCAGCTGGGCCGGCTGAGCGTGCACGGCAACTTCTACCAGGAGGCCGACAACCCCAACAACGCCCTCAACCTGAACCTGAAAGACACCACGGTGCTGAAACAGCTGCGCCGCGCCGGCAACGTGGCCGTGGCCGAAGTGGCGGGCGGCGACTCGGTGAAGTACTCCCGCGCGCAGGTGCTGTACCGGCGCGACCCGCGCACCGGCCAGTTCAGCCGAGCGTTGGGGGCCGATACGCTGCGCGGCGTGTATTCGGTGCGCTTTACGGACGTGGGGCAGGGCAGTGGCGACTACATTCTTTCGACCGACGTGGCCGACCAGACCAGCAACGGCCGGGTGTATAAGTACGTGGCTCCCGTGGTGGGCGTGCGCCAGGGCCGCTACCTGCCCATCCGCCGCATTCCGACGCCGCTATTGAAGCAGATGGCTACGGTAGGCGTGAGCCTGCAGGTAGACAGCAGCACGACGGTATTCGTGGATGCGGCCCGCTCGCGGCTCGACCGCAACCGCTTTTCGCCGGTGAGCGACCAGGACGGCGCTTTCCGGGTGGGCTACGTGGTGCAGGACCGCCGCCTGCCCGCCGCCCTGGCCGGGGCCGGCGCGCTGCGCGGCTACCGCCTGCGCTCGACCATGGACTACGAGTATACCGGCAAGCGCTTCGCGCCGATTGACCGCTACCGCGACATCGAGTTCGACCGCAACTGGAGCAACGTGAGCAACACGGCCAACGTGGGCGCGGCCGCCGTGGCCCGCGAAGACAATATTTTTAACTTCAGCCTGGGGGCCAGCCGCGACCTGAACCACAGCGTGAACTACCGCCTGAGCCGCCGCTTCCGGCCCGGCGAGGTGAATGGCGTGCAGCACTGGCTCGACGCGGCCCAGCAAGTGGGTAACCTGCAGCTGCGCGGCTCGCTGTTTTTGCTGAACTCGCAGGCCGGGCGCTTCAATTCGAGCTGGGCGCGGGGCGAGGCCACGGGGCGCTACGTGGGCGGCCGCGTGGTGCCCGGCTACGCCTACCGCTTCGATAAAAACCGGGTGAGCTCGACCAGCACCGACACCATCCGCTCGGCCAACTACTTCGACGAGCACGACGTGTTTATTCAGAGCCGTGACTCAGCCCGCACCCAGTTTCGGCTCGACTATACCTACCGGCGCGACCAGGCTCCCAACCGCGAGCAAACCGCGCTGCAGCGGCGCGGCACCGCCCAAACCTGGCAGGGCATGCTGGCCAGCCGGCTGGGCCGCAACCAGTACGTGCGTGTGCTGGGCACCTACCGCAACCTCGACTCGCTGGGTCTGGCCCGCAACCGCACCGTGCTCGGGCAGCTGTTCTACAACGTGGGCCTGCTGCAAAACCAGGTGCGCTCCGAGCTGAACTACAGCATCGCCACCGGCCGCGAGCTCAAGCGTGACTACTCGTTTCTGGCCGTGCCGGCCGGGCAGGGCACCCACTACTACGCCGGCGACCTGAACAACAATGGCGCGCAGGACAAGGACGAGTTTTTCGAGGCCCAGACGCCGGATGCGCAGTACCGCACGTTCATCAAGGTGTATCTGCCCACCACCGACTACGTGACGGCCTATACCAACCGGCTGGCCTATCGCCTCACCACGGCCGCCCCGCGCGGCTGGCGCGCGGCCGGCGGCTGGCGCGCGGTGGCCGCCCGCTTCGCCACGCTCACCAGCATCACCGTCGACCGCCGCACCACCGACCCGTCCGTGCTCAAGCGCCTCAGTCCCCTGAGCTTCGATAAGGAAGACGCCCAGCTGCTGGCTTTTAATCAACTGTTTCGCAACACGCTGTACTTCAATCGTTCGAACCCCATTTTTGGGGCCGAGCTCACCTTTCAGCAAACGCAGCAGAAAACCCGGCTCGTGCAGGGCTCCGATTTGCGCAACCTCAGCACCCAGAGCCTGCTCCTGCGCCGCACGCTGGCCACCACGTTCACGGGCCGCCTCACGGCCGCGCGCGACATCCGCGAGGCCAGCAGCAACTACCTGCTCACCCGCAACTACCGCCTGCTGATGTACACCGTGCAGCCCGAAATCAGCTACCAGCCCACGCCCAGCCTGCGCCTGACGGGTACCTACGCCCATACCCGGAAGCAGAATACCCTCACCACGCTGCCCACCGTGCCCGTTCCCACGCCCGCCGAAACCAAGCCCGGCATCTTCGACGACCTGGGCCTCGAAGCCCGCCTGAGCCAGGTGAGCAAGCGCACCGTGTCGGCCGCCACGCACTACACCCGGGTGTCGTTCAAGGGCGACCCGGCTTCCGTGGTGGGCATTGAAATCCTGAATGCCCTACGCGACGGCAGCAACTTCACCTGGAACCTGAACGTGGAGCAGCGCCTCAGCAACGGCCTCAACATCACGCTGGCCTACGACGGCCGCAAAGCCAGCGGAATCAACACCGTGCACACCGGCCGCATGCAGGTGGCGGTGCTGTTTTAAGAAACGGCCTTTTGGCTATCAGTCTCTGAATCAGGATTAGTTACTGAAATCTGTGGTTCACTTTCGGAAGTAGCGAAAGATTCGTCGCCTTCCGCACGAGCATCCTGCTCGTCAATAAAATAGCTGATATTCAGATTGAGAAGTTGTGCGTAGGGCAACGTTAGCAAATCGCCATCTACGGGATAATATTGCTCCGAAACAGTTTCGGTTGCAGTGGCGAGTTGCTTACGTTGTGCCGAGTGAATGTAAATAGTGCGCAGCCCGCCATCAGGAGCAAGTTCGTAGCCAGCCAAAAAACCAGAATACAGCATGTCGCCGTTTTCTAGTTTCACCAGCGCATCTATTACGACAAAGTCGATGTGTTTAGCTTCCTTCAAGCGGATAATGGGCGAGATGTCGGTTGTTTCCAGGATTTCACCGGTGAGCAAGTAATGCCACTCGTTATCATATCGAAACCATCGGTAACGGCGGTCCCACTTGAGATGACGCACTACCTCGCGAGCAGCCCAGCCGGTGGCCCCGCTGATGACCAGCAAAGTAGTTTCATATAAAACGGTTGCTGCCAAATTGGCCTCAAGTAGCGCGAATACAGCTTGTACCGTTTTGTCTTCCTTGGCCCCCAGCAACAGTGTGCCAAGCATTTCAAGGTGGACTAGATAGCCGCCGGGATGCCAGCGGTTGACGGCCCAGATAATGGAGCCCTGCATCAGCAGGCCAGGTACGATAGAACGAAACACCTGGTCGGTTATCGTCAGGTTGCTGTATCGAATGGAAAAACGTCCGGCATGATAGAGGCGGAAAAAAGAAAGTCCTGGTGCCACCAATAGGAGCACTAGGACAGTCGTAAAGAGAAAATTCACGCGAAACGGGGTTAATTAATTCTTGCTGCGGTGGATAGCCGTCACCGATTTGTAATGAGTAATCTTACCCCCTTGACGCACAGTAATAGATTGCGGACCAGATACGGCTCGGCGCGATTCCAATACAGCATTCATCAGTTTGCGGGCCGAACGAGGGTCTTGCAGCAATTCGGCAATTTCGGGAGACATGGGCGCTTTCATGATACAAATGGCTTATCGAAGAGTAATATATTCTAAACTACTAACTGAAACATTTGGTTGCTTAGGCGTCTGAAGCAAATATAGAATGTTTTTCCTGTATCTGACTGGCAGCTTTCCGCCTCACCCCTTCGCCGTGCCCAGCTGGTGCAGCACCAGCTCCCACAGATGCTCGTAGGGAATGATTTCGACCTCAGCGAAGGCGTCGCCCGGTAGGGGCGTGCTGGTGAGGGTTTCCAGGGTGGCCAGCCCGCGCTTGCGGGCTTTGGCGAGGTCGAAACCCGTGTAGGCCAGCCCGCGCAGCAGGCGCAGAAACAGGCGGCTACGCTGGGAGCTGTCGTCGTGCAAATGGCGCTCCTGGTACTTGCGCAGCCGCTCCAGCCGCACCAGAGCCTCATCAATGTTCTGCCGGCGCAGGCAATGCAGCAGCTGCAGCACCAGAATGGCCACATTCTGGCCACTTTTGTCGCGGCTGTACTCCGGCATTATCAGCGACCATTTGGGGGAAGGTGCTGGCGCCGCCGCCGGGGCGGCAGGAGCCACAAAATCGACATAACCCCGGTATAGCTCCCAGCGCTCGACGGCCGCCGGGCGCAGCTTGGTGCTGGCGGGGTTTTGCGCCACCGTCCGGAGCAAGTCCTGGGCATAGGTGTATTTCTTGCCATGAAGGGCCAGCAGTAGATGGTATTCCTGGAAAAAAAACCAGTTGCTGGAGGTGTAGGCGAAGTGCTGAATCCCGGCCTGGGCCAGGCGCAGGCCTTTTTCGGGCTGCCGCTCCCGCAGGTAGGCCACAATGCTCATGTACGTATTGTAGCGCAGGTCGAAGCGGCGGGCGTTGAGCTTGCCCTGGCTAAGCTGCCGGGCAGCGGCCCCGGTCAGGCGGATAATCTCGGTGGCGTTGCCCTGCAGTTCGGCGTGCGCCAGCTGCAGCTGGTACAGGAAGGAATAGGTGTTGAAGGTTTTGGCCTGTCGATGCAGGGCTTCCAGCTGCTGCACGCGCCCGGGCATTTGCGGCAGCAGGGCCCGCCGGCTTTTCACCGTGCCCGCCATGGCGAGCATGGTGCTGGTAAAAAGGCGAGCTGCTTCGTCTTCCAGCTGCTGCACGCGCAGGGTTTGCTGCAGCAGCTGGTCCATCTGGTGGTAGGCCGCTGGCTTGTTTAGTTGCGCATAGATGAGGCAGAGCTGGCGCGCGCTCTGCACGGCATAGGGCGTGAATTCGCTGGCCTGCGCTTCCGTCAGGCAGCGGCGCAGCAGTCGCTGGCTCAGCACGTAGTCGCCTTCGGTGTAGAGGGCAGTGCCTTTGTGTAGCAGGTCGAGGCAGGCCATCTGGTGGCGGCGCGATACCACGCTGAGCGGGTTGCTATGGTCGAGAAAGTAGAGGCAGTTGAGCAGCTTGGCCTGCACGCGGCTTTTCAGGCGCTTCAGGGCCACCATGTTGGCATTGCTGGCCTGGCCGTAGAGCGCCTTGGCTACCAGCAGTGGGGTTTGGGCCGTACCCGCCAGCAGCAGCTCCACCAGCTTGCCTTCCCGGCTATCGGAGGGTTGGTCAGAATTAATAACCGGGAGCGTCGCCAGCCGCCGGGAGGCTACAATCTGCGCCAGGTTTGTAACATCATTCATGCTGAGAATGAAGATAAATAGAAAGGCACGTGGTAGCCAACTGTGGCTCGCGCTGTGCCAAATGATTTTGCGCCGCCAACACCACTGCTATTCGCACGGGGCCATGTCCTCAAAACTACCAAAATGCGGATGCACTAAAAAGCAAAAATGTCAAATACTGCTTCAAAAAGCTGGCAGTAGTGCATAAGTACAGTCAGTTGTTTGCCAAATGACTGCTAACTGATGTCTTTGAAAAAGCAATTACTTCCTTTTTATTTGCTTGATAAGTGTTTAAATTTGTGTAAAAATATTGAAAATCAATTAATTAGTGTAGGCGTTCAGCTGTTACGTTTTGCGCGATTCGCCTGCTACCCATCCCGAACGGCTCCTGCCCCGGCCACTGCCCGCCGCAGCCTGCTTGAAGAGCGAGAATTTACTCGCTGATAATCACCTTTTTCTGCTTTTTTATTAGCGTATCCTTTCCACATTCGCGGAGCCGGCTGCTACCCCAGCCCGGTTCCCGACTCGTCCGTCTGCACAGTAGCCTGCGAGTGAACGCGCCGCCCAGCGGCCTCACCTGCGGTGAAAGGAGTGTCTGCCTGACTCGTCGGACAAAAAACAACAGCGCCTGCGCCAATTATGGTGCAGGCGCTGTTGTTTTAGGGGGTACTGCCCGGGAATGGCTGGCCCTATGCGAGGCGGGCCCGGGCCGCCAGCCGGGTCGCCCGGGCCGCCAGGCCGGCCGTGAGTTCGCGCTGCTTATAGCACAGTGGCAGGGGCGTGCCCGAGCGGAAGGCGCGCACCGTGATTTCGGCGCAGGCGCGGGCATCGCTCAGGGCGTCGTGGTGGCTGAGCGGAATGCCGAACTGCCCGGCTACGTGGTCGAGCTTGTGGCGTTCGAAGTGGGGCCAGCACAGCTTGGCCAGCTTCACCGAGCACAGGGCGTGGAAGGCCGGAATGGGCAGGCCAAAATCGCGGCAGCTGTATTCGAGCACGCTCACGTCGAAGGCCGAGTTGTGGGCCACTACGGGCTGCTGGTGCAGGTAGGGCAGCAGCTGGGGCCACACCTCGGCCAGGGTAGGCGCATGGTGCAGCTCGGCTTCCGAAATGCCGTGCACCTGCTGGTTGCGCCAGTCCACGCGCAGCACGCGGGGGCGCAGCAGGGTGGCGTAGGTGTCCACAATCTGGCCGCCGCGCACGCGCACCACGCCCACGGCGCAGGCGCTGGCCCGCTGTTCGTTGGCCGTTTCGAAGTCGATGGCCGAGAAGTCGAGGTTGGCCAGGGCGCGGGATATTTCTGCTTGCATAACCTGCAAGATAGGACGCCGCGCTTCATGAAGAACGAAGAATGAGCAATGAATAATTGGCGTTGTTCCCATTCACTACTGCTCATTCTTCATTCCTCACGAGGCGCGGCAGTTGGTTCGCAGCACACGTCGGGCACCGCGAAGTAGTTTTCCAGCACACCGTTGATGTTACCCTCGCAGCCTTTGGTAAGGTCAATATCAAACTCTATATCGGCGCTGAATTGGCGCAGCGGAATAAGTACCCGGCCGTAGCGCACTCGCAGCGGGGGCAGCGTTATCTGCGGGCGGCCGGCGCGGTGGGCGGCCCGTAGCGCGGCGAAGCGGGCTTGCATCTGGGCATCGAAGGGCGCGGCGCTGGTCGCCAGCTCGCGCCAGGCCTCGGGTACGTGGCCGGCAGCCAGCAGGGCCAGTAGCGGTAACAGCAGCAGCATTTCCCGCGCCGGGTGCTGCCGGGGTAGCACCAGAAGCAACCCGGCTGGCCCGGCCGGGCGCAACAGGCCCCCGTGCCGCCCGGCCAGCCAGCCCAGCCCGGCCGTCGAGCCCAGCAGCACCAGTAGAATTTCGTTCTGCGCCCGCATCAGCGGCGCGCCTACAATCAGGTAGCGGAAGAGCAGGAAACCAATGAAATTCAGCGCCGCGTAGGCCAGCAGCAGCGCCAGCCAGTGCCGCCGCGCGAGCGGCCGTGGGGCCGGGCCAGTCGACAGCGCCCGCCGCCCGGCCCACCAGCCCCCGGCCGCCGCCGCCAGGGTGCTCAAGCCATTCATCGGCTTGATGAGAAACAGCGCCATCGATAAAACCGACCGGGGCCCGAGCACCAGCCAGCGGTACTGGTAGTAGGGGTCGGAAGGCGGGGCCATGGCGGCGGCGCGGGTCCAGTTGCCCGGGGCGGCGGCGGCCCCGGCGGTGGCCAGCGCCGCCAGTAGCAGCCAGCCCAGTAGCGCCGGCCGCGCCGCCCGGGGCAGGGCCACGGCCAGCAGTGCCAGCACGGGCAGGGCCTGCACCAGCGTCAGTTCATTGCCGGTGAGGGCGAGGCCCAGCGGCAGGCAGGCCCAGATAGCCGTGCGCCGACGGCCGGCGGCCGGGCCCCACCCCACCCGCAGGGCCAGGGCGGTAAAATTCAGCAAGGCAATGAGCGTGAGTTGATACACCAGCGCGCCCGCAAACCAGTACAGAAAAGAAAACGGCGCGGGTGCCGCGTTGCAGAATAGAGCCAGCAGCAGCCCCGCCGCCCACAGCGCCTGGCTGCGCGAGCAGCCAAACCCCAGCGGTGGCCAGCGCAGTGCCCGCAGCAGGTGGGCCAGGCTGCCCCACAGCGTCAGGAACAAGCCCGCCGCTACCACCTTCACGCCCTCCAGCCAGCCGTAGGACACGGGGTTCAGCACCGTCATAATAAACGTGGTGCTGAAACGTCCGGTCCAGGTCTGAAACAGCCAGCGCTGCACGCCCCAGGTACCATGCTGGCGCATCCAGTAGGCATTGCGGAAGTCATCGAAAAACGGCTGGTTGAAGGCGCAGAGCAGCAGGAACGGAGCCAGTGCCAGGATAATGCCCAGGCGCGGAAGCAGCAGACGAAGCGGGGAAGTCGGCAAAGGTGAAGCGGGTATAGAAACGCAAAGATGTGGCTTTGGTAATGGTCCAGGGCGAGGTCGTCGGACAAATAACTTCGTCGCATCACCCAAACGCGGTGGACTTTTGCCCGCACCATCTCCCACCGCGTCTTTTATAAACCGGCCAGCTTGCGGGCGGCCTTCACCACGGCCAGCTCGGCCTGGCCGGCGGGGGCCTGCGCGGCATCGAGGGTGGCGCGGGTGGCGGCCAGCCACGCGGGACCGGGGGCCTGCCCGGTTTGCAGCTGCGTGAGGCGCTCCAGCACCACGGCCGCCACGCTGGCCAGCCGGGTCGAGAGCGGCGCGTATTCGGTCAGGCTGGGGTTGGCGGCCAGCAGCGGTTGCAGCAGCACGTCGTTGCCCTGCCAGCGGATGGCCTGCGCCCGCAGCAGCGCCACCTGACGCGGGGCCGGGGACAGAAATCCCGGCGCGCCGGGGCGAAGCAGCACCACGCTATCGACCAGCATGGCGAAGCGGCGGGCTGCTTCCGACTCGGCCGGGGCGGCGTCTACCAGGCGGTTCAACGGAGTGGCAGAGGTGTAGTTGAAGCCCTGGAAATGACGCTTATACTCCTTCACCGGCTCGATGACTTCGGCCAGGGTGCGCAGCGGGGCTACGTTGCTGGTGCCAGCCAAATGCTTCAGTAGCAGCTCGGGCGCGCGGCGGTGGCGCAGGCCCAGCGTTTCGAGCTGGGGCGAAAGCAGGTTCAGGCGGCGGTGCAGGTCGGGTACGCTTTGGGTGGCGGCCTGCGGCGACCACAGCCGCTCGGCCACGGCTGCCGCCCGGGGCCAGATGCGCGAGTCGAGCACCACCGAATCGGCAAATTCGGCCCACATCGCGGCCTCGCCACCCAGCACCAGCTGCTGCTCGGCGGGCGTGAGGGGCGTATCGGCCGGCAGCGGGTCGGCGGTGTAGGAACTGGCCGCATTAAAATTCAAGTCCAGATAATAGCCGTTGGAGAGTAGTACCGGGTGGCCCATCTTAGCGGCCTCGTTCAGCCCCTTCTTGCCGCGCCAGCTTTGGATAGCGGCCTCTTTGGGCAGGTCGGGGCCCAGGATTTCATCCCAGCCAATCATGGTTTTGCCGCGCTGCTGCAGCATCATCAGCACGCGGCGGTTGAAATAGGTTTGCAACTGGTGTTTGTCCACGGTTTGGCCGTCGGCTTTCACCATGTGGTGGGCCTGCATCCAGGCCACGATGCGTGGGGTGCGCCGCCAGTTGCGGCCGTCGTTCTCGTCGCCGCCGGCATGGAAGTAGGGGTCTGGAAACAGCTTCGTCATCTCCGTCAGCAGCGAATCCAGAAAAGTATAGGTGGTTTCGCGGGTCGGGTCGATGGCCACGTTGGTGGTGCGCCAGCGCGTGTAGGGCGCATACACCGAGTCGTTAGAAGCCAGGCGCGGGTAGGCCACAATCCAGCTGGTGGTGTGGCTGGGCATGTCGAATTCCGGCACCACCCGGATGCCCCGCGCCGCCGCGTAGGTCACTACCTCGCGCACTTCGGCCTGCGTGTAAAACAGCCCGTCGGTGCTGCCCACGGCCTGCAGCCGAGGAAAAACCTTGCTCTCCACGCGGAAGCCTTGGTCGTCGGTGAGGTGCCAGTGCAGCACGTTCAGCTTCACGGCGGCCATGCCGTCGAGGTTACGCTTGATGACGGCCACGGGCATGAAGTGCCGGGCCGCGTCAATCAGCAGCCCGCGCCAGGCAAAGCGCGGCTGGTCGCGGATGTCGACTTCGGGCAAATAGCGGCCTCTCTTATCGGTGCGCGGCAGCTGTTCCAGCGTGGCCAGCGCCCGCAGCACCCCCAGGCTGGTGGGGGCGTCGATGCTCACGCCCATCGGCGTCACGCGCAGCGAATACCGCTCCTCGTCAAACCGGTCGGGCCGGCCCACCTGCCCGTAGCGGATTTGCAGCGTGGCCGTGCCCACAACCTTCGCGGCCGGCGATAATCGGCCGATGGTGCGGCTCACCGCGCCGGCTACCGCCGGGTCCACGGTGGCAGGCAGCAGCGGTTTCAGCGCGGCTTTCAGCGGCAGGCGGCCCTGGCCGTAGCGGGCTTCGGCGGGCAGCGGCAGCAGCGTGGGCGCAATTGTGGTTTGAGCCGTTGCCGGGCGCGTCAGCAGCCCCAGTAGTAGCACCAGCGCCAGCCATTCCCCCCATTTCTGCGTTCCATCAGCCTTCCGCATTGTATTCAGTCAAAATCGATTTCTCTGCGCTACTCACAAATTGTCGTCCATAAAATCCGTGCAATCCGCGCCAATCCGTGGTCTATATCAGGCCCCGGGCTTTGAATTCCAGGTATTTATTAATAGTATTCGCCGTCAAATCCTTCGGCGCGGTCAGGAGCGAATAAATACCGTAGCGTTGCAGCTCAAGTACAATCTGGCGCTTTTCCTGGGCAAATTTCTCGGCGATGGTTTGGTTGTACACCTCCTCGGTGGTGGCGGCCGGGGCTTCGAGGAAGGCCCGCAGCTCGGTATTTTCGAAGAACACCACCAGCAGCAGGTGGTCCTTGGCCAGGCGGCGCAGGTAGGGCAGCTGCCGCTGCATGCCGTGCAGTGTCTCGAAATTGGTGAATAGAATCAGCAGGCTGCGCTGCTTGATTTTAGCCCGCACCGTGGCGTACAGCAGCTCGAAGTCGGTTTCGAGGTACTTGGTTTTCTGGCGGTACAGGATTTCGAGCAGCTTGAGCAGGTGGCCGGGGCGGCGGTCGGCGGCCAGCGCGGCCCCGGGTTTGTTCGAGAAGGTGAGCAGGCCGGCCTTGTCGTGCTTCAGTAGGGCAATGTTGCTGACGACCAGCGTGGCATTGATGGCGTAGTCGAGCAGGCTCAGCCCGTCGAACGGCATGCGCATCACCCGGCCCTTGTCAATCAGACAATATACCTGCTGGGCGCGCTCGTCCTGGAAGTGGTTCACCACCAGCGCATCGGCGGCCCCGGTGCCGGCGCGGCGGGCCGTGGCTTTCCAGTTGATGCTGCGCGGGTCGTCGCCGGGCACGTAGGGCCGGATTTGCTCGAATTCCAGGCTGTGCCCCACCTTCCGGATGCGCTTCACGCCCACCTCCGTGAGGCGGTTGTGAATGGCCAGCAGCTCGTACTGCCGCATTTGCAGGAAGGACGGGTACACCGGTACCACCTTGCCCTGCTCGGAGCGAAACCGCCGCCGTACCAGTCCCAGCGGCGACGCGGCATAAATATTCAGCGCCCCAAACGCGTACTCGCCACGCTTCACGGGCCGCAGCTGGTAGTCAATAATCTGCGTTTCGCCGGGCCGAATGGCGGCTTTGAACAGCACGTCACGCCGCTGAAACTGGTGCGGAATCTCGTCAATCGTCTCGGTCTGAATTGGAAACCGGTAACGGTTTTCGAGGTAAATCCGCACGTCGTTGTCCGAGCCGTTGGCCAGCTTGTCGCCCAGCACGCGTCGGCCGAAAACCGGCGCGGCCTGCCCCTTAGCTGGCGCGTAAAGCAGCAGCGCATCGAGCAGGGTGAGCACGGCGAGCAGGCCAAGTGCGATTTTCATCGGTCCCAGCAGCCCGGGCAGGAAAAAGGCCACCACGAAGCCGGTGACGGCGGCAACGAGGGCCAGAAAAAAGCGCGGCGTGAGAAAGAGGGTCATGATTAGCGCAATTGGTCGCGAACTTCCATCAGGGCGAAACCCAGCAAATTGGGCCCTTGCCATTGGGCCGGGCTGGTAGCATCAGCCGAATCAGCAGCCAGCCCAATGCCCCAAATAGTATCTACCGGACTGGCTTCTACTAGCACGCGGTCGCTGGTCGCAAGCAGGAACTTTGCCAGCTCCTGGTTTTGACCAAACTTGTGCAGGTTGCCGGCGGTCACGATTTCAACCTTGTGTGCTTCCCAAATTTCGGGGGCAAAACCCTGAATCTCGCGGCCCAGCTTCTTGGCTTCGGCCGGGCTTTTAGCTGCCAGAATTCGGCCCAGGGTGGCCTCATCTTTGAAAAGCCGCGCCTTCTCTGCCATCATCCAGTGTTCAGTCGAGCGATAAGTAATGCCTCCCACTACAAAATCGGCCAGCCACCACTGGCTTAGGCAGGCTTTTGTGATGGTGCCGTCCTTACTAGGCTGATTGCCCCAGAAGAACAGGTACTTGATACGGGTGTCCTGCGTCAGCTGGTGGAACAGCCATTCAGTGGAGTATTTCATACTCACCGCGGCACTTCCACGCTCTGAATAATCTGCTGCACCACTTCGTCGGGCGTGCTGCCTTCCATTTCGCGCTCGGGCGTGAGCATGATGCGGTGGCGCAGCACGCTCGGGGCCAGAAACTGTACGTCCTCGGGCGTCACGAAGTCGCGGCCGCGCAGGGCGGCCAGGGCTTTTGCGCCGTTCAGCAGGGCCAGCGAGGCGCGGGGCGACGCGCCCAGGTACAGGTTTTTGTGGGCCCGCGTCTGGCCGACCAGCTTGGCAATGTACTCCAGGATATTGGCCTCCACACGCTGCTGACGCACTTGCTGGCGCAGCTGGGCCAGGTCGGCGGCGCTCAGAATGGGCTGCACGGCCTCCAGGTTGGTGCTGCCCTGGCCGCCGTGGTGGCCGGTCAGAATCTGCACTTCCTCGGCTAGGGTGGGGTAGCCTACGTGCAGCTTGAACAGGAAGCGGTCGAGCTGGGCCTCGGGCAGGCGGTAGGTGCCTTCCTGCTCGATGGGATTCTGGGTAGCCAGCACCAGAAAGGGCTCCTGCATGGCGTAGGTGGTGCCGTCCTGGGTTACGGTGCGCTCCTCCATCACCTCAAACAGGGCCGACTGCGTTTTGGCCGGCGCGCGGTTGATTTCGTCAATCAGCACCACGCTGGCGAAAATAGGGCCGGGCCGAAACTCAAAATCCGCCTTGTTCTGCCGGAATACGGAAGTGCCCAGCACGTCGGAAGGCATCAGGTCGGGGGTGAACTGGATGCGGCTGAACGGCACGGCCAGGGTACGGGCCAGCAGCTTGGCCATGAGGGTTTTGGCCACGCCAGGTACACCTTCAAGCAGCACGTGGCCATCGGCCAGCACGGCGGTGAGCAGCAGCTCCAGCAAGTCGGTCTGGCCGACGATGATTTTGCCGATTTCATCCCGAATAGCCGCCGTGCGGGCCGTGAGCTGGGCAAAATCGGTGCGCGGGGCAAAGCTGGCTTCGGGGTTAGCGGCAGGCGCGGCAGTTTCTGCCGGAGCTAGCGCGGCCGGTACTTCAGGCGCGGCCGGGGTAGGCGATTGGGGCGTCAGGTTCAGGTTTTCGGGTTCCATCTATAAAGTGCTGGCGTAGCCAATGAACGTTTGGGTGGTAGCCTCGTCGGCGCAGGCAGCCCCTAGCTGCTGGTGCACGATGCGGGCGTATTCGGGCGAAACTAATTTTTTCGATATCAGCGTCAAATCCTGCAGCAGCGAAGCATATTTGCCCCATTCAATGCCGGCCATAAAGGCCTGCTGGCGGGGCGAGCCGGCTCGGGCAAAAAGGTCTTCATCCCAATTGCATTGCAGCAGAATCTTCAGTTTCTCGACGGTGAGCATGGGGGCGGTAGAAGGGCGAAAAATAGCGGTTGGAAGGATAAAAAAGGCGCTGAAATGCTTATAGAGCGGACTTCGCGGAATAATTCAATTTGTCGAAAAGCCCGAATCCAGCCACAGTGCAAAAACGGAGATTAGCGCCGGGCTTCGCGTTTAAAATCATTGACTGCCGAGCTCAGCTGCAGCAGCTGGGCGTCGGTCATCTGGGGAGCGGTGCGGGCGAAGTTCACCAGCCGCAGCAGCTCATCGACCCGCGGCCGGGGCACGCCCGACTTCTGGCTGAGCCGCTCGCGGAACTGCTCGTCGCCGAAATCGGGGCTGGGCTCCTGGAAGCGCGTGCGCAGGTAATCCATAAAGAGGCTGACTTTTTTCTCCGCAATCAGGCCATGGCTGCGGCCCTGCCGGTAGAGGCCGGCCACCGTGCGCGTAAACAGCAGCGTGGTGTTGGGCAATGGGTTGAGGATGGGGATGACGCGCTGCCGCCGCCGCGCGCCCGTGAGTACGAACAGCACCGCGCCGGCCAGGGTAATGAAGTAGGCCAGCCGCAGCGGCTCGTGCGCCATTAGCACCCGCAGCAGCGACTGCTCGCCGGCCGGCCCCTGTTCTGGTACTCGTCCCAGAACGTGCGGCGGGCCGGCAGGTAGCGCAGCGCCGCCACCGCAAACGGCCGCGTGCGCGGCTGTAGAAAATAGCGGTTGCTGAACGCCGCCGGCACCGCGCAGAAGTACAGGTGCCCGCGCCCCACCGGCAGCTCTACGTACACGGCCCAGCCCCGGGCATCGGTGGCGAGGGTGTGGCCGGCGTGGCCGGGCTTCAGCCCAAAGCGGTATTCGGCGGCGGGGCCGGGCAGCCAGCAGTGCCCGGCGGCTAGGGCCGGGTTGGTGAAGCGCAGCTCCACCGAGTCGGGGCCAAACGGGTGGCTGGCGCTGGGCCGGATGCGCGGCGTGAGGCGCTCGACCCGCACCCCGAGTGAATCGGCGAACGCCCCGTTCAGGTCTTCAGCGGTGATGAAAACCGCGTTGCCGCGCCGGGCCAGCGCCAGCAGGGCCCGCCCGTCGAGCGCGTCGTTGGCGAAGCCATTGTTGATGAATAAGTAGTTGGCGTGCAGGCCCTCGCGCAGGGGCAGGGCCGGAGTGTCGGTGGCCGGGGCTTCTGCCTCGGTCGTAATGGTGGTGGCATTGCCCGCCGAATCGCGGGAGTGCCTGACGGTTGCTGTGGGCTGGCCCGAACGGCTGGTGGGCGTGTCGTCGAGCGAAATGCCGGTGAGCTGATTATAAGGCGGCAGGCGCACCACTTCAATAGAATCGGTGCCGAGCAGGCGGGGCAGCTGGTCAAACAGCGCGTAGGTGCCGTAGGGAATCTTGTCGGTGTTGATGTAGGTTGGCGTCCAGTCGAGGGGCTTGGGGCGATGCGATTCCATCACGACGTACACCCCAAACAACAGGGCGAGGCCCAGCACGTACAGCCGAAATGTGGTGATGTGGCGCATCATCGGGCGGCGGCAAAAGCAGTAGAAGAAGCGGCGGCGTGCACGGCCCGCTGGGCGGCGCGCACCGGTTGGTACTGCGCGGCCGTGAGCGGCAGCTCGCCATACCACACGTACTCAAACTGGCGCGTGGCCACCCGAAACGCCTCGCGCAACGCCCCGGCCGGCAGTTCGTGCAGGTAGGCGTGGTTGGTTTTGTTGGGTTCCCAGTGCAGCAGGCCCTGGTCGCTGAGGATTTTCAGGGCTTCGAGGTAGCCCAGGCGCACGGCCAGGCGGTAGTTGCCGGCCGCTTCGGCCTCGGCCAGGCGGGCCGGGAAATCCACGCCGTGGATATCCTCGGCCAGCACGTCGTAATTCAGGCCGGTTCGGCGGGCCGAGCGGCCGAATGCGCCGGTCAAATCAACTTTCAGCAGCTTGAGTACGCCAAATACCAATGCCGCCACAATGGCCGCGTACCAGCCATATTTCCACGTAAGCCGGCCGCCGGGTGTGCGCAGCAGGCGGTCGAGCAGACGGCCCACCCAATACCAGAACCGGTCCCAGAGCCCCATGCCCTCGGGCGCAAGCTCGGCGTACTGGAAGTTCGGGTCGGCCCGCAGCTCGCGCAGGCGGGCTTCGTCGGGGCGGCGGGCGGGCAGGGGCGTGGTGCGGTCGGGCGGCAGGGGCCACGCTTTGATGGCCGCGTTATCGGTGGTCAGTGACTCAGTCGGTTTTGCGGCCGGCGCGGGTGCGGCTGGCGGTGTGGGCTGCCGCGTAGGTTGTTGCACCGGTGGCGCGGCCAGCGCCAGCCGGCCCAGCAGCAGCGCCGCCAGGGCCAGGTAATATCGGGCTGGTGCGCGTCGGGCTGGCCGGGCGTCGGCGCTAGTATTCGCCTTCCTCATCGGGCCGGTAGGAGTTATTGGCGGCTTCGGGCGTCGCCGTTTGGCCCAGCAGGGCCAGCTGCTGCCGGGCCCCGATGCTGTCGCGGCGCTCGGCCAGGTTGAAGTACTGGAAGCCCATGGCCAGCAGCGGCAGGGCCAGCAGCAGCACGGCGCTGCCGGCGTAGAGGAGCGTGGCCGCCTGCATCAGCAGCGACGAATCGTGGCCGGTGCCGGTTTTGTTGAGCTGGAGCACGTCCATCATCAGCAGCCCGTACATGGGAATGGCAAACAGGTAGCTCATCGTGCTCTGAATGATGAACATCACCATGACCAGCCCGAAAGTCGACCACCACTTGCCCTTTATCAGGTAGAAGCTGCGGCGTAGGGCCTGCATCGGCCCCAGGTCTTCGAGCCACATAACCGGAAAATAGAGCGCCAGGCAGCCCGCCAGCCAGAAAATAGCGGCGTACAGCACGATGATGAACAGGAACATCCAGCCCGCGCCGGCCACGGCCACGATGCCGCCCATCACCACGGTCAGTACCACCATCGCGCCCAGCCACAGGCCCAACAGCAGCAGGCAGGCCAGCAGCATGCGGCCCAGGCGGGGCCGCAGCCAGCCCCACACCTGGCGCGGCTGCACGGTTTCGGCGGCCGGCAGGTGCAGGCGCACCCGCAGGTAGCTATATACGGTGGCGCTCAGCAGCACCAGCGTGACGATGCTGCCCAGCGCCGTGAGGCCCAGGCCCACCCCGCTCCAGCCGCGATACATGGCCAGCGGGTCGACACCCGCCATGGCATTGGCTCCGCCGGTTCGGGCCGCACTGAACATGGCGGCATAAAAGCCCATGGCCTTGCCCATAAACAGGGCCAGGCCAATGCCCATCAGCAACGCGCCGGGCAGGGTGAAGTAGGCCAGGCATTTCAGAAAAGGTTTGAACTGGGAGCTGAGGAAGTCGAACGTGGCCGACACCTTCGCGCCAAAGTCCCGCTCGCGGCGGAAATCGGATTCCTGGGTAAAAAGAGGTTTCATCGAGTTGCAGAAAGGAGTGTTTGGGAAGGGGGGAGGTACCCGTCATGCAGAGCGCAGCGAAGCATC
>JANNDE010000163.1:0-2636 GCA_031387395.1 Hymenobacter sp.
GTTGCACCCGCCCGGCGTTCGCACCGTTGCCACGATTCCGTTCAATGGCGGGCGGGTGCAACCCGCCCCTACTTTGCCCGATGAATGATGAGTACACCGGCCAGAATCACGACCATGCCCACGAAGTGCCAGCCGTTGAAAGCCTCACCATCGAGCGCGCCCAGGGCCAGCGCCACGATGGGAATGAGGTAGGTGCTGGACGAGGCAAACAGCGCCGTAGACTGCTGGATAAGCTTGTTGAACAGCACCATGGCCACGGCCGTGCTCATGGTGGCCAGCAGGGCGATGTAACCGAAGGCCGTCCAGGCCCCGGGCGCGGTAGCGAGCTTATGCACGAAGCCCGTGCCCAGCAGCAGAAACGCCAGCGCCGGCCCGCCAATCAGCATCAGCAGCATGGAAGTCACGGCAATGGGACTCAGACCACTTAGCTTGTGTTTGATAACGTTCACGCTCAGCCCGTAGCCGATGGTGGCAGCCAGGATGTAGAGGCCGTACCAAGCGTTGCCCTCGCCGGCGGGCGTGGCATCGCCGCCGCTACCGCCCAGCTGCAGCATCACCACCGTGCCCATCAGCCCCAGCCCAATGCCCAGCACCCGCAGACCCGTGAGCCGCTGCCCGAACAGCAGCGCCCCCACCAGCAGCACAAATACCGCCGTAAGGGCATTGAGCACGCCCGCCAGCCCCGAGGCCAGCCTGGTTTCGGCATAGGCAAACAGGAAGGCCGGAATCAGCGTCCCTACCACCCCGCTCAGCGCCAGCCACTTGTAGCGGCCGCGCTCGACGCTGCCCACGTGGCGCAGGGCAAACGGCAGCAGCAGCAGCGACGCCACGCTCACCCGAATGGCACCCAGCTCCAGCGCCGAAAACACCACCAGCCCCTTCTTCATCAGGATAAACGACGTACCCCAGATGCAAGCCAGCACAATCAGCAGGGCCCAGGCCAGCGGCGTGGTGGCGGCCGGCGCGGCCGGGGCCAGCGCCTCGGCCGCTTCGAGCGAGGCCGACTCGTCTACAGTACCCGGCAGGAGGGTTTTGGCCGGGGCCGCCGCCGCCGACGAGGCAACCGGCGTGGCCGATGAAACGAGTGGAACAGCGGGGGCGGGTGGGTTTTTGGGGAACATGGCGCAAAGGTACGCGGACCGCGCAGGGGGGGCGGGCGAAAATACCCGGCCGGCCCGAACCTCTGGTTTGGTTGGCTTGTTTCATTCTTGCCGATTCCTGCCGTAATTTTGCAGCCCGGTTTCGTACCGATTTCGTCTATGTCGCATCCGTTCAAGGCCGTCAGCCTCTCGTTTAAGAAAGCCCCGCTCGCCATCCGCGAGCTGCTTTCGCTGGACGAGGCCGCCTGCCGCCGTTTCCTGCACACGCTGCACAATGAGCTGGGCCTGACCGACCTGCTCGTGCTGAGCACCTGCAACCGCACCGAGGTTTACTACGCCGCCGAGGACGACCGCAGCCGCGAAATCATCCTCGCCCTGGGCGACCTCAAGGGCCGCGCCGACATCGGCCAGTTTCTGCCCTACTTCGACCTGCTGCCCGATGCCGACGCGGCCGTGCAGCACCTGTTCGAAGTAGCCATGGGCCTCGATGCCCAGGTGGTAGGCGACCTGCAAATCAGCAACCAGGTGAAGATGGCCTACCAGTGGGCCGCCGATGCCGACGCCGCCGGCCCCTTCCTGCACCGCCTGCTGCACACCGTTTTCTTCACCAACAAGCGCGTGCAAACCGAAACCCGCTTCCGCGACGGGGCAGCCTCGGTGAGCTACGCCGCCCTGGAGCTGGTGGAAGAGCTGACCGCCGACGTGGCCAACCCCAAAGTATTGGTCGTGGGCCTGGGTGAAATCGGAGCCGACGTGTGCCGCCACCTGGCCGCCAGCAAGGCCTTTGGCGAAGTGACGCTTTGCAACCGCACCCGCGCCAAGGCCGAAGAGTTGGCCGCCGAATGCAACATGCGCATCGTGGATTTCGAAGACCTCGTGCCGGCCCTGAAAGAAGCCGACGTGGTGATTTCCTCCATCAACCGCGCCGAGCCCTTTTTCACCCGCGAGCTGGCCGAAAACCTCGACGTCCTCAGCTACAAGTTCCTGATTGACCTGAGCGTGCCCCGCAGCATCGCCGCCGATGTGGAGCAGGTGCCCGGCGTGCTGGTCTACAACATCGACGCCATCCAGAGTAAGGCCTCGGCCGCGCTGCAAACCCGCCTGGCCGCCGTGCCGCAGGTGCGCGCCATCATCGCCGAAAGCATTGCCGGCCTGAACGACTGGGCCAAGGAAATGATGGTTTCACCTCTCATTCAGAAGATGAAGGCTGGCCTGGAGCAGCTGCGCCAGGAAGAACTCGACCGCTTCCAGAAAAAAGCCACCCCCGCCGAAAGCAAGCTCCTCGACGAAGCCACCCGCTCGCTGATGCAGAAGATTCTCAAGCAGCACGTGCTCCAGCTCAAAGCCGCCTGCAAGCGCGACGACGGTGGGCAACTGGTAGAGTTGCTGGGCGAGCTGTTCGATTTGGAGAAGACAGGCGAGCCGGCATAACCTCACCCCCAGCCCCTCTCCTGCGGAGAGGGGAGCCTGGCGAATTACAACGAAAAGCCCCGATTCAGCAATGAATCGGGGCTTTTCATTTGAGCAATACATCGA
>JANNDE010000208.1:0-5995 GCA_031387395.1 Hymenobacter sp.
GTATCTTTACCACTCAACGAAATCAAAAGGATTAGTATTGAGGTAAAGATGCTTCGCTGCGCTCTGCATGACCGTTCTTTTAAGCCTAACTCCCCACCGGGCATAAAAAAAAGCCCACCAAAGGCGGGCTTTCTTCTTGCAAAGCTGCTTGTTGGACTAAACCAACGATACTTTTACTGCGTTCGGGCCTTTTTTGCCTTGAGCTACTTCGTATTGAACTTTGTCGTTTTCGCGAATCGAGCTAACTTGGAGGTCGCTGATGTGAACGAAGATGTCTTCGCCAGTTTCGTCGTTTTTGATGAAACCAAAGCCTTTGGTGTCATTAAAGAATTTTACCGTTCCGGTTGCCATTGTGGTTGGTTGTGGAGTTTCCCTAAGCGTTTGGGCCACCGTGGCTTGATGTCTTAGGTTGCGTCAAAGATAGGCAGAAATTCCAAATCAGCAAGTCGATAGGTATTTTTTTCGATGAATGCCGACCTTTGCGGACTCCCCCTCCTACTATACAGTATGCCCGCCGCCCCAGCCCACGCCTTCTCCCACGAATTCCAAGTTCCGGCCAGTGCCATTGATGCGCTGGGCCACGCCAACAACGTGGAGTACGTGCGCTGGGTGCAGGACGTGGCGGGGGCGCACTGGCTCAGCATCTGCCCGGCCCAGTTGCGCGACCAGATTATCTGGGTGGTGCGCGAGCACCGGATTCGCTACCTGCAATCGGCCTTCGCGGGCGAGACGCTGCGGGCCAGCACCTGGGTGGGCGAAACCAGCGGGGCCACGTCGCTGCGCTACACCCGCCTCACCCGCGCGGCCGATGGCGTGCTGCTGTGCGAGGCGGAAACGACCTGGGTGCTGCTCGACCCCAAGAGCGGCCGGCCGGTGCGCGTGACGGCGGAGATGGTGGGGTGGCTGCGGAACGATTCGGATTTACTGAATCTGATTAAGCAATGAGAAAAGAGTTTTAAGCCTAGCTTCCTCAAATCCATCCCTTGTTTCAACCGCGCAAATCGGATTGCCATTCCGCACAATTTCCAGAATGGAATATTTCTCGCCCAGAAAAGCTTTTGCGCTTAAAAGACTTCCTTGCAGTTCTGCCAATTGAAACGATTTTATTTCTGTCTTCCAGGAACTGGCAAAATATACGTCCAACCTTTTAGCTTGAATTTTAAGCGTAGTAACACGGCGTTTACCTGTGATTCTGATAAACATCAAAACAAAGGCGACGACATAACTCGATAAAAGCATCGTGAAATACTTTTGAAACACAAGTGTCAGAACAAGAAACACGATACCACTTAATAGTGCATATTTTATTAACGAATTACCAGCTGTATCACGACTTTGTATTGTTAGCATTACGCAGATTTAAAATTCAATAAACTTCCTACCTCTCAAATATACATGCCTCCCTCCTTCCGCATCTACTCCTCTTCGGCCGGCTCGGGGAAGACGTACCAATTAACGAATGAATACCTGCTGCTGGCGCTGGGGGCCGATGACCCGGCGTATTTCAAGCGGGTGCTGGCCATTACGTTTACCAACGATGCGGCGGGGGAAATGAAGCACCGCATTGTGGATGCGCTGCGGAATTTTGCCTACCCCGCGGCGGGCAAAACAGATGCGCTGCTGGCCGATATTGCGGCCGAGTTGAAGCTGCCGGCGACGGAGGTGCGGCGGCGGGCGGCGGCCACATTCCGGCTGGTGCTGTACCACTACGCCGATTTCGGGGTGAGCACGATTGATTCGTTTGTGCAGCGGATTGTGACGGCGTTTACCCGGGAATTGGGCTTGCCGGCCACGTTTGAGGTGGAGCTGGATACGGATACGGTGCTGCAAAGCGCCGTGGCCGCCCTGCTGGACAAGGTGAACCGCGACCCGAACAGCAAGCTGCTGTCGCAGACGCTGGCGGAGTATGCGCTGGGGCAGGCCGAGGAGGGCAAAAGCTGGAGCCGCCTGCCGGAGGAGCTAGCCGGGTTTGGCCGGGTGCTGTTTAATGAGACGGTGCAGGAGGCGGTGGCGCAGCTGGACCGGTTGAGCCTGGCCGATTTCCGGCGGCTGGACAAGGAGATTCGGGCGCGGCGGACGGAGATTGAGGCGGCGTTTGCGCAGACGCAGGAGGTGGGCGCAGCCATCCTGGAGCAGGCCGACGTGCGCGTGGATGACCTGTACTATGGCAAAAGTGGCATCGGCCAATACGTGCAGAAGGGCGTGGCGCTGCTACAAGCCGATGCGGGGCCGAACAGCTACGTGCGCAAAACGCTGGCCGAGGATAAATGGCACGGCGGAAAAATTAAATCGCCCGCCGACAAGGCGCGGGTGGATGCGGTGCGCGAGCCGCTGACGGCCCTGGTGGCGACGCTGGATAAAATGCGGACTGAGTATTTACCGAATTATTTATTGCTGGCGGCGATGCAGCCGTATTTATTTCACGCTTCGCTATTGAGTGAATTAAATAAAATAGTGGAGCAAATTAGCCGCGAGCGCAACGTGGTGTTGATTTCGGAATTTAACCGGCGTATTGCTAGTATTGTGCTCACCGAGCCGGTGCCGTTTTTATACGAGCGGCTGGGCGAGAAATACGAGCATATTCTGATTGACGAGTTTCAGGATACGTCGGTTTTGCAGTGGAATAACTTGCTGCCGTTGGTGGAAAATACGCTGGCGAATGGCCACAGCAGTTTGGCGGTGGGCGATGCCAAGCAGGCCATCTACCGCTGGCGCGGGGGCGAGATGGAGCAGATACTGCGGCTGCACCAGGGCAACACGGAGGCGCTGGCGGCCCGGGCCCGGGAACCGGAGATGCGCGAGCTGCTGCGGGGGCGTTACGAGTCGTTTCGGGGGAAACTGGAGCCGCGGGCGCTGCAAGTGAATTACCGGTCAGCGCGGGAGATTATTGATTTTAACAACGCGTTTTTTGAGGCGGTGAGTGGGCGGCACGAGGCGCTGGGGCTGGTGACGGGGATTTATGATGAGGACTTTGGGCAGGAGGCGCCCGACCGGGTCACCTCACCCACCGGCCCCGAATCTGCTATAGTCGCAGAGTACCGCATAGAGGGGGAGCCAGACGACACCCAGCCGAAATCGTCAGGCTCCCCCCTCTCCGCGGGAGAGGGGGGCCGGGGGGGTGAGGTGAACGTGAGCGGCCACGTCGAACTCCTCTTCACCCAAAAGGACGCCCCCGCCCTCATCTACGACCCTGCCACCGGCACCTACACCGCCGACCCCATCCCCGGCCACGCCCCCGAGGCGCTGCTGGGCTACGACGAAAGTACCTGCTACCTTACCCTGCAACTAGTGGAGCAGGCCCTGCGCGACGGCTATGAGCTGGCCGATATTTCGGTACTGTGCCGCACGCGCTACGCCAGTAAAATCATTGCCAAGTTCCTGAAAGAGCGGGGCTACGCCATTATTTCGGCCGATTCGCTGGCGCTGGAGTTCGCGGAGGTGGTGAACCTGCTGGTGAGCATTTTGCGGGTGCTGCACCAGCCGGCCGATACGCTGGCGCGGGCCGAGGCCCTGCTGCTCGTGGACCGGGTGGTGCGCGGGCTGGCCCCCACGCCGGCGCGGGCCCGGCACATTGCCGACGTGGCGAATGCGGCGGGCGGCACGTCGTTTTTTGATGAGCTGCGGGCACTGGGCTACGACGTGAACGAGGCCGAAACCGGCAACCTGGGCCTCTACGAGCTGGCCGAGCAGCTGCTGAGTCTGTTCGGGCTGCTGGGGCGGAATGGGGAAAGCGAGTACCTGTTCCGCTTCCTCGATTTGACGCTGGAATACAGCCTGAAATTTGGAAATAACCTGGGCAATTTCCTCACGCACTGGGAGGAGCGCAAGGGGCGCATCAGCATCAACGCGCCGGGGGGGCGGGCGGCCATTACCATCACCACGGTGCATAAGGCCAAGGGGTTAGCATACGGCGTGGTGATTGTGCCGTTTGCCGACTGGAGCCTGGAGCCGCACCGGGGCACCCTGCTGTGGGGGCACCTGGAGCCGGGCCAGAAGCCCATCGAGCTCATGCCCGATGTGGCAGTGGTGAGCCTGAGCAAGGGCATCCAGCAGACGGTGTTGGGGGCGCAGTACGACGAGGAGCGCGAGAAAACCTTCCTCGAAGGGCTGAACACGCTCTACGTGGCCTTCACCCGGCCGCGCCACCGGCTCTACGTCATCAGCAAGCGGCCGGAGACCCAGAAAACCACCAAAACCGACGAGTTGGACGCCGCCGCGCCCACGGCAGCCGCCCGCACCGTGGCCGATTTGCTCCACGGCTACCTCCAAAGCCGTAGCCAGTGGCAGGAGGAACAGGTGTCTTTCGTGGTGTCGAAAGGCACTCAAGCCGCCAAAAAACTCAACCCTCAACCCTCAACACCCAACACTTATAACTTAACCAACCTCGCCGCCGCGCCCTGGGAAGAGCGTCTGAAGCTACGCCGCCACGCCACCACGCTCTTCGATTTCGACGAGCAAAAGGCCCAGGGCGAGTGGGACCGCAAGCTGCACTTCGCCCTGCGCCGCCTGCTCACGGCGGCCGATGTGGGCCGGGTGGCCAGCCAGCTCGTGGCCGAGGGCATCCTCAGCGCCAAGGAGCGGCCGGCGCTGGTAGAAAGCCTGGAGAAACTGGTGAGCGACCCGCGCCTGGCCCCCTACTTCGCCCCGCACCTGAGCGTGGAAACGGAGCGCGAAATATTGGTGGGCGGCGTGAAGCTGCGCGACTACAAGCCCGACCGCGTGGTGCTTGAACCCTCCCTCGAAGCCCACCACCGCCTGGGCGGCCGCGTCACGCTGCTGGATTTCCGCCTGCCCCCGCCGCAGGAGAAACACAAGCAGCTGCTGCGGAACTACGCCACGCTATTCGAGCAACTGGGGTACGCGGAGGTGCGCGGGGTTATTTATTATTTCGGAACGGGGGAAGTGGTGGAGGTGTGAGGGGTTCACCTACCGCTGGCTGCCTACCCCGCTGACCTTGCTGGCGTGCGCCAGCGGGGGACCAGTTAGCCACCCCAAGAAATTTACGTGAGCCCCCGTATAGCCCCACCGGGGGCTCATGTAAATTACAGCGGTGCCCGGCGCGGCCAGCCTGGGGCCAATGTAAGCTGCATTGAGGCCGGGCGGGCGGTACCGGGGGCCGGTGCAGTGTACATGAGCGGGCGGGGCGGCGAGCCGGGAAGAAATGCAGGCCGCATGGGCTTCTGGCATTTTTTGCCCACTTTCACGGGGCGGTAACGATGCCGCGCCCCAACTTCCCCTTTCCCGTTATGGCAGACCACGCCACTATCCCAACGCCGACCGATACCACCGGCGGCAAACCGCTCAACGTCAAACTCCTTATCCCCAAAAAAGATAGCACGCTGGCCGCAGTTGGCCAGCTGGCCGCCGAGGCCTGGGGCAGGGAAACGTGGTTTGCGCTGCGCTGGAAAACCCAGGCCGATTTTGCCAGGCTGGTGAACGAGTTCAGCGGCGGCCTGACGGAGAAACGCGCCGCCGCGACCTCGCGCACCCCGCAAAGCCAGCGGTTGCGTGAGCTGGACGATGAAATGAACCTCGCCCTGCGCATCCTCAAAAGCTACATCAACGAGGACAGCGACTACAGCAAGGCCAAAACCGATGCCCGATTGCCCGGCTTCGGCCTGGTGGCCCGCAAAGGCGGCACCCTGCAATTGAGCACCGACCGCGACCAGCGCCTCGTGGCCCTGCGCGACCTGCTGCTGCCCAGCGTGGCCGCCGCGCCCTTTGCTGGCCGCGACTACGGCACCGCCTTCTGGCAACCCCGTTTCGACGAGTATAAAACCCTGCTGGGCCAAGCCGATGGCCTGGCTGGCAAAGTGAGCAAGTCGGTGAGCCAGAAAGATGCCGCGAAGCTGGAGCTGCGCCGGGTGCTGCAAGCCATGGTGTATGGGCTGAAGGCCAATTTCCCGGATACGTTCGAGGCGGAATTGCGGAGCTGGGGCTTCCGGAAGGAGAGCTATTAGGAGTAGCGTGGACGCTGCGAGTCCGCGCCTGGGCG
>JANNDE010000233.1:0-22867 GCA_031387395.1 Hymenobacter sp.
CCCCCCCCCGCCCCCCCCCCGCCCCCCCCCATGACGTGCTGGCTTGTCTAGCCACGTGTTCAGGTCACGGCCAACGAAGGGCCGCCGGACGCTACCTTAGCAGACCCCGGCGCTGCGGTAGCCCCGGGCAGCTTCTTCCCCGAACTGCATGCACTATTTCACCTTGCGCGGCTGGCTGATGCCGGCCGCGGCGGGCCTGCTGCTGGCAGCCTGCCAGGGCCAGCCGTCGTCGTCGTCGGAAAAATCCTCGACCGTCATTAACAACGAAACCGTGACCGGCGATACGGCCAGCGTGCCGGCTCCCAACGACGGCATTACGCCCGCGCTGCTGGCCCGGCACATCGAGGCACTGGCGTCGGATGCGTTCGGGGGCCGGCGGCCATTTACGGTGGGCGAGGAAAAAGCCACGGCTTACCTGGCTTCGGAGCTCAGGAAGCTGGGGCTGAAACCGGGACCGGATGGCTCCTACTTTCAGGCAGTGCCGCTGGTGGAAATTGTGGGCACGCCCGATTCGGTGGCGACGGTGGCGGGCAACGGCCAAACCTTGGCGCTGAAATATCGGCAGGATTTCATGTTTTTGAGTGAGCACGAGCAGCCGGTTATCGACATCAAAAACTCGCCGCTGGTGTTTGCCGGCTACGGCGTGACGGCCCCCGAGTACGGCTGGGACGACTACGCCGGCCTCGACGTGAAGGGCAAAACCGTGGTGGTGCTCATCAACGACCCCGGCAACGCGGGCAACGACACCACGATGTTCAAAGGCAACGCCATGACCTACTATGGCCGCTGGAGCTACAAGTATGAGGAGGCCGCCCGCCACGGCGCTACCGGCCTGCTCATCATTCACGACACCAGGCCCGCCGCCTACCCCTGGACGGTGGTGCAGAGCAGCAACGGCGGGGCCAAGCTGCGTCCCCAGACCGCCGACCACGGCGCCAGCAAAGTGGCCCTGGAAGGCTGGCTGACGCTCGACGCGGCTAAGCGGCTCTTCGCCGCCGCCGGCCAGCAATACGATGAAGCCTACGCGGCCGCCAACCAGAAAGGCTTCCGGGGCCGGGCGCTGGGGCTAAGCATCAGCACGACCATTCGCAATAAAATCACCCGTAAAACCTCGAAAAACGTGGTGGCGGTGCTGCCCGGCACCACCCGGCCCACGGAGCACATCATCTACACCGCGCACTGGGACCACCTGGGCATTGGCAAGCCCGTGGCCAGCGACTCGATTTACAACGGCGCGCTCGACAATGCCAGCGGCTGCGCCGGCCTGCTGGCCATTGCCACGGCCTTTAAGCAGGCGAAGGAGCAGCCGCAGCGCAGCATCGTGTTTCTGGCCGTGACCGGCGAGGAGCAGGGCCTGCTGGGCTCGGGCTACTACGCGGCGCACCCGCTGTTTCCGCTGGCCAGCACCGTGGCCGATTTGAACATGGACGAGCTGTTCGGCTTCGGGCCGATGCGCGACCTGACCGTGGTGGGCTACGGGCAGTCGGAGATGGACGACTACGCCCGCGCCGCCGCCCGGGAGCAAAACCGCTACGTGCTGCCCGACCAGCACCCCGAAACCGGCTACTTCTACCGCTCCGACCATTTCAGCTTCGCCAAAGTGGGCGTGCCCGCCCTCTACGCCCGCGGCCTGTTCGAAAGCCGCCTGCACGGCAAAGCCTACGCCGAGGCCCAGCGCGTGGGCTTCGACGAAAAAAACTACCACCAGCCCAGCGACCAGTACGACCCCGCCTGGGACCTGCGCGGCGCGGCCCAGGATACGCGCCTGCTGTTCCGCGTGGGCCAGCGGCTGGCGGGCGAGACAACGTTTCCGAAGTGGAAGGAGGGGTCGGAGTTCAAAGCCGCGCGGGAGCAGAGCCGGGCTGGCAGGTAATTCCGGTTATTGCCTCTCTACCGCGCCAGCAGCCAGCCCAGTAGCCCCATGCGCGCCGTCCAGGCCAGCGTCCGTATCCAGTTGGTGCGCGTGAGGCCGTCGATGGCAACGTAGTCGAAACCGGTTTCGAGCCGGTTGTGGAAGGGCACGGAAATGAAAAATGTGGTGGCCCAAATCAGCCCCACCAACCCCAGGCTCCACCAGCCGGCCCCGCCGGGCAGGGCGGCGCGGCCGGCCCAGGCCAGCCAGATGGCGAGGGCCAGCTCCAGCACCATGGGGGCCAGCACCACGTAGCTCATGCGGCGGGTGTGGGCCGCGTGGAAGGCCGTCCACGCGGCCTTGGGTACCAGCCCGAAGCTGGGGTAATGCACCACCTGCACCGTCCAGATGAGGCCGGTGAGGTAGGCGGCGGCCGCGAAATTGAGCAAAACCAGCAGGCGAAGCGACATGATAGCGATACGAGATTTTGGCCTGAACATACGACTATTGCCGCCAGCGGGGCCACGCAGTCGTTCCCGTAACACAGTAAAAGACGGCCAGTAGGTGAGCATCTTCAGCGCGGACTCGCAGGAAGTGGCCGACCTCGCCGACCAGCTCGTGAACTACATCAGCCGCGTCAACCTCGTCGCCCAGGGCCAGTGCGGCCCCAATACCTTGCCCTTCACCAGCCGCAAAAACCCGGCCGAGGGCACCCGCCCGGTGCACCACGCGCTGCGTTCCTTCAGCATCCGCACGGTGGTCGCCACCAGGGTCACCGACGCCAACAAGCACCTGCTCAATGAGCTTGTGGACGGCCAGGAAAGCAGCTTGCTGAGCACGCGGTTTATTTTGCAAAGCACGACGCTGTCATGCTTCACTGCGTTCGGCACGACAGCCCCGCCCCTTCCTACTCCCCTTCCGCCTCGGCCAGCTCCGAAGCTTCTACCGGCACGCGCTGGTCCTGCGGCAGTGTCACGATGAACTCGGTGAAGGCCCCGATTTCGGAACGGGCCGTGAGGGTGCCGCCGTAGCCCTTGGTCACGATGTCGTAGGTGAGCCACAGGCCCAGGCCGGTGCCTTCGCCGGGCGGCTTGGTGGTGAAGAAGGGGTCGAAAATCTTGTCCATCACGCCCAGCGGAATGCCGGGGCCGTTGTCGCGCACGTGCAGCTCCACGGCCCCGCTGATGCGCCGGGTGCGCACCCGCACCGAGGGCGCGTATCCTGGCCCCAACAGCGCGGCCTTTTCATGCACGGCATAAAAGGCGTTGGAGAACAGGTTGAGCAGCACCCGGCCCAGTTCCTGCGGCACCACTTGCAGCAGCCCCAGCGCGGGGTCGAGGTCGAAGCGGCGGGCTACTTCGAAGTTGTGATGCTTGGTCTGGAGGGCATGGTAGGCCAGGCGCAGGTACTCCTGGGCCATGTTGTTGAGGTTGACGGGCTGGCACTGGCCGGGGTCGGCGTGGGCGTGTTCCAGCATGCCCTTCACGATGCTGGCGGCGCGGTCGCCGTGCTGGCTTATCTTGAGCAGGTTCTGGCGCAGGTCGGCCAGCAGCTCGGTGGTGAGGGCGGCGTCGGGGGTAGGTAGCTGGTGGGCTTCTTCCAGCTCGTTCACCAGCTCCAGGCTCACCTCGGCGAAGTTTTTCACGAAGTTGAGCGGGTTCTGCATCTCGTGGGCCACGCCGGAGGTGAGGGCGGCCAGGGCCACCATCTTCTCGCTCTGCACCAGCTGCGTCTGCGTGGTTTTCAGCTTGGTCAGGGTTTGGTCGAGGCGGTCGCGCTGCAGGGCAATTTCCTCGTTTTTCTCGTTGAGCGTGCGGTTGGCGCGCTGCTTCAGATAAACGTTGCGCGCCAGCAGCCCGGCCAGCAGCAGCAGGCCCCCGAGGCCCGCCAGCAGGCCCAGCATTTCCTGATGCTGCCGGTAGGCCCGCTGCGCCTGCAGCTGCTGCCGCTGGTTGAGGAGCGTAATCTGGTCCTGCTTTTTATCGAGCTCGTAGCCGTAGCGCAGGGCGCTGGTGCGCTGCTGAGTGCGCTCGCCCGAAACCGAGTCGCGGTACGCCGCCCACAGCCCCTGGTAGTGGTAGGCATTGGCATACTGGCCTTGCTGGGCATAAGCCTTAGCCATAATATCGCTGGCATTGCGCAGGCTCTCATTGCTGCGCGTGCCGCGGCTCATGGCAAACGCGTGGTGCGCCAGCCGAATGGCGCTGTCGGGCTGCCCTTGCAGCAGGTAAACCCGCGCCACGGACACCTCCGCGGGCGCTTGGTTGTATGCGTCGTGGGTGGCATACGCTTCGGTGCGTGCGCGCTGGCCATAGGCCAACGCCAGGGGCAGCTGGTGCTGCGCCGAATACAGTTCCGACAGGTTAATTTCATCAATCAGCGCACTCTTGCTGTCGCCCAGCTTGCGGTTCAGCACCACCGACTGGCGCAGGTAGCCCAGGGCACGCGGGTATTCGCGCAACTTGTGGTACGCATTGCCCAGCAGGTTCGAGGCGGCCGCCCGCATGTACTCATCGCCCAAATTAGTTGCCTGCCGAAGAGCCGGATGCAGTACCTGCAGGGCTTCGTGGTAGTTGCCCAGCTGCACATACACACTGCCCAGCGCCACTTGCAGGTACGTTTGCGCCACCCGGTCGCCAGCGCGCTCAGCATAGGGCAAGCCCTGCAAAGCGGCCCGCAGCGATGCCGGGGAGTTCTCCTGTGCGCTGGCGATAAAGCTCCACTGCACGAAGGCTTTGGCCAGGCCGGCGTTGTCGTGGCGGCGCGCGAAGAGGGCCTGCGCCTCCTGGGTGTAGCGGCTGGCCCCAGCGTAGTCGGCCCGGCGGCGGCATCGCGTGCCCAGCCCCAGCAGGGCCTGCCCCATGCCCACCGAATCGCGCAGCCGGCGGCTCAAAGCCAGGGCCTGCTCCAGAATGCGTGTTGATTGCGAGGCATCGCTCAGCTGCAGCTCGCCGCTCAGGGCCTGCAGGCGGCGCACGCGGGTGGTATCGGGAGTAGTGGGCGATGTAGCGAGCAGGGCGCGCAGGCTATCGGCCGGGCGCGTCTGGGCCCCGGCGGGCAGACACAGACCGCCGCCCCAAATCAGGATGGTCAACCATGCACGTTTCATATCCGGTGCCCGGTAATGCCGTTAGCTAATCAAAAGCAACTCTGCGTGGCCCCATGCACTGTCTCACGGATAGGGCGGGTTAATCACCAGCCCGAACGTGCCGGAGAACGCCAGCCTTTCCGGTCCTACACTTTTGGGGGAATAGAGTACCACGCGCCAGGCCCGCTTACCGTTGGTGGGGGAAGGGTCTAAAGTAGGTCCTTCCAGCACCGTCACATTGGTTCCCAGGGCGGTAATAGCGTCTTTCAGGTCTTGCAGGTTAGTGTCGTCGGTCGGGTTTGGAACCGTTGGCTGTATTTCTCCGAACGATACATCTATGTCAGCGCGTTTTCCCGCCAAAAACCGGACTTCCTTATTTCTACCGGCCATTTTCATGGAATACGTCTTCGGAACGCCCGGTATCGCGACGGGCTCACCGCTATTGTGCAGCACATTCTGGTAGTACTTCCTGGCAGCGGCAGCGCACTTTGCATCAGTAGTATAACGGTGCTCCACTACCGCCTCCCGCCGCAGCTTTAGCTTGTCATTTAATGGCACCCATTCATCGTCAGCATCCGGCAGTACGACAACAACACCGGCGCTGATTTCCTTCTGCGGCTGGCGCGTACAGGCCCCGCCAGCCAACAGCAACAGTAACCAGATGGCCAACCGGCCGGATTGAATCGTATTCATTGCGTTTTCAGTGAGTCCGGAGCAAATTCCGGCGTGGGGGCTGCATAAGCGACTCTGCCACCCTTAGCGCACAAACGGGTACGGCGGGTTTATCACCAGCCCCAGCACATTGCCCGCGGCATCGGCCAGCGTGGCGAGCTCGATGTCGCCCTTGAGCATCATTTCCCTGGGTGGCTTATGCGGTGGTTTCACCCCGCCGCAGCCGTGGTGCTCAATCAGGTTATCGTACACGCTCTTGAGCTGGGCCCCGTCGCCCGGCACTTCCCAGTAGATAGTGGTGTGGGTGTTGCCGTCGGCCGTGACCACGCACAGCAGCGCCATATCGGTGGTCAGGCGGTACGGGTACTTCGTTTCGCCCAGCAGCGCTTCGTAAAACGTCTTCGTTTTAGCGAGCTGTGCGGCGTCGGCCACACCCAGCTCGAGGATGGCAGGGCGCGAAACTTTCCCTTTAAGAATGGATGGGGTGGACGTTTGCATGGCGATGGGCTAAAAAAGAGCGAAGCAGTCTATTGCCGCTACAGCCGGCGCGATAGCTGACGGCTGCAGGAGGACCGCATGAACCTATAAGGAATTAAATATACAACTTATTTATGAATAAGCACAATTTTTTACTAGCATTATTATATCTGATTAATTTGCGGTGGCTCCGCTTCAGCATTGCGCCAGCGAACGAGTAGCGGCCACCGACCTGGCTTAGGCGGCTCAAACCGCGCCTTGCAGCTTTTCACCGGGCAACCCTTTCCGCGGCCGTTGGTCTATGTCGGATACCTGGTGCCGATATTCGCCCGCTAGTACTCCCGCTTCCTCAACGCATGAAAAAAAACCTTCTCCTCCTGCTGCCCGTGCTGGGCGCGGCCCTCGCCGGCTGCCCCGCCAACTCCCTCAAAACCGCCGGCTCGGCCGACGGCCAACCGGATATTCTGCACGCCGCCCTGGATACTACCGTGGTTCCGGGCGACGACTTCTTCGCCTACGCCAACGGCACCTGGATTAAGAATAACCCCATTCCGGCCTCGGAAAGCAATATGGGCATCGGCAAAAAGGTGCAGGACGAGATTTATGCCCGCCTGCGCCAGACCAGCGTCGAAGCCGCCGATGCCAAAGCCGCCGCTGGCAGCAACCAGCAAAAAATCGGCGATTTCTGGGCCGTGGCCATGGATTCGGTGAAGGCCGATAAGCTGGGCTACTCCCCCATCAAGCCCGCGCTTGACCGCATCGCAGCGATGACAAGCGTGACCGAAGTACCCGGGATTATTGCGCAGGAAATCAAGCTGGAATTAAATGCGCTGATTGGCCTTCGGGTAGGACAGGATGATAAGAACAGCGACAAGATGGCACTGTATCTGCACCAGGCAGGGCTAGGGCTACCCAACCGCGACTATTACTTCAACACGGATACCCGCACCAAGAACATTCGCCGCGCTTACGTACGCCACGTAGCCAACACGTTTAAGCTGCTGGGCCAGGACTCGACTACCGCTAACACGAATGCGGCGCGCGTGATGGCACTCGAAACCATCTTGGCCAAGTCGTCGCGAAAGCTGGAAGACTTGCGCGACCCTTATAAAAATTATAACAAGATGACCATCACGCAGCTCGACAAGCTGACGCCGGGTATCGACTGGAAAACCTGGTTTGGCCAGATGGGTATTGCCAACATCGACACCGTCATCGTGCGCCAGCCCGAGTTTTATCAGACGGTCGGGCAGTTGCTGAAAACGAAGCCCCTACCCGATTGGAAAGCCTACCTCACCTGGCAGATGGCTCAGTTTGCACCCGTGCTCAGCCAACCGTTCGTGGCCGAGAATTTTCATTTCTATAGCACAGTGCTGCGCGGGGCTACCGCGATACGCCCCCGTTGGAAGCGGATGCTTGACATGCAGGAAAGTGCCCTCGGTGATGCATTGGGCCAGTTGTTCGTGAAGGAGTACTTCAAGCCCGAGGCCAAGGCCCGCTACGATACGCTGGTGAAAAACGTGGTGGCTGCCTTCGCCGACCACATTCAGAAAGTGGACTGGATGAGCGCGCCCACCAAAGTAGTAGCCCTGGATAAGCTCCACAAAATCACCCCCAAAGTAGGCTACCCCAACAAGTGGAAAGACTACGCGGCCCTGACCATCGACCGCAGCTCGCTGGCCGCCAACGTGATGCGCGCCAACGAGTGGCAGTACAACTACGAGCTGCACAAGCTGGGCCGCCCCGTCGACCGCACCGAGTGGGGCATGACGCCCCAGACCTACAACGCCTACTACAACGGCTCGAACAACGAGATTGTGCTGCCCGCCGCCGCCTTCGCCATCCCCGGCCTGCTCGATGCTGATGCCGACGACGCGTTGGTGTATGGCTACGCCGGGGCCAGCACCATCGGCCACGAGCTGACGCACGGCTTTGACGATGAGGGCAGCCAGTACGATGCCCACGGCAACCTGCACGAGTGGTGGAGCAAGGCCGACCGCCAGCGCTTCAACCAGCGCGTGAACGGCATCGTGAAGCAGTTCAATGGCTACACCCTGCTCGACTCGCTGCACATCAATGGCAAGGCCACGGCCGGCGAGAACATTGCCGACCTCGGCGGCATCGTCATCGGCCTCGATGCTTTCAAAAAGACCAAGCAGTACCAGGAAGGCAAGAAAATCAATGGCCTCACGCCTACGCAGCGCTACTTTCTGGGCTACGCCCTGGGCTGGCAGATGCACGTGCGCGACGAGAGCCTGGCTTCGCAGCTGCTCACCGACGTGCACTCACCCGCCCAGTACCGCGTGAACGGCCCGATGGCCGACGTGCCGGCCTTCTACGAAGCCTTCGGCATCAAGCCCGGCCAAAAGCTTTACCGCCCCGACTCGACGCGGGTGGTGATTTGGTAATGGTTGGTTGGGAGTGGGTAAGGGAGGCAAAGAACTGTCATGCAAAGCGCGGCGAAGCATCTTTACCTCAATACTAATTCTTTTGATTGCATTGAGCGGTAGAGATGCTTCGCTGCGCTCTGCATGACGGATGGCTGCATGATGACCGTCTTTCCATCCTTTCATCCTTTCCCCAACCAACCCCAACGGCCCCTGCCGGCCCGGCTTTCGCCGCCGCCGCAGGGGCCGTACCTTTGCGCCGTGCAAACTCTTCCTGCTCCTTATCTCACGCCCGAGGCGCTGACGACCTTCATCCGCACGGCCCTGGCCGAGGACGTGGGCGACGGCGACCACTCGGCCCTGGCCGCCATTCCGGCGGCGGCCCGCAACCGTGCCCACCTGCTGGTGAAGGGCGATGGCGTGCTGGCCGGCATGGCCCTGGCCCCGCTCATCTTCGCCGAAGTAGACCCGGCCCTGACTATGACCCCGCTGCTGGCCGATGGCACCCGCGTACAGCACGGCGACATTGCCTTCACCGTGGAAGGGCCCGCCCGCAGCATCCTTACGGCCGAGCGGCTGGTGCTCAACTGCATGCAGCGCATGAGCGGCATCGCCACCCACACGGCTCACCTGAACACGCTGGTAGCCGGCACCCGCGCCAAGCTGCTCGACACCCGTAAAACCACGCCCAACTTCCGCCTCTGCGAGAAGTGGGCCGTGCTGATTGGCGGCGGCGTGAACCACCGCTACGGACTGTTCGACATGATTATTCTCAAGGATAACCACGTCGACTACGCGGGCAGCATCGGGGCGGCCATTGCGGCTACCCACGCTTATCTGCGCGAAAAAGGGCTGCAATTGCCCATTGAAGTCGAAACCCGCTCGCTGGCCGAAGTGCAGCAAGCCCTGGATGCCGGTGGCATCGACCGCATCATGCTCGACAACATGCCGCCCGAGCAGCTGCGCGAAGCCGTGGCCCTGGTGGCCGGCCGCTTCCCCACCGAGGCCAGCGGCGGCATCACCGAGCAGACCATCGGCGAAGTAGCCCGCACCGGCGTCGACTACATCTCGGTAGGCGCTCTCACGCACTCCGTAAAAAGCCTCGATTTGAGTTTGAAAGCATTCTAGTTGTCGGTTGTTAGTTGTCAGTTGTTAGGCGGTTGCCAGCAGGATTCGACACTAACAACTGACAACCACCAACTAACAACTAACCATGAACCAACCCAACCAACGCGGCGGTGGCGGCGGCTTCCGCCAGAGCCAGCAGGTGCCTTCGCTGGCCATCCGCACCAAGAAATCGCAGCTCACCACCGATGCCTATACCAAGATGGTGATGGGCGAAGTCTGGAAAAAAGACTGGGTATACGCCCTCATTCCGTTTGCGCTGGGGCTGCTGCCGGCCATTTTCGTGCACTCGTGGTGGTGGCTGGTGCTGGCCGTGGTGCTCACCATCCTGTTCGTGCTGTTCCGCTCGGCGCAGGTAACGGGCGTGACGCAGATGGAGCAGAGCAAGCCGCTGTTCGAGCGCATGGCCTTCGAGATGGATAACAAGCAGATTCTGCTGCGCGTAGGCCCCGAGAAAGAGGGCAAAGCCATGCAGCTGAGCTGGGACATGATTGGCCGTGCCCGCCGCGACCCCGATGCTTACGTACTGTACCTGAAGCCCGGCACGCCGCCCGAGGGCATGGCGGCCTGGCGCCTGTGGCTGGCCCGCACGTTCGACGTGCCGGTGTTTTTACATTTGCCGTACAAGATTTTCAGCGCCGATAACGACCGCCGGTTGTTTGAAGCTATGCTGCGCCGCAAAAACCTGCTGCCCGCCGAAACCAGCGCGCCAACTGCTTAATTTTCAACCTCTGCTAACTTTATCCCGATGAAATTGAATTCCACCCTGCTGCTGGCCGTTGCCGCCGCTACGCTGGCCCTGACCTCTTGCAGCAGCGAGCCCTCCGACTGGCGCCCCGACGAAAAAGTGTCGACCGACCTGGTCGCCCCCGGTACCCGCGACTCCGAAAACTTCGACCACTCGGTACCCAACGGCTCCATCGAAAACGCCAACTCGCCCCTGATTCAGGCCGCGAAGGCGGAGGCCAATGGCACCAACACCAAGCCCGTACCCTCGGCCGAGTCGGCCATTTCGGCCAACGCCGAGGAAGGCATGCGCAAGCGCGGCAAGCTGAACGACGCCGGCAAGTCGGGCCAGGCCGACACGGCACAGAACGGCCACCAGATTCAGCGCTAACCCGCACGGTTTTTCCCCAATTCCCCTTTGTGAGTGGCAGCTTTGCCCGCCGGTTGGCGGTCGCAAAGCTGCCGCTTTGCGTCATTTTGGAATGAAGAATGAAGAATGAGAGATTGATGCTTGTGCCGTCGCTTTCCCATTCTTCATTCCTTGTTCCTCATTCTTCATTCTTTACCGTATGGGTTTTGCCATTTTTTTGCTGCTGCTCACGGTGTTGGGCGCGGGCGCGGCGGCGGCCTGGGTGCCGGTGGCGCGGGGCGGGCAGTGGCTGAAACCGCTACTGGCCTTTAGCGGGGCGTATCTGTTCACGCTCACCGTTACGCACATTCTGCCCGAGGCGCTGCAGCTGCTGCCCGAGCACCCCACGCGCGTGGGCTATTGGGTGCTGGCCGGCTTTTTTGGCCAGCTGCTGCTGGAAGTGCTGTCGCAGGGCATCGAGCACGGACACGTGCACCACGAAGCGGCCCACGACCCGCACGAGGGCGTGGGCCGGGTGCCGTTTCTGTTGTTGGCCGCGCTGGTGGTGCATTCGTTTCTGGAGGGCAGCATTCTGGTGCACAACCCGGCGGTGGGGCAGGTAAGCCAGAACTTCTACGCCATTGTGGTGGGCGTGGCCTTGCACCATATGCCGGCCGCCTTTGCACTGGCCACGCTGCTCCGGCTGCGGCTGGGCAGCTTCCGGCGGGTGTGGCCGGGCCTGCTGATTTTCGCGCTGGCCTCGCCGGTGGGCATCCTCATCAGCAACTACGTGGTACTAAGCCAGCTGCTGAGCAGCGGCTGGTACGCGGCACTGCTGGGCCTGGTGGCGGGCAATTTCCTGCACGTGTCCACCACCATCCTGTTCGAAACCAGCCCCGAGCACCGCCTCAACTGGCCCAAACTAGCGGCCACGCTGGCCGGGCTGGCGTTGGCGCTGGCCGTGGCGTGAAGCAACGAGCAAATTATATAAGGCCTTCTTTTAAAGACAACTAACCCTACGTCTTTATTTGATATAGATAGTCGTTTACAGTACGTAAAAGCTATGGGGCAAAGATTTTATATAGCATCAAGTCATTGAAGGCCATGCAGTTCTTTCGGCCAAACTACTTATTTCTTCGCCTTATATTCTTCTCTAATCCAGCGAATGGCTCGCGGCACTACTTCTGCTGGCCTGAGCAACTCGCCGGGGGCTAGTGAGTGGCCATAACGTACCAGGCGGCGGTCGGCGAACACGGCGGTTGTCAGCAAGATAACTGACCCATCGGACAAATAAAAGCGGCCTCTACTGGTAGACACTCCGCACGTGCCCGCCCCAAAGCTTCTGGTGTGCTTCCTGGCTTTGAAGGCAACCGCGACGGCCTCGCCCGAGCTAGCCGTTAAGGTATCGGTCAGCACGGCCACCACCGGTTTGGCAGACTTCAACGTATAATAATTGGCGGTTTCTGCCTGTATGTCGCCGTCCGACAATGCCTTGCCCTTTTCGTATCGCCACGCGGTTTTGGTGTTATTCGCGTCAATACAATAGCCGAGCGTATCTTCTCCCAAAATCGGCCCTACTCCCACGAGCATCGGCCACATATTCCCTCCCATATTCCCTCTCAAATCCACAATCCAGCCTTTTAATTCTAGCTTATCCCGCTCCTTGATTTGGGTTTGCACGCTAGTTATATACGCGTCCAGTTTTTCCTGACTGCCGACAACCCAGGGAATTCTGATGTAGCCGATGTCTCCGGGAACCGACTCGTCGGAATATACCGGGAACTGCTTGGCAGTGGGTGTTTCGGGGCCTTTCACCGGGCGGGCACAATAAAACTGTGTGTGCTTATCGCCCAGGGCCACGATGGCAAATTCAACCGCTGGATAGGCCTGCTCAATTGTTTTGGCGCCGCTTGCTTGCGCTAGCAGGTTCTTCTTGAAAGCTACCCAGTTTATCGCCGCTCGATTAATGGAATTGGCTTGCATAATACTGACCACTTCCTCCAGGTATTTCTGCACCGCAGGTGAGGGCGGTCTACGTTCGGCATTACAAGACGTAACGAGGAAGAACAAAATACAGAGCTTGACCATCATGTTTGCGTGGTGTGTTAAGGCAAAGCCCAATATGCAGAGCTCATCCCAGAAAAACACGATGTTTTGCCAATGAGGCGAGAGTAACTAAAACCGCCTATAATCCGGGAAGTATCCGAGAAGAGATGTTATGTTAAGCCATTTCTCAATGGCTAATGATTTATCAATTTACTGAAGCCGGGTGCTTTTGGCGCTCATAACTCAACCGTAGGTCCACCGCCCAGCAAAAAATCCTCTAGCTGCTGCGCCCGCGCGGTTTCGCGGGCCAGGGTGGCTTGCAGGCACACCAGCCGCTGGCGCATAGCCAGGATAATGTCGAGCGCCTCGGGAGCCAGGCCCAGCTCGTGGTGCAGGCGGGCGAGGCGCGGCAGGTCGTCGGGCTCGTCGATGATGACGGTTTCGGGCGCGGGCGCGGCGCGCAGCAGGCCGGCCCGCAGGAATTCGTGCAGCGCGGCCGGGGCCAGCCCGTAGCGGGCCGAGCACTCCTGAAACGTGAGCGTGAGAACGTGCATTTCCATGGCGAAAGAAATTTTGGGTTAGGCTTCCGGTTCCTACTCCGTAGCGCGCAGGGCGGCCAGCTGCTGAATCAGTTCTTTTTCCGGGTCGGTAAGGTTTTGGGGCAGCGTCAGGCGCAGGCGCAGGTACAGGTCGCCGAACTGGCCGTCCTTTTTATACACCGGGAAGCCCTTGCCGCGCAGGCGCAGCCGGGTACCATTGGCTGTTTCGGGCTTAAGCTTGATTTTGACAGGGCCGCTGAGGGTTTCCACCGTTTGCTCGCCGCCCAGCAGAGCCTTATAGATGCTCACGGGTACGTCCTGGGTGAGGTCGTCGCCGGTGCGGGCGTAGCGGGCATCGGGCCGGATGCGCAGCGTGATGAGCAGCGCGCCGCTGGGGCCGCCGTTGCGGCCGGGGCCACCCTGGTCGCGCAGCCGGATGGTCTGGCCGTCGGCCACGCCCGGCGCGATGGTCAGGCGCAGGTTTTTGCCATGCACCGTAATGGTGCGCGGGCCGCCCTGGTAGGCCTCCTCCAGGCTCAGCTCCAGCTCGGCCTGGTAGTCGGGGCCCGCGGCCGGCCGGCTGCTCCGCCCGCCGCCCGCGCCGCCCATGTTGCCAAACAGCGAGCCGAAGAAATCGGAGAAGTCCTCGCCTTCGCCAAACGGGCTGCCCCCGCCGCCGAAGCCGCCCCCCTGGCCACCCTGCCCCTGGGTATACTGGCTCCAGTCGAAGCCGCCCCCGGGCTGGCCGCCCCGGCTGCCGCCCCCGCCGGGCTGCTGCTGGTAGCGCTGCCAGTCGGCCCCAAACTGGTCGTACTTCTTCCGCTTGTCGGGGTCGCTGAGGACCTCATTGGCCTCGTTGATTTCCTTGAATTTCTGCTCCGCGCCCTTGTCGTCGGGGTTCACGTCGGGGTGGTGCTGCCGGGCCAGCTTGCGGTAGGCCTTCTTGATTTGCTCGGGCGTGGCATTCTTTTCGAGACCCAGCGCTTTGTAATAGTCTTTGTAATCCACCTGATGCAGAAATTTATGAACACCAATCTACCTATGGCAAACGATTGTACTTTTGCCAATCGGCCCGCCTTTGCTGTGCGTACGTAGGCCCGGAAAAGGGAGCTGGCTAGTAGCCCCTACCCGGCATAGTTGCGCGGGAACAAATTGGCATCATTCAGTGTCCGGGCCACGCGAAATATGGCTTCGATTTTGCACTTGCCAACAAGCTACCCTCTGCAATATACTATCAAAGGCCCTACCTTGCGTTCAATTAGCTTTTTCGTTTGTTTTAACCCAGTCCTATTTTTCACTTTTTCATGAAGACGCTTTCTCTTTACACGTTTCTGTCCGCCATGCTTTTTGCCGCTACCCCGGCGCAGGCCCAAACAACCAAACCGGGCCGCGTAGCGCCCCGCCCCCGCCCCGTAGCCAGCAAAGCCGAGGGCATCAAGGATGGCTTCTCGATGCAGAAGGGCCGCGTGGTGCTGACCGAGCTGGGCATCAGCAACCCACTGGTAGCGGATAAGAAGCTCATCAACGGCACCATCATTACCCCCGCCGGCGTGGTGACCAGCACCGACGGCACCACCGCCCAAATGACAGAGGGCGACCTGGTATCGCTCAGCGGCCGCATCACCTCGCGCACCGAAATTGTAGCGGCCGACAGCATTGCCAAAGTCCAGCTCTTCGATGCCCTGCACCCTGGCAAGCGCAAGAAAATGGAGGCTGAAGCCGATAAGAAAGCCAGAGCCAAGGAGAAGATGGCAGACGCCAAAGCCAAGGCGAAGGAGAAGGCGGCCAAGCACCGCAAATAAGTAGCAGGACAGCAGGAACAAACAGCAGGATTCTGTTTCAGCAACCGACTGTTATCGCGTGACAGCCTCAATACTGGCTACTTCATGCTGGCTCCTTACTTACAGCGGTTTCCGGGTTGGTGTACAGTTTCTGGGAAAGTTAAAAGCTGAGAGTTAAAAGTTAAAAGCCTTTAAATCTCAATTTTTAACTCTGTACCCTGAACGGGAAACCGCTGTAAGGTACTTGGGCCGCATCCCCCGGCCGCCTCTCCTTCCGGGAGCGGTGGCCGGCTTTGGGGGGCCAGCAACGTGGCGGGTTCATCCTATCTTCGGGCCTTCACACATCCCGCCCCATGCTCTTTTATACTGTAATGAAGCCGCTGGTGCAGGTGGCGCTACGGGTATTTTTTCGCCGCATCGAAGTGCGGCACCCCGAACGGATGCGCCTGCCCGGTCCCCTGCTGCTGGCCGGCAACCACCCCAATACCCTAATGGACCCGCTGCTGGCCGCCGTGAACCGCCGCCAGCCCATTGCCTTCCTGGCCAAAAGCACGTTCTTCCAGAACCCCATCGTGCGGGCCATCATGCAGTCGGGCAACTCCATTCCCATCTATCGGGCCCAGGACACCGGCGCTGGCGGCATAGCCACTCCCGAGGAGCGCGCCGCCCAGAACGAGGCCAGCTTCGGCCGCTGCTACGACTACCTGGGCCAGGGCGGCACCATCATGATTTTTCCGGAGGGCACCAGCGTGAGCGAGCGCCGCCTGCGCCCCCTCAAAACCGGGGCGGCCCGCATTGCCCTCGGGGCCGAGGCCCGCCACGATTTCAAGCTGGGGCTGCAGGTAGTGCCGGTGGCCACCAACTATTTCGACCCCAGCCGCTTTCGCTCGGATGTGCTGCTAAACGTGGCCCCGCCCATTCGGGTGGCCGCCTATGCCGCCGCCTATGCCCGCGACCCCGACGAGGCCGCCGACCAGCTCACCGAGGCCATTCGGGTAGCCCTGGAGCGCCGGCTCGTTATCAGCCGCGACGCGGCCGAGGATGCCTTCGTGCAGCAGATTGAGCGCACCTTCGGCGACCACCTCAACCCCGATGACAATCCCGATACACTCTACGACAACTTCCAGCTCAGCCGCACGCTGCTGCAGGCCCTGCCCTGGGCCGAGCAGCAGTTTCCCGAGCGGCTGGCCGAGGCCCGGGGCCGCTTCGAAAGCTACCTCACCGAACTGCGCCGCCACGGCCTCAGCGACGAAGCCCTCGACGACCAGCGGCGCGGCTCCATCGCGGGCCTGCTGAACCTGGTGCTGGGCGCGCCGGTGTGGCTCTACGGCGTGCTGAACAACTATCTGCCCTACATTTTGCCCTCGGCCGTGGCCCAGCGCGCCACCAAGGAGGCGGAGTTCGTAGCACCCATCATGCTGGTGGTAGGCATGGTAACCTTCCCGCTGGCCTACGCCCTGCAAATTGCCGCCGTGCAGCACTGGCTCACCCACGACTGGCGCCTGACGCTGCTCTACGGCCTGAGCCTGCCCGTCACCGGCTTCTATGCCCTGGGCTACTGGAGAACCCTTTCGGCCCGGCTGCGGCGGCTGCGGGCGGCGCGGCTGTTTCGCCGCGCGCCAGCCGTAGGCCAGGCTCTGCTGGCCCAGCGCGCCGGCCTGGTAGCCGAGCTACAGCAGGCGCGCGCAGCGTACCTGGCGGCGCGGTGATTTCCAATGGGTGAATGGCTGAATGAAGCAAGAATAATTAATCCATTCACGCATTGGAATTCGCCCATTCACCCATTCACCCATTGAAAATCGCCCCTGCCAGCAGCGCGGCTCCCACAATTACCACGCTCGGCACTTTTTCCCAGAGTAGCAGCAGGAAGGTGGCCCCCACCAGCAGCGGGTTCAGCGGCAGGCTGCGGATGGGGCCGAGGTGGAAGGGCAGCGCCAGCAGCCGGTCGGGCAGCGGATGGTAGAGCAGGAACGTGGCCGCGCACACCAGTCCCGCGCTCACGGCGTTGATGCCTTCCAGCGAGGCCTGCACCACGCGGTACTGCCGCAGCCGGTCCCAGAAGCGAATGACAAAGAAGATGAGAAAGGTGCCGGGCAGGAAAATGCCCGCTGCCCCCACCAGCGCCCCCATTATCTGCACGCCGGTGCCACCCGCCGGCCGCATGGCCAGGGCCCCGATGTAGGCCGCCAGCGAGAAGTTGGGCCCCGGCATGGCCTGCACCAGCCCCAGGCCCGACAGAAACTCCTGCCCCGTGAGGTAGTGCTTGGATTTCACGAACTCGGCAAACAGCAGCGGGGCCAGCACCTGCCCGCCGCCAAACACCAGCGAGCCGTTGCGGTAGAAATTCTCGAACAGCCGCACCGGCAGCCAGTGGGTGAAGTAGCCCAGCGCCGCCGCCCCCGCCAGCGTGCCGAACCACAGGAAAAAATTGGCCCACTCCACGCGCAGCGGGGTTTTCTCCTGCACGATGGCGTGCTTGCGGTAGCGCACCGTGGTAATGGCCCCGCCGGCCAGCAGCAGCAGCGGCAGCATCCAGGGCAGCTGGAAAAAGTAGGCCAGCATGGCGGCCGCTACCAGCAGCGCCACCGAGGTTTTGGTATGGATAACCTTCTCCGAAATTTTGTAGGCCGAAAACGCCACGAAGCCCACCGCCACCGGCTGCACAAACTGCACCAGCGCCGCCACCCGCCCGGGGTCGAGGCGGCTGAGGGTGAGGGCGGCCAGCGTCATCAGCACCACGGCCGGCGTTATCCAGACCAGCAGGGTAAGATAGGCCAGGTTGGGCCCGCCCAGCCGGAACCCGATGACGGTAATCGTCTGGGTGGAGGTGGGGCCCGGCAGCAGCGCGCACAGGGCCTGCAGCTCCAGCAGCTCGGCGGCGCTCAGGTAGCGGCGCTTCTCGACTAGCAGCCGGAAAAACATGGCCAGGTGCGCCTGCGGCCCACCAAAGGCCGTGAGCGACAACCCGGCCACGTCCTTCAAAAAAATAATGCCCCGCACCCGCCGCGTCCGCTTGCCCGAGCGCCGCGGGGGTGGCGTGAGCGAAACAGGGGTAGCGGCGGGCAGCGGGGCAAGATTCGGCTGGGCGGAAAGAGAAGTTGTCATCCTGAGCAGAGCGAAGGACCTTATCAGGAAAGAACGGTGAGCAGTAATCTTACGGGTGCTAACGTGATAAGTTCCTTCGTCGCCGCTTGATGCGCGGAATGCTCAGGATGACGAACAGTACTTATTTTACTTCTTCTTCAGGTTTTACTTCTTCAGGCCCAACTCAATCAGGCGCTCGTTCAGGAACTCGCCGGCCGTAATGTCGGCTTCTTTCTTGGGGTTTTCAGGCGTGATGCAGTGCTCCAGGGCGGCCAGGCTCATTTCCGAGCGCGGGTGCATGAAGAACGGAATGCTAAAGCGCGAGGTGTTCATTTTCTCGCGGGCAGGGTTCACCACGCGGTGGATGGTGGACTTCAGCACGCCGTTGGTGAGGCGCTGGAGCATATCGCCCACGTTCACCACAATCTGGTCGGGCAGGGCCGTGATGGGAATCCACTTGCCGTCGCGGCGCTTCACCTGCAGGCCATCGGCGCTGGCTCCCATCAGCAGGGTAATCAGGTTGATATCGCCGTGCTCGGCGGCGCGCACGGCGTCGGCCGGCACCGCGTCCGGGTCCTCGATGGGGAAGTAGTGGATGGGGCGCAGAATGCTGTTGCCGTGCTTCACCTTGTCATCAAAGTAATTCTCGGGCAGGTGCAGGTACAGGGCAATGGCGCGCAGCACGTCCTGGCCGGCGCTTTCGAGCGTGCGGTAGGCCGTGAAGGTGCTCTGCTGGAAGCCGGGCACTTCGGCAGGCCAGATATTGGCGGGGTATTCCTCTTTAATAGGGTCTTCCTCCTCCACTTCCTGGCCCACGTGGTAGAACTCCTTCAGGTCGCCGGTGTTGCGGCCCTTGGCGTGCTCTTTGCCTTTGCTGATGTAGCCGCGCTGGCCCGCCAGCTCGGGGTTTTCGTAGCGCTGCTTAGCCGCGTCGGGCAGCTGAAAGAAGGCCTGCACGTCGGCATAGAGCTGTCGGGTCTGCTCATCGTTCAGGCCATGGTTTTTCAGGGCCACGAAACCAATGCTCTGGTAAGCCTCGCCAAGCTGCTGCACGAAGCGGGCTTTGCGCTCAGGGTCGCCGGAACGGAAATCAGCGAGGTCGAGCGAGGGAATCTGGTCAAGAAGTTGGTCTTGCATAACAATTTTTGGGTTTACTTTGAGGCCTGTACGCCCCATTAACGGGCAACGATGCAAGTTAAGCAAAACCCCGTACCGGGCCCACTACGTAAGTGGGCTGGCTGTACTCTTGCTTTTCGCACAACAGCATCTTTCTCTTTTTGCTATTTTACATATGAAACGTTCTCTGTGGCTGCTGTGCAGCACCACCCTAACCCTCGGCACACTGGCTGGCTGCGAATCGAGCAAGCCCGCTACCGACGTTAGCGCTACGGCCGGTACTACCAGCCCGGCAGCCACTACCGCGGCCGGCAACGAGGCCATGGAGTCGAACGGCATTCGCCTGACCCCGTTCAGCGATTCGCCCAAGTTCCCGGAGGCCCAGATGCAGCTGCGGGCTCCCATTGCCGGCGCGACCATCCCCAGCGGCGATGTTTCGTTTGATTATCTGATTACCAACTTCCAGCTCACCAAAATGAGCGGTGGCCCCCACATGGCCCAGATGGCCAACTCGATGAAAGGCCAGCATATCCACAACATCGTGGACAACGAGCCCTACACCGCCCACTACGACACCCGGTTCACCAAGACCATGGCCGACGGCCAGCACGTGGTGCTCTCGTTTCTGTCGCGCTCCTACCACGAAAGCCTGAAGCACCGCGGCGCTTACGACCTGCGCGTGATTAAGGTGGGCACCGTGCCGGAGGGGACCGCTCCCGTCGATGCCAAGGCTCCGCACCTGTTCTACAGCCGGCCGAAAGACACGTACTCCGGGGCCGATGCCCGGCGCATCATGCTCGATTTTTACCTCGTGAACACCACCCTGGAAGCCGGCGGCAACCGCGTGCGGGCCACCATCAACGGCACCGAGTTTATGCTCGACAAGTGGCAGCCCTACATGATGGAAGGCCTGCCCGCTGGCGAAAACACCGTGAAGCTGGAGCTGGTAAATGCCAGTGACACCGTAATTCCCGGCCCGTTCAATTCGGTGATGCGCACCTTCACGGTGGCTCCTTAACCGTTTAAAGCGCGCTTTCAGCAGAACGTCATGCTGAGCGAAGTCGAAGCATCTCTGCCGCCACAGGAAATCATTTCTTGCGCGTTAGAGATGCTTCGACTTCGCTCAGCATGACGTTCTTTTTTTGTTATTCGCTACCTTATCTGGCGCTACCTTGCCCACCATGTCTGCTGCTTCCTCTGCTTCTGCATCTGCCACGCCGGCCCCGGCTCTGCTCACCCGCGAGCACGTGCTACGGGCCCTGAAGCAGTTGGCGCGCGAAGGCCGCCCACTCCCGCCCGGCACCGTGTACGAGCTGGTGTACCGGGGCCGCCGCTTCCCGCCCCGCGCCGTGGCCGAGCGGGCCTATCGCCTGGCCACCGGCAACCCCGAGGCCCACTGGCCCCGCCCCGCCGGTGCCCCCACCAATGCCGTGCTCGAAAAGCTGGATTTTACCATCAGCACCCGGCGGCCGGTGCTCACACCCGGCTCGGCCACCGACGGCGAAGAAGCCGCCCAACAGCAAGCCGAGGACTTATATACCGGCCTGTCCCCCATGCCTGCCGCAACCCTCCCCAAGCCAACCAGCGCCGCCGAGCCCCACGCGGCTTACACCGCCCCGGCCTACTCGCGGGCCGACGCGCTGGCCGAGCTTTTTATGGGTGACGCGGCGTTGGATGCAGCCCTGGCCGGCCTGCAGCGGCGCCGCAACCTGCTGCTGCAGGGGCCGCCCGGCACCGGCAAAACGTTTCTGGCGCGGCGGCTGGCCTGGCTGCTGCTGGGCGCGCGCGACGAAAGCCGCATCGAGCTGGTGCAGTTTCATCCCAGCTACGGCTACGAGGACTTTATGCTCGGCTTCCGGCCCGATGCCCAGGGCCGCTTCCACCTGGTGCCCGGCGTGCTGCCGCTGCTGTGCCAGCGCGCCACCGCCGACCCCGGCCGGCCCTACTTCCTGCTGATTGACGAAGTAGAAACACACACCGGGGATTTCAATTGGCGGCCGGCCGGCCCTACTTCCTGCTGATTGACGAGGTGAACCGGGGCAACGTGCCGCGCATTTTCGGCGAGCTGCTACTGCTGCTGGAGGCCGACAAGCGCGGCCCCGCCCACGCCCTGCGCCTGCCCTACGCCCCGGCCGAAGCCCCACGCTTCTTCGTGCCCGAGAACCTCTACGTCATCGGCACCCTCAACCTGGCCGACCGCTCGCTGAGCCCGCTCGACTATGCCCTGCGGCGCCGCTTTGCCTTCGTGGCACTGGGGCCGCAGTTTGGCGCGCCGCTGCGGCAGCTGCTGGCGGCGCGCCAAGTGCCGGACACGCTCGTCGAGCACCTGTGCACCCGCATGGCCGCCCTCAACCAAACCATCGCCGACGCCCCCGACCTGGGCCCGGATTTCGAAATCGGCCACAGCTATTTCTGCCAGCCGCCGGCCAATCCGGCCGAAGCCACCGCGTGGCTGCGCCTGATTTTTGAGCAGGAAATCGGCCCGCTGCTGGCCGACTATTGGCGCGAGCAGCCGGCTACGGCCGCCGCGCAGCTGCGCAAGCTGCTGGAGGTGTAGTGCCGACTATTAGCTTCGCTGACGTGCGGTTGTAGTCCACACTACCACTCACTGCGTACCAGCCGTAAGTCAATTTGCAGTGAGGCAAATCCTGCATCCGGGTTTCGTTCGAGGCCAGCTGCACGGCATCGTTTAGCTACGGGGCCAATTCACAGAATGGCACGTCGCGGTTTTTTATCAGCGTGATAAAAACTGACTAACAGGATTTTGACGGGCCAGATTGCGCACGACGGGCGCGGAACGAAGAAGCGTCGTAATTTTGGCCATGAGGCGTTGCTTCACGGGGCGGAACGAGTTTGGCTGTGTAGGAACGCCAAAGGTCGGGCCGCCTCGTTTTATGCCTCACCTATATTTTTAGCGGGGTAGCGTAGTGATGACGCAAGGATGCCAGCATATCAAAAAATCAACACATCAATTCATGACCAACCATTTCAATCCCTGGCACGACGTATCGCGCGGTGCCGAAACCCCCACCGTCGTTCAGTCCATCATCGAAATCCCGAAGGGCAGCAAGGGCAAGTACGAGCTCGATAAGGAGAGCGGCCTGCTGAAGCTCGACCGCGTGCTGTTTTCGGCCGTGCACTACCCGGCTGCCTACGGCTTCATCCCGCAAACGTACTGCGACGACAAGGACCCGCTCGACATCCTGGTGCTGTGCTCGGTCGACATCGTGCCCATGTGCCTCGTGGAGGCCAAAGTCATCGGCGTGATGCAGATGGTGGACCAGGACGAGGAGGACGATAAAATCATCGCCGTCGCTGCCCACGACATTTCGGTGAACCACTACAACGACATCAGCGACCTGCCCCCGCACACGCTGCTCGAGATGCAGCGCTTCTTTGAGGACTATAAGGCCCTGGAGCACAACAAGCACGTAGTAGTAGAGCAGTTTCTGGGCAAGGAAGACGCCTACCGCATCATCAACGACAGCATCAAGCTCTACGAAGCAACCTTCGGCAACCGTCAGGCTTAGGCCATAAGTTTGCCACTGTTCAGGCGAAGCAACCCCTTGCCAAGGGGTTGCTTCGCCTTTTTTGCATGCGCGGCAACCGGCTTGGTTTACCTTCG
>JANNDE010000267.1:0-5804 GCA_031387395.1 Hymenobacter sp.
CCCCCCCACACACCGCCCCGGGGGGGGGTTTTGGGTTTTTGGGGGGCCCCGGCGCGGCACCCGCCACGTTTCGGGGCCCTAGCCGGCCAATGGCGCTAGGCTTTTTTGAGCAGGGCTACCTGCTGCTGCAAGTCGAGCACAAGGCTGGCCACGCGCTCGAGCGAGAGCTCGGCAATCGGGAACGTGCTGCTGATGTAGCTCTTAGCTTCCCAGATTTCCAGCACATCATCTGCCTGCACGTCGTAGGGCAAAAAGTGCGGGTTGTCGGAGTGCAACACGAACATGGAGCCCGAACGCAGCTTATTGTACACGCGCTTGAACACGATACCGTCGCGCGTGCTCACCACGATGCACGGCGTGCCGTCTTTGATGCTGGCCCAGTCTTCGACGTAGCGCCCCACGATAACGGTGCCGCTGGCGATGGGCAGCATCGAGTCGCCGGCGATTTCAAAGGCCCGGTACGTGCCCGTAGCGGAGAGCATGGGCAGCCGGAACTTGGGCAGCACCTCCAGGTATTCGCGGTCGGCGTAGCCGTTGAGGTAGCCGGCGGCGGCTTTCTGGGGTACCAGCTCGATGTTCTCGTTCTGGTCCTTATCCACGGTGAAGGCCAGCACGCGGAGCTTGCCCCCAGCGGCCGGCGTGGGGGGCTCGGGCTGGTCGTCGGTATCGGTGGCCGGCGCGTTGGGGTCGGGCGGGGGCAGCGAGCCAATAATCTTGGTATTCTTCTTCTTGCTGAAGTCGGTGGTAACGAGCTGGTCGAGCGTGATGCCGAACAAGCGGGCCATGTTCACGAGCGTCGCGATGCGGGGCTCGGCGCGGCCTTCTTCGTAGGCCCCCACCAGCGAGCGTTTGATGCCGAGTTTTTCGGCTATCTGGGCTTGGGTGAGGGCGAGTTCGCGCCGGCAGAATTTCAGGTTCGTATTAATCATAAGGAGGGGCAGCAGTCGGAAATAGCGTTTGCTTCAACGCAAATTCAGCTGGTGAAGTTAGCAACGCAAGCGCGAAGTTACTAATTCACTTAGCTAATAATTTTCTGCCCACCACTTTAGCGTGTAGCTGCTTGTTTTTCAGGCTCTCACTCGTCGGCCTGCCAACCGGTATTCCAACCCACGCGGGCGTAGCGTGGGTTAATGAGGCATCGCGCGCGCCGATTTTGCGGCGCGTGAGGACCTGGCGCGCAGGGGCCGGACCCTGCTCCCGGCCGGCCGGCCCGGGGTTGACGGCCCAGGCCGGGAGCAGTACTGGCTGAGGCTACTTGGCCCACCATTCCGTGTTTTCCCAGGTTTCCGTCCAATCCAGGCGGGCATATTTGGGGTTTATCGCTTCTCCCCGGTCGCCCAGGAACAAATCGGTCATCGCATCGGGCACAACAACCTGCGAATAAATGGCGAAGGCCACGGGGTTCCGTCGGCCGGTACGCTGGCTTCGCCACTGCCCCCGAAAGAGCTGGCCAGCCCCGCGCGCGGGCAAGTCCTTGTCGGGGGTAGTGGCCGACTGAAGGAGCTGCGGACCGCCGGAAGCCAGCCGGTAAAAATCCAGGGTCGCCGTGCCCTCAAAAGTGCCGGCATTGCGCGTTGTAGAATCTTCACGCAGCACGAAGCGCGCCGCAATGGTGTAAGCCCGCGCTTGGGCCGCGGCTACCGGGTCAAGGTCAAGAAATGCCCGCAGGGGCTCGATACGCCCCACGGTGAAGGTGCCGGCGAAGGGCGTTACCATCTTCCGGAAGCGCGACCGGCCTTGCACCCGGAACAAACTGGGCCGCACGGAATCCTGTTGCACGCGGTCGAAGATAAAAGCGATATAGCGGTGCTCCATTCCGTAAAAACCCTCCAGCAGCGTGGGCCGGGAACTGCTGCTTGCAGCCTGCCCGGCATCAGCCTGCCACAGTTCGGCCACCTGATTGGTAGTCAGAAAGGCGGAAATATCCGTCACGGGCGGGCCCGCTTCGGTGATACCGGCCTCGCTGGATTGAACGGCCATTTCGACGGCCTGCGGGGTATTCAACCGCTCAACTGGTGCGGGCTCTCGCACAAGCACTGCCGGGCTGGCTGCTACTGCCCCAACTGACTGGGCTTGTGGCTGGCAAGCCGTTAACCACAGGGCAGCACAAGCCCAAAAAAGAGAGCAGGAACAGAACGGTTTTTTCATACCGCCAATTTACCCCGCAAATCCGGTATAAGCTCGCGCAGGAAATACCGCCCCAGCCCGGCTTCAAGCAGGATTTCAACCACAATCAAATTGCCTACCCACGAGAGCCACGTCACCGTCAGATACGTCTCAACCGGCTTGGTTTCGAACACATAATACATCACATAGCTCTCGCCGCGCAGGGCCAGGGCGGCCAGCGTCACGGCGTAGGAGCGCAGCATCCAGGCCACATGCTGGTTCCACTGGCGCTGGCGGGCGGCGCGGTAGGCGCGCCAGGTGCAGAGCCACCACACCAGGCATTGCAGCGAGAAGCCCACCCGCGCCACCAGCCCGCCATTGGCAAAGCGCGCCAGAATGAGCCCCGACGGGGCCGCCAGCGCCAGAATGCCAACAATATAGAACTTGCCCAGCCGCCGATGCAGCCCCGGCCCGCGCCGCGCCAGCACCGGCAGAAACTGGAGCAGCCCGGCAATCAGCACCAGCAAAGCGGTGGTAATGTGTACGTAGAAACCAGCCCGGAACACGGGGTTGTCGTTGGTTTCGTCGCTCTTGGTGGTGAGAAAATGAATGCCCTTCTGAAACGTGTAGTAGGGCAGCGTTTTGGTGAGCATGAGGCCCGCGAAGGCGGCGATGAGCAGGGCCGCGAGGGCGAGGAGCAGTTTTCGGACCATGAAGCGCGGCGGTTTCGAGCGGGAGCCTGCAAATAAAGAGGCCCGCCGTGGGTAACGACGGGCCTCTTTACTTTATTGAGCTTATTGCCCGCGCAAGCGCTTGTGATACAGCGCGGCCATGCGCAGCTGGAAGTAGTCGTACTTCTCGCGCAGGTGGTCGAACAGGTCGCGGAGCGTGGGTTCGCCGCCGAGCTGGGCGCGGGCGGTGAAGACTTCGGCCAGCTCGGCGTCGCTCACGAAATCGTGGATACGCAGCTCGCGGCCCTTTGCGTAGGCGTTGTAGAGGTGGGTTTTCACGGTACTCAGGGCCAGGCCGCGGCGCTCGGCGATGTCCTCGGACGTGAGGCCCATCTGGTGGAACTGGATGGTGGCGTCCTCCGAGTCGCTCACGGGTTTGTCGGCCGCGGCCGAAGAGGCGGCGCTGAGGCGCGAGCGGGCCGGCTCGCTGAACATGTTGTCCGAATCGGAGGGCACGGCCCCGCCGCCGCCTTCCTCCAGAATGAGCTTGATAAAGGCCTCGCCGTAGGTTTCGAACTTCTTCATGCCCACGCCCGACACGCCCAGCATGCCCACGCGACTCACGGGGCGCTCGGCGGCCATTTCCTGCAGCGTGGCGTCGGAGAATACCACGTAGGGCGGCACGCCCTGCTCGTCGGCAATCTGCTTGCGGAGCTTGCGGAGCTTGTCGAACAGCTGCGCCTCGGGCGTACCCACGGCGGCGCTGGCGGCCGCGTTGGCGGCTTTCTTGCCAGCGCGGGTGGGCTTCTCGGCCTTCTCGGTGGGCTGGAACTTGCGTAGCGGCAGCGGCAGCTCACCCTTCAGCACCTGATGGCCGCGCTCGGTGATTTTCAGAGCGTAGCCTTCCTCGTAGGCGATGTAGAACAGGCCGTCGTTCAGCATCTGGTGCACGTAGCTGTACCAGTCGAGATAGGGCAGGTCGCGGCCCGCGCCGTAGGTTTTAATCTGGTCGTAGCCGCCTTGCAGCACGGCCTGGTTGCGCATGCCGCGCAGAATGTCAATCAGCAGATTAATAGCGATTTTCTCGCGGCTGCGGAACACGGCCGAGAGGGCTTTCTGGGCAATGAGCGTGCCGTCGAACGTGGTGGGCGGGTTGCGGCAGATGTCGCAGTTGCCGCAGTCCTGGGGCAGGGTTTCGGAGAAATAGTTGAGCAGGATTTTGCGGCGGCAGCTGGCGGCTTCGGCAAACTGCTGCATGCGCTCGAGCTTGGCGGTGTTGAGCTGGGCCTGGCGCGCGGGCACGTCCTTGGTCACCATCTCGCGCATCTGCATCACGTCGGCGAAGCTGTAGAACAGGATGGCGGTGCTCGGTGCGCCGTCGCGCCCGGCCCGGCCGATTTCCTGGTAGTAGCCCTCGATATTTTTCGGCAGGTTGTAGTGCATCACCCAGCGCACGTTGCTCTTGTCGATGCCCATGCCGAAGGCGATGGTGGCCACAATCACCTGAATATCATCCTGCAAGAAGGCTTCCTGGGCCTTGCCGCGCTGCAAAGGCGTGAGGCCGGCGTGATAGTGCGCGGCCTTGATGCCCTTGGCGATGAGCTTGCCCGAGATGGTTTCGCAGGTTTTGCGCGAGAGGCAGTAGATGATGCCGGGGTCCTGCGGGTGGCGGCCGATGTAGTCGATGACGGAACCCACGCGGTCCTGGCCCGGCCGCACGTTGAGGTTGATATTGGGCCGGTCGAAGCTGGAGAGGAACACCCGGGGCTCGCGCAGGTTGAGCTGCGTGATGATATCGCGCTTGGTGAGGCGGTCGGCCGTGGCCGTGAGGGCGATAATGGGCGTGTCGGGGAAGTGCGTCCGCAGGGTTCCCAGCTTGGTGTATTCGGGCCGGAAATCGTGGCCCCAGCTCGAAATACAGTGCGCCTCGTCGATAGCAAACAGGCTGATGTTGACCCGCGTCAGAAACTGCAGGAAGCCGTCGCTCAGTAGCTTCTCCGGGCTCACGTAGAGCAGCTTGAGGTAGCCGCCGGTGGCGGCGCGGGCAATGTCGTTGGCCTCGCTCTGGCCCACGCTGCTGTTGATGTAGGCGGCGGCGATGCCATTGGCTTTCAGGGCTTCCACCTGGTCTTTCATCAGGGCGATGAGGGGCGATACCACCACGCAGGTGCCTTCGGAAACCACGGCCGGAATCTGGAAGCAGACCGACTTGCCACCACCGGTGGGCATGAGCACGACGGTGTCCTTACCCGCCAGAATGTGCTGGATGATGTCGCCCTGCATGGGGCGGAAATTGTCGTAGCCGTAGTACCGTTTCAGGGCCTGGCGGGCGGCGGTCAGTTGCGGGGCGGCGGTGGCTAGTTCGGGCATGTTGTTCGGGGTAACCTCACGGGACCCCCGCGGGGCCGGCCCCCTCTCCTGCGGAGAGGGAGAGCCTGACGACTCGTTGTGCGGGTTGGGTGAAGCAAGGTTTTCTTGGATTGTGGTCAGGACTTCGACCAATTGGTTTAGCACTTGCTGGTTGGTGAAACGCAGTTCGCGGTAGCCTAATTCCGTTAGGGTGAAGGTACGGCCCCTGTCGTATTCGGCCTGCTCGGGGGTAAGGTGAATTTCGCCGTCTAGTTCAATGGTGAGGAAAGCGCGGGTGCAAAAAAAATCAACGATGTATCCTCCAATAGCGTGCTGGCGGCGAAAACGCGTGCCGAGCTTGGTGTTGCGCAAGGCTTGCCACAAAACCGCTTCGGCCTCGGTGGGCTGGCGACGGTTTTGGCGGGCAAAATCCTTGAGGTGTTTGCGCCAGGGCTTGCCTTCGGTGGTGAACACGAAGTTGGCAACATCCTCGGGGCCAGATGGGGTTTCCATGTAAATAAAGTTAGGGCGGTGCGACCGTTTCACCTCACCCCCCCACCCCCCGGCCAGGGGGGGGGGGGGGGCGGGCGGGGATTAGAAGTGTATTTATATTTAATAAATGTCAAACGAGAAGCCGGGGGTGCCCCACACACCCGCAGAGGGGGGGGGGGGGGGGGG
>JANNDE010000276.1:0-3594 GCA_031387395.1 Hymenobacter sp.
CCCCCCCCCCCCCCCCCCCCGGCGGGGGGTGGGGGGGCCCTTCTCACACCGCGCCTCTCGTTCGGGGGGGGTTCCTCTGGGCCCCCCCGCCCGCGGGGGGGGGGGCCCCGGGGGGTGGGGTGAACGCGGGCACATACTTCCCCGCCCGCGAATCATCCCGCCCGCTTAGCTGTTTACCTTCGTATCCCATTACTGACCGACGACCTACTTGCTGTTACCCCAACACTTCGAACAAAAAATCGGCTTCAGCACCCTGCGCGAGCAGCTCGAAGCCAATTGCCTCTCGGCGCTCGGCCGGCACTATGTGGCCCGCATGGAGTTCCAGACCAGGCATGAGCCGCTGCTGAAGCTGCTGCAACAGGCCGACGAATTCGCCTATCTGCTGCGCTCGGGGGCCGATTTCCCGGCTTCGCACTACCACGATGCTCAGGTGCACCTCAAGCGCGCCGCCCTGCCCGGGGCCTACCTCGACGTGGCCGCCTTCTTCGAGCTGAAGATGAGCCTGCGCACCATTCGGCAGGCGCTGAGCTTCTTTTCCGACGCCGACCCCGGCCTGTACCCTTCGCTGCGGCTGCTGGGCATCGGCATTCAGGTCGACCGCAACCTGCTGGCCGCGCTGGACAAAGTGGTGGACGACGATGGCGGCGTGCGCGACGACGCGAGCCCGCTGCTGCGCCAGATTCGGCAGGAGCTGATTGCGCGCCAGGGGCAGCTGCGGAAGCAGATTGCCGGCATCCTGCGCCACGCCAAAAACGAGGGCTGGATTCCCAGCGACTCGGAGCCGACCATTCGGGGCGGGCGGCTGGTGCTGCCCGTCATCGCCGAGCACAAGCGCAAGGTGAAGGGCCTGATTCACGATGAGTCGGCCTCGGGCCAGACGGTGTACATCGAGCCGGAGGCCGTATTCGAGCTGAATAACGACATCAAGGACCTCGACAACGCCTACCACCGCGAGCTCATCCGCATCCTCACGACGCTTACCGACCAGGTGCGCCCCCACATTCCGGACCTGCGCAAAGCGTACTCTTATCTTGGGCTGATTGATTTTATCCGCGCGAAGGCCAGGTTGGCCGTCACGCTCGACTGCCGCTTGCCGTTGCTGCACAACAAGCCCCTGCTGAAGTGGGAGAAAGTGCGCCACCCGCTGCTGCAGCTGGCGTTTGCCCAGCACAAGCGCGACAATGGCGACCCGCGCGAAGTGGTGCCGCTCGACCTGGAGCTGAACCATGAGCAGCGCATCCTCGTCATTTCCGGCCCCAACGCCGGCGGTAAATCGGTGAGTCTGAAAACGGTGGGCCTCGTGCAGTTCATGCTGCAAATGGGCCTGCTGATTCCCTGCGCCGACAACTCCGAAGCCGGTGTGTTCGAAGACATTTTCCTCGACATTGGTGACGAGCAGAGCCTCGAAAACGACCTGAGTACCTATTCCTCGCACCTGCTGGCCATGAAGCAGTTTATGCTGCTGGCCGGCAAGAAAAGCCTGGTGCTGATTGACGAATTCGGCACCGGCACCGAGCCCAGCCTGGGCGGGGCCATCGCCGAAGCCGTGCTCGACCAGCTGAACAAGGCCCGCGTGTACGGCGTCATCACCACGCACTACACCAATCTGAAGAACTTCGCCGAGCGCACCCCGCACCTCATCAACGGGGCCATGCGCTACGACCCCGAGAAGCTCCAGCCCCTCTACCGCCTCGAAGTGGGCAAGCCAGGCTCGTCGTTCGCCATCGAAATCGCTCGCAAAATCGGCCTGCCGAAGGAAGTAGTGGAGCGCGCCACCCAACTGGTGGGCAAGGATAAAATTCGCTACGACCAGCTCCTCGAAGGCCTCGAACGCGAAAAAACCGAGCTCGAAACCCGCACCGCCGAGGCCGCCAAGGCCGAGCGCCGCCTCAAAAGCGCCGCCAAGGAGTATCAGGACCTCAAGCAGCACCTCGAAGACACCCGGCTCGAAACCCTGCGCACCGCCAAGCAGCAGGCCAAGGCGCTTTTGGTGAACACCAACCAGCAGATTGAAGCCACCATCGGCGAAATCCGGCGGGGCAACGCCGAGAAGGAAACCAACAAAGCCGCCCGCGAAAAGCTCGACACCTTCGTACGGCAGGAGCTGCACATCGAGCCGCCCAAGCCCAAAGCCACCCGCGAGCGGGCCGTGGCCGGGGCCCTGCAGCCCGGCGACAAAGTGGCCCTGTTCGGCCAAGACGGCCACGGCGAAGTGATGAGCGTGAAGGGCCAGACCGCCGAAGTGATGTTCGGCGGCATGAAAACCCTCACCAAGCTCAGCCAGCTCGAAAAGCTGGGCCGGGCCGAAATCCGCGAGCGCGAGCAGGCCGCCAAATCCAAGGCCGGCCGCCTCAGCGGTGGTAGCAGCGGCGGCGGCAACGGCGGCGTCAACATCACCGACCGCATGGCCGGCTTCAGCCCCACGCTCGACCTGCGCGGCGAGCGTGCCGAAGACGCTCTCACCAAAACCATGAGCTTCGTGGACGATGCCGTGATGCTGGGCATGCCCGAAATCAAGTTCCTGCACGGGCGCGGCAACGGCGTGCTGCGCCAGGTGGTGCGCGACTACCTGCGCTCGCAGCGCGCCATAGCCAGTGTGGCCGACGAGCACGCCGACCGCGGCGGCGACGGCGTCACCATTGCCGTGCTGAAGTAATAGCGCGCTGTTCGGGGCGGGTGCAGGGCTTGTCCCTGCCAGACATCGTTAAAAGTATATAATGAATCCGAAGCGGCTTTATCACGCTTTTGAAAGTCCCGCATTTATAAGCGAAACCCAGGTCCGGATAAGGCCTGGGTTTCTTTTTAGGCAATTTCTGCGCTTGGCAGCGGTGCTGAATGCCGCCGCTCAAAAGTCTGATGATGGTGAATTTTGGTTGGCCGGCGGCGGCAGCATCCGCTACGTTTGCAGTGGCTTCTGGCAGCGCCCATGGTAGCTTGTGCCACACGAAACCATTATTTCCCAATTCTTCACCGCATGAACCCCCAAACCAATACCCCGAATCCTCCGCAAACTTCCGCTGCCTTCATTGGCGCCTCCTGGGCGGCACTGCTCGTGGGCTTTGCCGCCTTCAACGTCGGCCTCTGGAACGCCCCCATGGCCCTGAACGAGAAAGGCTACTACTTCACGGTGCTGATGTACGGCCTGTTTGCCGCCATTTCGGTGCAGAAAAGCGTGCGCGACCGCCTCGAAGGCATCCCGGTTACCAACCTCTACTACGGCATCAGCTGGGTGTCGGTGCTACTCACAGTGCTGCTGCTAGCCGTGGGCCTCTGGAACGCCACCCTCACGCTAAGCGAAAAAGGCTTCTATGCCATGGCCTTCGTGCTGAGCTTGTTCGCCGGCATCGCCGTGCAGAAAAACACCCGCGACACCCTCAAGCGTGGGCCGGTAGCAACTGTCCCGCTCGACTAGCGCCAGCGCCTTGGCAGCAGCGCCCGCCGCCGGTTGAGACACAAAAAAGGCGGCTCCCGCATCGGGAGCCGCCATTTTTGTGTCTAAACCGGCGGCGGGCGCTGCTGCCAAGGCGCTGGCGCTAGTAGAGCGGGACAGCTGCTACCGGCCCACGCGTGAGGGTGTCGCGGGTGTTTTTATTC
>JANNDE010000305.1:0-5742 GCA_031387395.1 Hymenobacter sp.
GCCAGGTACGGCCCTCCCGGATTGTGCGGTTCAAACCGATTTGCCAGGAGGCGGCTCTCCGGGTGCGTGTTTCGTTCAAACCGATTTGCCGCGAAGCGGCTGCCCAGGCTGGAAATGAGGCGGCTATTCTTGAAACGGTGCATTGGGCGCGGGGCTGATGAATGGGATTGAACGGGTTAGCAACCCTGCTTCCCCGGCAGGTGGTGCTTTTTCACTGCTTGGGCGCACCAGCCCGCCCCCGGTGGTTCAAACATACGCCATGCGGTTCACTCAGTCTCGGTGGGGCTCCTGGCACCGGGCCGGGCCGGGGCCGAAAGAGCGGGTTGGGCAACCCAACTGCAGTTGGGCGTGGCGTGGCCCGGTGCCGCCGGGGCCACGCTAAGCCCCCGCCCCGCCCGCTGGCCTGCCAGCTCCAGCCAATGAAGTCCGAAAGCGCCAACTGACACCCGCACGCCCCCACGCCAGCAGCGACGCGGGCATATTCCCCGACGTAGCCCACGCACTGGCCAGCGGCGAAGGAAATGGTCTCGTGGGCGATTGGGGCAGCCAGGTCGAAAAGGACGACTTCGCTGGCCAGGGGCTTAAAGGGGCGGCGGCCCCGGCCAGCGGCTCGTCGTCGTCGGGCACGTCCACGCTCAGGCCCGGCGGCCCCTGGCGAATTCAGCGTGCCAGGAGTCGCCTAGCGCGCGTGCTCTTCCGCTTGGTTCATGAGTTGTACCAAGGGTTCCACCACTTCCGCAATCCAGGCCGCCAGTAGCCGGTCACGAACGGCCAGCTTCCCGATAGGCAGTGACCCGCCATAATCGTTGGTGGCGTGGTTGTCGTAAAATGCCATGAAACCGGCAACGCTGTTGAACGCATCGGGTGCAAGATAATTTGGTTTGGACATGCGTCTCAGAATGCCATCACGCACTTTACTAACCTCGGCAGTGGCATCCATCAGTCGCGCGGATTCCGACTGACACTTTGAATTGAAAAGCGCAACGAGGTCATTACATATTTCCACTGCTCCATTCAGTACTGGCGAGTAATAAGTCAGATAATCTGCCATTTTCTTAGTTCGGTTGAATTATCAATAAACGAAGCCTTGAAACCTGTGTTGTTTTTGGTTATATTAGGAAGAAAAAGCTGTTCAGTTCCGCCAGCTAAATGAAACCCGTTGTCTTTTTTGTCCTCATAAATCAGCGACACCTCTTGTGCTGATGCCCGACCAGACCAAGCGTAAAAAGGTTCGCCATTGTCTGGAACAGTAGCCTCAATCACGAGTTGAAAACCATTCCACTCGGGCATCACTGCTGTGCCGCCAATTACTTCAGCCAAATCTTTTGGCGGCTTCAATGTCCACCACGGTCCCGCTTCTCCGCCTGGCGTAGTAGCGGCTGAGTACCACGTCCAGGACCTGGCAGAGTTGCCGGATGAAGTGAAAATTGCGTTGCTGGTCAATGAATGGCAGCGTACTCATGGCGTCGGAGGCTACGTGAAGATGACGATGGCTTTTTTAAAATATCGAGCTCCGGCGCCAACCGTTTGTTGGCGGCGCGCAACGCCCGCACTTCGGCCGCCTCGGCTGGGTCAGCGGGTAACGGGGCCTGGGCTGCTCTCTGCCAGGCATAAATCCGCTTGGTATCGATATTCAGGGCGCGTGCCGCCGCCAGCGTGGAGCGACTTTCGCTGGCCAGCCGCAGGGCTTCGGCGCGGAAGGCCGCATCGTAGCGCGGCCGTGTCGTGGGAGGAGCTTTTTCCATGGTTTCGGGAAATTACCACCCAATGCTCTCCTGTTTTACCCGACCACCTCAAAGTTGAAGCATTTCGGCAGCGGCCCGGTTTTCACACCTTGCCCGACGGCTAACGGAAACAGGTTCCGGGCCACCCGCCATCGCAAGCGGCTGGCATACCTCCTCCAGGCTACTTCAGGCACTGGCCGCCACTGCCTATGCGGCGGCGCGGCCTTTTAACGGGCTGACCCCAGCGAGCGGTTGCGGCCAGGCAAAGCGCGACGATGAAACGCTGTAACGGGCGCACGCTTGCGGTATCGGGCAATTGGTAGGCGAGGCAATTGCGGACAGCGCAAAATCCAGCAGAGTAAAATAATTAGTTTTTATCAAGATTAAAACGCACTTAAATATTGATTAATACAGAAAAATAAATAATTCGTACTATATAAGAAATTAATCATTACTTTAGCTTTTGCTCCTCAGTTCCCCAAAGCATCGACGCGGTTGGCCTGGAATACTGGGCTTGCCCTTGAAACTGCTGCGGAACTCCACCTTGCCCCCCGTTCGCTATGCGCTTACTTCTATCTGTCCGCTTCCGGGCCGGCCTGCGGGTGATGACGGTGCTGCTGGCCGCCGGGCTGAGCGCCTGCGTATCGCAGCGGCAGCTGCCCTACCTGCAAGGGAAGGACTACTCGACGCGCGCCCCGGTGCAGGTCGACAACGTGCGGCAGGTGTACCGGCTGCAGCCCGGCGACGTGCTCAACATCCGGGTGCAGAGCGTGCAGCCGGCCCTCAACGACCTGTTCAGCGTGACGAGCGGGCAGAACATTCAGAGCGGCGACCCGGGCAACATCTTCGCCTCGGGCTACTCCGTCGATGAAACCGGCAGCATCAACCTGCCCACCGCCGGCCGGCTGAAAGTGGGCGGCCTGACGGTGGAAGAAACCCAGCAGCTGATTCAGAAAGAAGTGGCCCGCTTCATGCGCGAGGCCAACGTGCTGGTGAAGCTCACCAGCTTCAAGCTCACCATACTGGGCGAGGTGCGGGTGCCCGGGCGCTACTTCGTGTACAACTCGCAGGCCACCGTGCTCGAAGCCCTGGGCCTGGCCGGCGACCTCACCGAGTTCGGCAACCGCACCAACGTGAAGCTGATTCGGCAGACCGCCAAGGGCTCGGAAGTGGTGCTGCTCGACTTGACCGACCCCAACCTGCTGCGCTCGAAATACTACTTCCTGCTGCCCAACGATGCCCTGTACGTGGAGCCCATGCCGGCCCGCACCAACCGCGGCAATGCCAACAACCTGGGCCTGGTGTTCGGAGGGCTTTCCACCATCATTCTCCTCCTGAGTTTCATCAAGGCGAACTAGGTTGAAATAGACAGTTAAAAGTTGAGAGTTAAAAGTTAAAGTACAGATTGTATGATTTTTAACTTTTAACTCTCAACTTTTAACTGCCTAACTTCATTCGCCCGCGCCTGCTTTTTTTCTGCTTTGCTTATGGAAACCCGGCCTGCTCCCGACGAAATTGACCTGCATGCGCTGTTTTTTAAGCTGCGCACGCGCTGGCCGCTGTTTGTGCTGGCGCTGCTGCTGGCGGGCTCCGGGGCCTACCTCTACCTGCAGGTGAAAGCCCCGGTGTACGCCTTCCGCGCCACCATGCTGCTCGGCGACCAGGGCACCGGCTCGAAGCAGGCCCAGGAACTGCTGCAGCTGCTGCAGGTGCACGACAAAGGCCCTAAGATGGAGGATGAGTTGGGCGTGCTCACCTCGGCCGAGTTTGTGCGCCAGGCCGTGGCCCGCCTGCCCTACGCCGTGAGCTACTACGCCCAGCCCGCCACCTGGCTGAACCGCCTGCGGGCAGTGCAGGTGCGCGAGCGGGCGGGCGGCACGGTGCCGTTTCGGGTGTGGGCCGACCCCGCATCGGGCCAGCTGGCGGGCGTGCCCATTTACGTGGAGCCGGCCGGGCCGGGCCGCTTCCGGCTGCGGGCCACGGCCAAAAAGGCCGGCCTCTACAGCCTGCCCACCAGCGAGCGGCTAAGTGAGGTGAACGACGTGGACCTGGACCAGACCGGCACCTGGGGCGATACCCTGCGCTCGCGCCTGCTTACGGTGGTGCTGCGGCCCGAGCCGGGCGTGGCCTTTGGCCGGGAGCCGGCCAGCTACTACTTCGTGCTGAACGACCTGAACACGGCCGCTGGCCGGTACCAGGGCGGGCTGGCGGTGCGGCCCATCGACCACGAGTCACGCATTGTGGAGCTGACCACCAAAAACACCGTGCCGGCCAAAGCCACGCAGTTTCTGGACACGCTCATGGCCCAGTACATTGGCGATGACCTGCGCGCCAAAGACCGCACCGGCCGCAAAACCCTGGCTTTTCTGAACCAGGAAATTGAGAAGCTGGCGGGCCAGCGGCGGCAGTCGGCCGAGGCGCTGGCCACCTTCCGGGCCACGCGCGGAGTGCTCGACGTGGCGGCGCAGTCGTCGTCGGGCATTCAGCGCATGAGCAACCTCGAAACCGACCGCGCCCTGGTGGCCACCCGCCGCAAGTACTCGCAGAACATGCTGGCCTACCTGCGCGCCAACCGCAACGCCAGCCAGGTGGCCTCGCCCAGCAGCGCTGGCATCGAAGACCCCGTTCTCAACAGCCTGATACTGCAGCTGAGCACGCTGAACGAGAAACGGGCCGAAATCGGGGCCACGGCCAGCGGCGACAACCCGCTGCTGACGGTGCTCGACGGCCGCATCCGCAACACCAAGGAGTCGCTGATTGAGACGCTGGCCAACATGAGCCGGGCCAACGACATTGCCCTGCGCGACCTCGACGGGCAGCTGGGCCAGGTGCGCGGCCAGATGAGCCAGATGCCCGAGAGCGAGCGCCAGCTGGCCTCGCTGAAAAGCACCAGCGACTTCAATGAAAAGAACTACAATTTCTTGGTGGACAAGCGCAACGAGGCCGCCATTGCCCTGGCCACCAACGCGACGGACAAGAAAATCATCGACCCGGCCCAGCAGGCCAGCGCCGGGCCCGAGGCCCCCCGGCCGCTGCTGGTGGGGCTGCTGGCCGCGCTGGCGGGCCTGCTGCTGCCGGCGGGGCTGGTGCTGCTGCTCGACAAGGCCAACCGCCGCATTCAGGGGCGCGAGGACCTGGCGCAGGTCACCAGCATTCCGCTGCTGGGCGTGGTAGCCCACGGCTCGAAGAGCGATAAAGAAACCATGCTGCGCGACGCCAAGGGGCCTATTGCCGAGTCGTTCCGCTCTATTCGGGTGAACCTGCAGTACCTGGCGGCGGGGCTGGATAAGAAGGTGCTGGGCGTGACGTCGTCGATTCCGGGCGAGGGCAAAACCTTTTGCGCCGTGAACATCGCCACCGAGCTGGCCATGGCCGGCCGCCGCGTGATGCTGGTGGAAACCGACCTGCGCCGCCCCACCGTGGCCGGCTACTTCGACCTCGACCCCATCCCACCCCACGGCCTGACCAGCTACCTGCGCGGCGACAGCACCCTGGAGCAGGCCTGCCGCCCCAGCGGCATCACCCACCTCGACGTGCTCACCTGCGGCCTGATTCCGGCCAACCCCACCGAGCTGCTGGAGCGCCCCCGCATGGCCGAGCTGATGGCCCAGCTGCGCGAGGAGTACGACTACGTGGTGCTCGACACCCCGCCGGTGGGCTACGTGGCCGAATACTTCGTGCTGGTGCGCTTCCTCGATGCCAACATTTACGTGGTGCGCCACAACTACACCGAGCGCAGCCTGGTGCACCAGATAAACGAACTGCACCAGTCGCAGCTCATCAAGCAGCTCTACATGGTCATCAACGACATGCGCTTCAGCCACAACTACGAGTACCGGTACAAGCAGAAGGCCTACGCCTACGGGTATTAGGCAAACGGAGCGAACGGGGCGCCTCCCCCCCCCCCGGGGGGGGGGGGGGGGGGGGGGGGGGGGGGGGGGGGGGGGGGGGGGGGGGGGGGGGGGGGGGGGGGGGGGGGGGGGGGGGGGGGGGGGGGGGGGGGGGGGGGGGGGGGGGG
>JANNDE010000350.1:0-2068 GCA_031387395.1 Hymenobacter sp.
GGGCCCGCCGACGATTTGCGTGTTGTGCACATTGAACGCGTTCGAGACCCCGGCCTGCAGGGTGCTGGCCAGCTTGGGCAGGGTGTAGCCCAGGTAGGCATCGGTGGTGCTGTAGGTCTGAACCTGGCCCGTGGCGAAGGGTATTTCCTGCCGGTGACCCTCCACCCAGCGGTAGCTGAGCGAGTAGGCCAGGTTTTTCAGGATGGTGCCGTTGGCCGTCAGGTTGAACTTGTGCTTGGGAGTGTTAAAATACGTCCGAAACCCATCGGGCAGTCCACTAAGGTCCAGTACGTTGAGCGAGTAATTAGCCCCCAGCGACAGGGACTGGCGCAGGTAGTAGCTCAGGCCCAGGGTGGCTCCTTCGGTGCGCACGGGCTGGCTGTTGTTGCGGGAAGCGTATAGAATGCGGGCCGGGGAGGCGCTGGCATCGGTGAAGCCTGAGGACAGGCCCGCGAAAAACTGCTGGGGCGTAGGCCGGGTGCCGTCGGGGTTGCCGATGAAGGCCTGCCCGCCAATGAAGTCGGTGTAGCGGCTGCGGAAGTAGCTGGCATCCACGTACAGGTTGGGCAGCACAACGCCTTTGTAGCCGACCTCAAACGTATTCACGCGCTCCAGCCTGAGTTTATCAATAGAAAGTTCGAGCGCCGACAGCGGAGTGCTCAATGGAAAAGGCTGCCCGTTGGCATCGGCGAAATCGTACCCCTGAAAGCCGTTGCCCACGTTGCCGAGCAGCACGAAGGTGCCAGCATTAGTGCGAACGTACTGGTCGGTTTGGGTGGGGCTGCGGAACGCCTGCCCGTAGGAAGCCCGGAAATTGTGCTGCTGCTGCGCGCCGATAGAGTACACGGCCGAGGCGCGGGGCGAAAACGAGGGGGCGAAGTTCTTGAACAGGTCCACGCGGCCGGCCAGGGCCAGCTTCAGGTGCTCGTCGAGCAGGGCTTGCGTGAGCTGGCCGTAGGTGCCGTACTCGTAGTTGCGGAGGCGCTCGCCGTTGGTGTCGGAGAAGTATTTGCCGTCCGAGCCGAGCCGGTACGCCCGGTAGGCCCCACCCACGGTCAGGTCGGTGCCGGCCGCCAGGTGGAAGCTGCGCTGGGCGCTGATGTCGTTGAGAAACGAGTTGAAGCTTTGCTGCGCGCCCAGGCCCGGCCGGTTGTCGGCAATCAGGCGCTCGCGCAGAACCGTAAAGCGCGGGTCGGAGGATTTGAGGATGCCGGCATTAGCAGCAGCCTGGGCGGCGGCCTGGGCGGCGTCGGGGTCCAGGTTCCGCGCACGGGCCTGGGTGTAGGCATCATTATAGGTCTGGAAATACTGCTGGCCGTAGCGCGTTCGGCCACCATCCGCCGTGGGGCTGGTGTATATCAGGCTCGCGAGCTGCCCGAACTCGTAGGTGCTGCCGGTAAAGTCCTCGGTCGAATACGCCCGGATGAAACCCTTCGCGCCTTTCAACTCGAGGCGGTACTGGTTCGTGCCCAGGCCCTTGACCCGGAAACGGCTCAGGTTCTGGTACGTGGCCGTACCCACGCCGCGCTTGGCCTCCACGGTCAGCTTCAGGTCGTTCCGAAGCAGGTACGAGACGGCCCCCTGCACCCGATACGAGCGGGCCTGCTGGTCGCCCGTAATCAGCTCCTGCTCCGTGAAGCCGGGCAGGTAGGCGGTTTTACCGTAGAGCTCGGGATTGACGGTGTACGTTGGCGTATTCTGGGAGAACCTGTACACGTTGCTGCGCTCGCCGTAACGGTTCACCGCGTCGTAGCCCAACGTAGAGCCCAGCGGGTTGACCGAGGTGAAGGACGCGTCGTCGTTATTGGCCACCCAGTCGTCGGCCCGCAACACGCTGCCATTGACCTTGAAGGCGAACTTGGTGCCCAGCTTCTGGGCGTAGCGCAGCTGGCCGTCCAGCAGGTTGCGCTCGCCCCCGCGCAGGCGCACGCTCAACCCGTCGTACACGAACGGGTCTTTCGAGTTGAAAAGCACCACCCCGCTCAGCGCGTTCGAGCCGTAGAGGGCCGAGGCCGGGCCGTGGATGATTTCGATGCTCTCCATGTCCAGCTCCGGGATACCCACCAGG
>JANNDE010000424.1:0-11536 GCA_031387395.1 Hymenobacter sp.
GCGGACTCGCAGAGTCCACGGTACACCCCCTGGAACGCGCCGCCCCCAGCGGCGCGTTTCCTGTTTCTTTGCAGCCTTATCAGCCCCGATGCCCATGCTTCCCCAGTCCCAATGGGCCCCCTACATCAAGCGCCGCGCGGCGGAGCTCGGCTTCATGGCCTGCGGCATTTCGAAGGCGGAATTTCTGGAGGAGGAAGCCCCGCGCCTCGAAACGTGGCTCACGCGCCGCATGAACGGCAAGATGGGCTACATGGAAAACCACTTCGACAAACGCCTCGACCCGCGCCTGCTGGTGGACGGGGCCAAATCGGTGATTTCGCTGCTATTTAACTACTACCCCGCGCCCGAAACCCAGCAGCCCGACGACACCCTCAAAATCAGCAAATACGCCTACGGCCGCGACTACCATTTCGTCATCAAAGACAAGCTGAAGACGCTGTTGGGCGACATGGAGGCGGAAATAGGCCAGATTGGCGGGCGCTGCTTCGTCGATTCGGCCCCGGTGCTGGACAAGGCCTGGGCCAAAAAGTCGGGCCTCGGCTGGGTGGGCAAGAACGCCAACCTGATAACGCCCGGCCACGGCTCGTTCTACTTCATCGCCGAGCTGATTGTGGACGTGGAGCTGCCCGCCGATGGGCCCATCCGGGACTACTGCGGCACCTGCACCAGGTGTGTGGACGCCTGCCCCACCCAGGCCATAACGGAGCCCTACGTGGTGGACGGCAGCAAGTGCATCAGCTACTTTACCATCGAGCTCAAAGACCAGATTCCGACCGAGGTGGCCGGGCAGTTCGGCAACTGGGTGTTCGGCTGCGACATCTGCCAGGACGTGTGCCCCTGGAACCGCTTCTCGAAGCCGCACAACGAGCCGCAGTTCGACCCCGCGCCCGGCCTGAAGGACCTGACGCCCGGCGACTGGCGCGAAATCACCCACGAGCTATTTTCGGAACTGTTCCGGCAGTCGGCCGTGAAGCGCACCGGCTACGAGGGGCTGAAACGGAATATCAAGTTCGTGACAGCATCGTAGAATCTGCTTTCGCTGGTTCCCGCCTGAACAGTTATGCCAACAGGAACAAGCCAAAGCGGTTTCTTTGTCAATGTACAGCGTTAAAAGAGGAGAGATAAGGGTTAAAAATCAGATGGTAGATATCTTAACTTTAACGCTCCACTTTTAACTTCTTTGAAAAGGGTACACTAACCGGAAAACCGCTGTGAAGCGTGTGCTACGCCACACTCGGGCTGATTTCGTTGAACACGCGTCTGAGCACGCGGCGGTAGATGCGCGAGAACTGCTGGTAGCACCAAGTGCGGAAATCCGGCAGCTCGGCGGGCAGCAGCATTCTGAGGGCTTTGCGCAATTCTTTCTCGAACAAAGCTTTGTTAAAACTGACTTTCGTCAGAATCATCTTCACGTAGTCTAGCATCGGAAAGGAGCAGAGAAAGGTGAGAGAATAAGTAATCCGGCTTGCGGTAGTAGCATCAACTTGAATCTGGAAAGTAAAGGAAGGCAGAAAATGCAAAGCATTGCACATTCGTTCCGGGGTAGTAACCTCCTGGATTGCCGAATACGCAAAAAGAGCGGCCAGGGCCACTCTTTCGCTAAAAAAGACCGAAATCTTGTACGGATTTTAATTAGCTGAACAGGTCCAGCGCCTCTTGGGCGATGGTGGTGTTCACCGGCTCGTCGAAAGCTTCGGCCAGCGACGCGTCGGCCACAAAGGTGAGCTTGAAGACGTTGAGAAAGTTGCTGAACGCAATGGGCACACCGGCCGAAGCCAGCTGCGATATAGTATCCTCGCCAGTAGTGGCGGCCTGGGTTAGTACCTGAGCGGCAGCAGGCCGTGTGATGGGCGCGTCGGTGCTGCTGGGCCAGGTTTTCACGGCTACGCCGCGGTCGCGGCGCAGGCCTCGGACGTGGGCCGCGTGCTCGCCTTCTACGGCCAGCATCCGCAGCAGTACTTTAGCCAGCTGGGGGTCGAACGAGTTGGCGTAGGCCAGGGCATTATACAGCCGCACCGCCAGGTCTTCGAGCTGCTGGGCCAGGGCTAGGAATTCGTCGTAGCTGCTCAGCACGTTGGGGAACAGTACCGGGTTGGTGGCGACATTCTTCCGGCCGCTGAAATCGAACGCGGGCACGGCGGGCACAATAGCCCCGGCATCCTGCAGCGATTTCTGGAGGAAGGCCACGTGCTGCAGCTGGTGGTCGTAGATGCGCTGGAAGCCGGCTACCTGCGCGGTGGGCAGCAGGCCGGTCGTGGCGAGGGCGCGCGAGTAATAGGTCATCTGCAGGCGCTCGAGCTGCAGCAGCTGCGCGATGGCATCGTAGGGCGTGGCTTTGGTGCGGGCCGCCGCGGGTTGCGCGGCACCCAGGCCAAGCGGCAGCGCCGCCAGGGCCGTGCGGCCGGCCTGCTGAAGCAGCGCCCGGCGCGGGGCACTATCGGTTGCTGCCGAACCAGCGGCAATACGGTCGAGAAAGGGGAGCAGCTTCATGCGGGAACGGCCAGATTAGCCACGGAAATAACGTAGGGCGCGAAGTAGGGTGCCAGGGCGGCCGTAACCTCGGTGGGGGTTTTGGTCCGCAGGAGTCCCGTGGCGGATTCTACCACGGTCGCATCGGCAAACGAGCCGGGGCCGCGCAGGTCGCGAATAGTGGCCGCGTGCCGCGCCTGTACCGACACGGCTTTCTGGAGCAAAACCCGTGGGTAGCCGCTGCCAGGGAGCAGCGGCAGCAGCACCGGATAAGCGGCGGCGGCCAGGTCGGCGAGCTGCTGCACGGCGGCCAGCACGCCCGCCCGCGTGGTAAGCGTGAAGGTGGCCGTATTGAACGCGAAGTTGGCGGGAAACAGCACGACATTGCCCGTGGGGTCGATGTAGTAGCGGAGTAGCTCGCGGTAGATGACCTGATGGTCGCGCATATTCGAGATGACGGCGCGCTCGGTGGCCGTGAGGTCGGTAGGCGGGCTGGCCACTACTTTGTCGTAGGTCGTGGACAGGGCCAGGGCCAGCAGGTAGCCATAGTAAAACAAGCCCGGGTCGCCGGCGGGCAGCGCTAGCTGGTTGGGGTCGGCCGCTACGGGCGTGGGCGTTTCGGTGGAGCAGCCCGTTGCAGCTACCAGCGCCACCGTGGCTGCCGAAGCCGCCGAAACCCGCAAAAAATTGCGCCGCCCCAGGGGCTGCGCCCGCCAGGCGGGCGAAAAAGAGTGTTCAGACATGCTTAGCTAATGCGTCAATCGGGCTACTGGCCCAAGCGTTGGGGCCGGGGCCACCACAAAGGTACTCACTGCCCCTGCAATGGTTGCAAAGGCCTAAAAAACAACGCCGGTTCCGCGTGCTGCGGAACCGGCGTTTAAATAGTCGTCGCAGCCCGAGAGAGCTACAGGGGCGATGGCTAGGCACCAATGAGACCACCGGCCCGCGAGGCGTCGGTTACTTCGGCCACGGTCAGGATTTCGTCGAACGAAGCCTGAACATCCATGGCACTGTAGGCAGTACCCAGACCGGTCGTTAGGTTCACGCCCGACTGGGTCACGTTGCTTTCGGGCGTAGCGCCCAAATAGTGGGGCTGGCCGTCGAGGTCGCCGGCACCCGAAATCCAGGGAGTCGTATCGGGGTTGAGGGCACTACGCATGTAGCGGATGTGCGAAGCGTGGCGGGCTTCTACCGAGTGAATCCGCAGAGCGGTTTCGAGCGGGCTGTATGCCGCACCACCGATGGCCACATCGGCCAGGCCCAGTAGGTCGGCGGCGCGGCCTTTGTAGGCCCGCACGCCGGTGTCTTCGAGCAGCTGTGCAACACCTAGGATGCTGGTACCACCACCGTAGAAAGAGGTCAGCGAATCGAACGTAGCTTTCTTGAAAGTAATGCCCGTTACGGGCGTTCCACCGATACCGGAAACCACTGCGCGCAACAAAGCTACGTGCGAGTCTTCATGCTTGGAAATCTGGCGGATAGCTGCCTGCGCAGCTGCTGGAGCTGTGAGGAACAATGGCGAGGCGATTACTTTCTTATAGAAATCGGCTTCCAGCAGCTCCAGCGTGAGGGCGTAGTTAAACACCTCCTTCGGGTCGCCGGCGGTGGTGCCAGCGTAGGCTTTCGAGAAAAATGAAGCGAGCAGGGCCGGAGCCGCCGCCTGAGCGGCACGCTTGCCCACGGTGGTCAGCGAGCTGAATACGGCACGACGCGAGTCGAGACGGCCCATTACGTCGGAGTCAACTTCGGCCAGCTGGCTGATAATATTGAAGAAATTCATGGCGAGGATTGATTACGAGTGAAGAGGAAGGGGATTAAGCGTTGACACCTACGGCGCTGCCATCCAGCTTCTCGGTGATGAACGCCTGGGCTATTACCAGAACAGCAGAAGGTGTCATCGATTTGTCCAGGCCGGATGTGGCATCCACCTGGTCGTCAGCGGCAAACGAGCCGGGGGTAATCAGGTCGCGGACGTAGGCAGCGTGGCGGGCTTCAACCGATACAATTTTGCCGGCGAGCAGCAGGTAATCAGGCGATTTGAGGAGTTTGCCGGCTCCGTTGTAGGCAGCTACCCCCAGGTCTTCGAACGCTTTGGCGGTAGCCAGCAGGGTTGCTTTGTCGGTGAAAGTACCGGTGGGGTACTTCGGGGTCAGGCCGCGCAGCACCTGAGTGCCGGCATCGCGGGTGAGGGCTGCCTTGAAGAAGTCGCGGTGAATGGCTTCGTGCTTGGCAACTTGCTGAAAATACGCATACTCGGTGGGGCTGAGTACGGCCTGCGACTTCGATACTACCTGGCTGTAGAAATCGGCTTCGAGCTGCTCCAGGGCATATGCGTAGTTCAGTACGCCCACATCGCCCGAACCCAGGCTGATGGAGCCGTCGGCGTTCGTGCTGTTGCCGGCGGGCAGGCTAACGGTGGGCGAGGTCGAGTCTTTCGAGCAGCCCGCCATCACGAGGGCCGTAGCACCCGCCGTGGCACCGGCATACATGAAGAACGAGCGGCGCTTGATAGGCGTGGACAGCGGCTGAGCGAGCTTGGTATCGTCGGAGCCGCGGGGCTGAATGATGTCAGACATGAGCGTAAGAAGTGGAGTGAGAAAAAAAGAGTAGGACAAAAAAGCAGCAAAGATTCGACAGGCTGGAAAAATCGTAGTTACCAGCAACAATCCAAATGTAGGATGGTGATTTGGGAGCAGATACGGTAACTGCATGCATAAAGGATTCAAAAGGCCCATATTTTTCGTCTTTGCATGGCCGGCCGGGGCTGGCTTACACGTAGTGAAACGCCACTTCCGCTGGTGTCCGCTACTTTTAGGCGGTGATATTGGGCCACTATTATACGATGCGACGATTTTTGGGCCTGCTGCTAATGCTCCTGCTGCTGGGGCCGCTATGGGCCGGCGCGCAGCCGGGTGCAGCCGCCCCGGCCGCCGCGCCCGCCGCCGAAGTGGAACTGCTGCGGGGGCCCGCCGCGCTAGCCGTGACGGGCGTCTACACCGTTGCTTTCCGGCTGCGCGGCGGGCAGCTCGGCAAATACTCGGATTTCCCGGAGCTGGAGGGCTTCAAGAAAACCGGCAAAACCAGCACGACTACCACGCGCATTGTGCAGGGCCATCGGTTCAGCGACCTCACCATCACCCAGAAATACGTGCCCTACGGCGAGGGCGACATCATCATCAAACCGTTTCAGATGACGGTGAACGGGGTGCTGCTGCGTGCCCTGGGCAGCATCGTGCATGTGGGGTCGGCCCTGCCGCCCAACCCTGGCACCATCACCAAGCCGGCCAATCCAACGGCCCCGTTGCAGGCGGTGGCCGACCTCGATAAGATGTTTGGCAAGCCCAAGCCGGCGCTGTACCAGGACGTGCCCGACCACGCTTTTCTGGCCGTGCTGGCCGACCGGCCGCGCGTGTACCAGGGCCAGGGCGTGCGGGTGGGCCTGTACTTCTACCTCAAGCCCGAAGACCAGGCGCTGCTCTCGTTTCATGATTTCGATGACCAGCTGCCGCCGCTGCTGCACGAGCTGCACCAGGCCACCGCCTGGCAGGAGCCCGGCCCCGAGCCCAGCGTGACGCCTGACACGGTGCGCCACCGGGGCGAAAAATACCTGCGCTTCCGGCTGGCCGAAAACCTCTATTACCCGCTCACGCTCCGGCCGCTGCACTTCCCGCCGCTGGCCCTGACGATGGTGAAGTTCAAGCTGCTGAAAAAGCCCGAAGCCGGCCAGGATAACCGGTTGGCCGGCTATAAAACCTACCTCTCGCCGGGCCTGGCGGTGCCGGTGCTGCCGCTGCCGGGCGGGCGGGCGGGCACGGTGGCCGTAGGCGATTTCCGGCAGGTAGAAGCCCTGAGTACGTCGCACCCGCGGGTGGGCGAGTCGTTCACGCTGGCGTTTGGGGTGCAGGGGCAGGGCAACTTGGCGGCGGTGCTGGCCCCCGCGCTGACCACCCGCCCGGGCCTCGACGTGTACGGCCCCGAGGCCCGCGAGGAGCCCGCTCCGGGTGGCGGGCGCAAGCTGTTCCGGTACCGGCTGGTGGCCCGGCGGGCCGGTACGGTGTACCTCGACAGCCTGCTGCGGCTGGTGGTGTTCGACCCCGCTACGGGCCGCTACGACACCCTGCGGCCCAGCCTGCACCCGGTGGTGCGCGGGGCCAATCTGGCTCCCGACCCTTTGCCCAAACCCGGCGAAGACCCTTTCTACGGCCCTGCTCTGGCGGGGGCCGATGCCACACTGCAACCGCTCGACGTGTACGCCGACGTGCGCCGCTACGCCGACTGGCTGCTGCTGGCCCTGGGCGGCGTGGCGGCGTTTGGGTGGTGGCGGGCCGGGCGGCAGGCGTAGATTTGGTGCTTGGTTTTTGGTGCTTGGTGCCTGAGTGCCGCGTATTTCAGGTTTGATACGCATTTCCTCGATGCCATCCTGCAAAAACCAGGCACCAAGCACCAAAAACCAAGCACCAAAAAATGTCCAACACCTTCGGTTCTATCTTTCGCATCACCACGTTTGGCGAGTCGCACGGGGCGGGCATAGGCGTCATTATCGACGGCTGCCCGGCGGGCGTGGCCGTCGATGCGGCCCACATTCAGGCGGCGCTCGACCGGCGGCGGCCCGGCCAGTCCGACCTCACCACCCCGCGCAAGGAGGCCGATACCGTGCACATTCAGTCGGGCCTGTTTGAGGGCGTGACGACGGGCACGCCCATCAGCCTGTTCATCCCCAACGCCGACCAGCGCTCCGACGACTACTCGCACATTGCCCACGCCTACCGCGCCAGCCACGCCGACTACACCTACGACGTGAAGTACGGCCGGCGCGACTACCGCGGCGGGGGCCGCAGCTCGGCCCGCGAAACGGCCGCCCGCGTGGCCGCCGGGGCTGTGGCCGCCAAGCTGCTGGCACATTTTGGGGTTGAAGTCGCGGCTTACGTTTCGGCCGTGGGCGAGGTGGAAGTGCCCGTGGAATATCAGGACTTGGATTTGAGCCTTACCGACAGCAACCCGGTGCGTTGCCCGCACCCCGCAACGGCCGTGCTGATGGAGGCCCGCATCCGGGCCGCGCAGGCGGCGCACGATACGGTGGGCGGCGTGATTACGGGCGTGGCGCGCCACGTACCGGCCGGCTTGGGCGAGCCGGTGTTCGACAAGCTGCCGGCCGTGCTGGGCCACGCGCTGCTCAGCATCAATGCCGTGAAGGGCTTCGAGTTCGGGTCGGGTTTTGCCGGCACGAAGCTGCCCGGCTCGGTGCACAACGACGAATTTTATACCGATGAAGCCGGGGCCGTGCGCACCCGCACCAACCACAGCGGCGGCAGCCAGGGCGGTATTAGCAATGGCCAGGATATCAACTTCCGCGTGGCCTTCAAGCCCGTAGCTACGCTGCTGCAACCCCAGCAAACCATCAACGACCAGGGGGAGGCCATTACGCTGGTGGGCCGCGGCCGGCACGATGCCTGCGTGCTGCCCCGCGCCGTGCCCATCGTGGAAGCCATGACCCAGCTGGTACTGGCCGATTTGCTGCTGCGGGCCCGGGCTAATCGGATAGCTTGATTGTTACAGTTATCGACAAGTACAATGCGAGACAGACGCAATCCAGCATGGAAGCCAAAAACAGTATAGGTTAGCGGGCGTATAAACCGGGAATTATTTTGTACTTGCTGCTTCAAAATCGATTTTGTATCCAATGCGCATACCTCGTAAAATCACGCCCGACGGCCTAACGGATGCATTGGTGATGGTGCGCTATCCGGCTACGGATGCACCACCCGAAGCGTTATTTGGCGAATTTTACCGAAATTTCACCGCATTGGGCTTTTCGTATTTGCCGCCCGATGCAACCGAAACCGGAGGCAACGGTGTAAACAACCCTGTTTTCTTCAATGAAGATGGTGCTGTTATCATTGTTCGACCGGGGCAATTATGGTTTAATGGCGTTTCCCGTCCTCTAACGGCTTCAGTGCAGGAAGGAAAAGAAACTGGCAATTACATGGGTTGGCGAGCGTATAGCACACTGCTTGCGACCATTCTGGAGCCACTACTAAAATCCCAGATATTAACTGGGTTTACTAGCGTAACTGTTCGATATATCAATGTATTACCATGGCGTCCACTTACTGAACAAATTAGCCCTGTCGTCGAGATTCCCACTTTTAAAAACTTGGAATCACTCCCTTCCTTCGACTATCATTTGAACTGGCCTGTGACGGAGAACGGTTTTCAAGTGCGCCTACGTCTTACTGACCAGATTCGGCGTTCGGATAGGGCAAATGCCAAGGGTACTATTTTCGATGTCGAAGTAGTGTGCCGCCGGATAGGGACTACTTTTTCTGAATTGCAGGAAGTGCTTGAAATCACGCATCAGAAGCAAAAAGAAGTTTTTTTTGGCCTGCTTTCACCTGATTTCCTTGATGACCTTCACCCTGAGTACGACCCGTTGTAATGGCTGACCTTTTAAATATTGCCGCATCCTCGTTTTCTGCCTATGCGTGGTCATCCTGTAATGACTCAGTAGAAGACAACTATTTGCTATTGAATTCCGCATTTTTGGTGCAAGTGCCCTTTGAGGAGCAAGAGGAGGATTTTTTCGGACCGAATTTCCCCGAACAGCAACGCAGATTACACGCCGGAATTTCACCGCAGGGTAATGGCTATGCTCAACGCTTACTGCATCACCGGCGGTTGAGTGACATTTTGCATACAGCTACTGTTTCCTTACCAGTTACGGCTAGACGCAAAAGCCAGTCGCTTTTGGACGCGGTGCTGGCTTTTGCCCCTCACCAAATAGGCATTGGTATAGTTGTGGACGAAGAGGCTGAGGCTAGCTTAGTTTTGACGGCCTATTGGCCTTCGGGTACGTTGCACTCAGAGCACTTTTTTCATTTCCCAGTTGATGACCCAGCTGATACGGCGGTTAGTTTTTATGCTAGCCCACCCGTGTTACTTGCCGTGCCTGCTCGTCAATGGGGCTGGCACGGTCCCACAGAAGAGTTCGCTTCTATTTTGGGTAGTCAACTACGCTCTGGTAGATTCCCATTGAAACGGAATTGGTGATTTCGAACGATAATATGTCACCAGTCATAAATTATCCACCGTATTTGCAGCCACAGGCTGCTTTCCAGCATCTGTCCGTTGCTCAGCTTGTTGTGCAAGGCCGCTATTTATTGCGGGGCCTAAATCGACCGCTGGTTTATGACCAGGGCGGATTGATTGCGGTTGACTGTGTGTGTAATCCACGCGAGCGAATGCTGGATTTGTCCGTTAATCTACTGGGGACTTTTTCCGTTGCCGATGGGGTATGGCGAGTTACGGCATCGCCACCATGGCAGCCGGGACAGACCGTACAACCGCCTGCAGTAGGTCAGATTAGTAGTTGGCAACCATACGATTGGTACACGGTAGCAATTGGTCGAATTCATCAACAGCCTACTTCCATTCTGGCATCGAACCAACAGCTATATTGTCACGTTTGCCATGACCCAACTCATGCTAATTACTGGCATTTGGTAATTGGCTTTGCGACGGCTCAAGGTCAAAATGTAGCTGGGTTTCCATTATCATCTGGAGAAAAAAAGCGGATGTTGGGAGACTTGCGGGCTTGGCTGCGCCAGTGCATTGGCCTCAATCCGCAGCCCCAAATCTTGCCGACTGGCAATGCCAGTAATGTGATACCGCTACCTTATTGCCAGCACATCCAGCCAGATGTGTGTCCGGTGTAGTAGTTGTTGGGAGGCTAACCAATGTAGGTACATTTGCAACCTCCGCCGCCCCGTTGCGGTTGTACCTTTGCTGCTGCCGCTCCGGCGGCGCTTTCTTTGATTTTAAGCCCCTAGAATATGTCCGCCGTTTCCATTTACGCCGAAGCCTCGCCCAACCCGGAGAGCATGAAGTTCGTCCTCAACCAGAACCTGCTGGTGGATGGCGTGAGCGTGGATTACCCCAACCTCGAAGCCGCCGCCAACTCGCCGGTGGCGCAGGAGCTGTTCGGGTTCGACTACGTGGGCCGTGTTTTCATCGCTCAGAACTTCGTGACCGTGACCAAAACCCAGCCCGAGCTGGCCTGGACGCAGATTATCCCCGAGCTGCGCCAGTTTCTGAAAAGCTACGTGGAAGCCGGCGGTCCGCTGTTCACCGTGGACCCCGCCGCCGAGCAGAAGGCCGCCCAGGCCGCCACCGCCGGCGACCCCACCCAGCAGGAAGGCCAGATTGCCCAGAAAGTCATCGACCTGCTCGATAACTACGTGCGCCCCGCCGTGGAGCAGGACGGCGGCAACATCACCTTCAAAAGCTACCACGAAGGCATCGTGACCGTGAACCTGCAAGGCTCGTGCTCGGGCTGCCCCTCGGCTACGGTTACGCTGAAATCGGGTATTGAAAACCTGCTTAAGCGCATGGTGCCCGAGGTGCAAAGCGTAGTGGCCGAAGGGATTACGGTGTAAAGCCGCACAGTTGGCTTCACCAATTCAGCTGAACTACGAAAAGCCCCAACTCCGAACGAGTTGGGGTTTTTGTTTGCCCGAAGCGTTTCCGGATTCAGTAGGCCAGATGGGGTAGGAGCCGGCCCCCGCCCGTCGTTGAGCGGAATGGTTGAAACGGTGCGGGCGCGCGGGCTGCATTCCGACCCCGGCCAAACAAAAAAGGCTGCCCAAAGGCAGCCTTTTTCAATAGTAAGGATTCAAAAGAATCGGCCACGAAATCCGACCAATCCGAAGAATCCGCGGTTCAGACTAGACGGTCGTCGTGCTCAGCTTGGGGGCGTCGCCGGGCAGGCCCGACACATCCTCACCGGCGGCGAGGCGCTCGCGCTCCTCTTTCTTGCCGTAGGTGTCGAGGATAATTGGGGTGGCGATGAACAGCGACGAGTACGTGCCGAAAATCACGCCAATAATCATTGCGAACGAGAACGAGCGGAGGGTTTCACCGCCGAAAATGTACATCACGAGCACCACCAGGAATACGGTGGTGAACGTAATCATCGTGCGCGAGAATGTCGAATTCAGGGCCGGGTTCACCACCTGGGCGAAGGTCAGCTTGGGGTTTTCGCGCAGGTACTCACGGATACGGTCGTAGATAA
>JANNDE010000430.1:0-7189 GCA_031387395.1 Hymenobacter sp.
GGCGCATCGTTGTAGCGCTGGAAATGCGCGTTTATCTCAGCAATTTGAGCGGGGCTCATGCGGCGGGCGAAAAAACCAGTTCAACTTTTCATCCCCAAGATAATCGCCTTGCGCTTACCCCAGCACCTGCCCCACCCCAAACAGCACCGTGAACACCAGCGTGCTCAGCGCCATCTGCTTCAGCAGCGGGTCAATCTGCATCGACTCCTGCCGCTGTCCTATTTGAATGGCATTGAAGGCGAACAGCGGCGTGGCCAGCGCAAACAGCCACTGCCAGGGCGAATGGTACGTGAGGGCCACGAATACCGTGGCGCAGCCCAACCCAATGAGCAGCAGCAGCCAGTGGTAGCGCCGCGCGTGCAGCGGCCCCAGCCGCACCGGAATCGTGATTTTGCCCGCCAGCACATCCGACTTGATATCGCGGATATTGTTCACATTCAGCACCGCCGTGGCGAAGCAGCCGAGCGCGGCGGCGGGCAGCAGCACTTGCAGCGGCAGCGTGCGGGTTTGCAAAAAGTACGTGCCGCACACGCCCACGATGCCAAAAAACAGGAACACCGAGATATCACCAAAGCCCGCGTAGCCGTAGGGGTTGGCCCCCGCCGTATAGTTCACCGCCGCCCAGATAGCCGCCAGCCCCAGCGCCAGAAACGCCAGGAACAAGCCCAGCCCGGCCGCGCCCAGCGCCACCCACAGCAGCGCCAGTCCGCTGCCCAGGGCCAGCAGCCCGCAAATCCACATGCCGCGCTTCATCTGGGCCGGGGTGATGGCGCCGCTCTGCACGGCGCGCTGGGGGCCTTCGCGGTGCACGCTGTCGGCCCCGTTCTGCGAGTCGCCGTAGTCGTTGGCCAAGTTGCTCAGGATTTGGAGCAGGATGGTGGTGAGGGCCGCCAGGGCCACGACCAGCCCGTTGAGCTGGCCGGCGGCCTTGGCCAGAAATGCCCCCGTGAGAATGCTGGCCAGGGCCAGCGGCAGCGTACGGGGGCGGAATGCGGAAATCCAGGGTGACATGGGTGGTGGTGTTTAGGCAAACGAAAGAACGTCATGCAGAGCGTAGCGAAGCATCTTGCCCGCTTCGTTGCAGCAGTAATTAATTACTACCCCGAGCAAGATGCTTCGCTACGCTCTGCATGACGTTCTTTTAAGCCATGGCGATGCCAAAAACTACTTCGTGATATCAGCCACCAGCTCGGGGCTCAACGGGGTCACTTTGGAGGGGTAGAACTTCACGACGTGGCCTTGCTCGTCCACGAGGTACTTGCAGAAATTCCAGTTCGGCGCGTCGCTCACTTTGCCGTTTTTGGTTTTGTCCGACAGGTACTTATAGAGGGGCGTGGCGGTATCGCCCTTCACGGCCACGGTTTCAAACAGCGGGAAGGTTACGCCGTAGTTCTTCTCGCAGAACGTGGCTACTTCGGCGTTCGAGGCCAGCTCCTGGTTGAAGCTATCGGACGGAAAGCCGAGCACGACCACCTTATTGCCGTACTTTTTCGACAGCTCCTCCAGCTCCTTATACTGCGGCGTGAAGCCGCACTTGGAAGCGGTGTTCACAATCAGCAGCTTCTTGCCTTTGTATTTGCTCAGCTTCACTTCTTTGCCGTCGATGGATTTCACGGTGAAATCGTAGACGGAAGGCGCGGCGGCGATGGTTTCGGTGGTTTCAGTCATGGCGGATGGAGTGGCCGGTTTAGCGGCGATGAAAACCACAGCCGTAGCAGCAGTGGCCAGCGTGAGGAGAAGGGATTTTTTCATGAGTTGAAGGTAAGGATTGAGCAGTTGCGTGCGTAACCGTACGAAGGCCAGCAGGGTTTTGGCTGGCAACCTGTAGCGTGGTCGTACCCGGCAGGGACTCTGCGAGTCTGCGCCCGCTGGCATTATCCGGGCACCCGGTTCGGGCGCGGACTCGCAGAGTCCACGCTACAATTCAGGTCGTCGGCGGCGTCAGCCACTTCTCCAGCTGCACCGGCTGGTACGCGGCCATCTGGGCCAGCAGCTCCTGCGGGTCGGCCGATTGCAGGAGCTGGGAGCGGTTTTCGGCGCGCAGCAGCTCATCGTCGCGCATGCGGTCGAGGGCTTGCAGGAGCAGGTCGTAGTAGCCGTCCACGTTCAGCAGGGCCACCGGCTTGCGGTGCAGGCCGAGCTGGCCCCAGGTCAGCACTTCGAACAGCTCTTCGAGGGTGCCGTAGCCGCCGGGCATGGCGATGAAGCCATCGGCGCGGTCGGCCATCATCAGCTTGCGCTCGTGCATCGATTTCACGACGTGCAGCTCGGTGCAGCCTTTGTGGGCCAGCTCCTTGGCATCCAGAAAATCGGGAATGACGCCGATAACCTGGCCGCCGAGGTCGAGCACGGCATCGGCGATGGTGCCCATCAGGCCCACGCGGCCGCCGCCGTACACCAGCGTGAGGTTTTGAGCGACCATGGCGGCAGCGAGGGCTTGCGCCTGGGCAATGTAATTGGGATTGGTTCCGGCGCTGGAAGCGCAGTAAACGGCAATGCTATTCATAGGTAATTGGACCGTGGACTCTGCGAGTCCGCGCGTGAGAAAGTTGTTCGGCATTCGTGCAGCCGCGCGGACTCGCAGAGCCCACGGTACATGCTACATGCGCTCGGGCACCTGAATACCCAGTAGGCCGAATGCGGCTTTCAGCTGCTCCCCCGTGCGGGCCGAAAGGGCCAGCCGCAAGTTACGCTTGACCAGGTCGGTTTCGGCGAAAATGGGCACCTTGGCGTAGAAACGGTTGTAGTTGCGGGCCAGGTCATAGGCATATTGGGCCACTACGGCGGGCGACAGATTCTTGGCCGCTTCCGCTACCACGGCGGGGTAACGCGCCAGCTCCTGTATCAGCTCGCTATCGGCGCTGTGCAGCTCGGTTACGGTGGCCCAGTCGGCGGTTTCATCAACCCCCAGCTCTACCGCTTTGCGCCGGACGGCGGCCGTGCGCGAGTGCGAATATTGGATAAACGGCCCCGTGTCGCCCTCCAGGTTCACCGACTCTTCGGGGTTGAAGAGCATGCGCTTCTTAGGGTCCACTTTCAGCAGGTAGTATTTCAGCGCGCCCAGGCCCAGCATGTGGTAGAGCTCCTCCAGCTCGGCATCGCTGAGGCCTTCGGTTTTGCCTTTTTCGAGGGTGGCGGCTTTGGCGGCGGCTACCACGTCGCGCACCAGCTCGTCGGCATCGACCACGGTGCCTTCGCGCGATTTCATTTTGCCGGAGGGCAAATCCACCATGCCGTAGCTAAGGTGGTGGATGGCGTCGGCGTAGGGCTTGCCCAGCTTTTTGAGCGTGGCCTGCAGCACCTGCATGTGGTAGTTCTGCTCGTCGGCGATGACGTAGATGCTGCTGTCGTAGCCGAAATCCTGGTATTTGAGCTCGGCCGTGCCCAGGTCCTGGGTGATGTAGACGCTGGTGCCGTCGGCGCGGAGCAGGAGCTTTTCGTCGAGGCCCTCGGCCTGCAAGTCGACCCACACCGAGCCGTTTTCCTTTTTGAAGAACACGCCCTTTGCCAGGCCTTCCTCCACCCGCTCCTTGCCCAGCAGATAGGTGCCCGATTCATAGTAAAACTTATCGAAATCGACGCCGATGTTCTTATAAGTCGCGTCGAAGCCTTCGTACACCCAGCCGTTCATCAGGCTCCAGAGGGCCTTTACGGCCGGGTCGCCGGCTTCCCAGGCCTGCAGCATCTGCTGGGCCTCGGCCATGAGGGGGGCGTTTTTCTTGGCTACTTCGTTGGTCACGCCTTCGGCCTCGAGCTGGCGGATTTCCTCGCGGTAGTGCTTCTCGAACAGCACGTAGTACTTGCCGGCGAGGTGGTCGCCCTTCAGCCCCGCGCTCTGCGGCGTTTCGCCCTGGCCGAAGTGCTGGTAGGCAATCATCGACTTGCAGATGTGGATACCGCGGTCATTCACCAGGTTGGCTTTGGTAACGGTGGCGCCGGTGGCTTTCAGAATCTCGGCCACCGAGTAGCCCAGGAAATTGTTGCGCAAATGGCCCAGGTGCAGGGGCTTGTTGGTGTTGGGCGAGGAATACTCCACCACCACATTCTGCGGGCCGTCGGTGGCCACACTTGCGGTGGCGGGCTGGGCACGCAGCTGCGCAAACACGGCCAGCCACTCGGCATCGGCAATTTCGAGGTTCAGGAAACCTTTCACCACGTTGTAGCCGCTCACGCGGGGCTCGTGGGCTTGCAGCCACTCGCCCAGGGCCTGGCCAATTTGCTCGGGGCCTTTGCCCAGCGCCTTAGTGAGGGCAAACGTGACGAGGGTGAAGCTGCCGGCAAACTCCTTGCGCGTGGGCTGGAGCGTGAGGCTGGCGGGCGGAATTTCAACGCCGAAGACAGCCTGAGCGGCGGTTTGCAGGGCGGTTTTGAGGGAGGATTCTAACTGTTGCACGGGGCAAAGGTACGGGCTGGCGGTAACCTCACCCCCTAACCCCCTCTCCCATGGAGAGGGGGGACTAGTTTCTAATTCTAGCTCTATAAGGCTAGAGCTAGTCCCCCTCTCCGCGGGAGAGGGGGCTATACCCCATAGGGGTCCCGTAAGGTGCCGGGGCCGGCAAGGGGGCCATCTCCCGCCCCCGCCGGCCGAATACCCCCCCCCCCCCCGAAACTTGAAGCAACTCAACGCCCCATTAGTGGCTGGCGGAACTTATTCATGAGCCACTCTGATACCAATGGCATTACTTGTTCTGTTTTTGGTAATTTAATTTCAATATGCAGAAACGGCATCTGTACCTTTGCCGTTACCAGATGCAGAAATTATGTGATTAAGAATGAGGATAACAGCCAGAAAGAAGGTGAGAGAATATGGGGAAGCGAATGCCCAGGATAAGGAAGAGTTGAACATCTGGTATGCAAAAGCGGAGCTGGCTGACTGGAACAACCTGAACGAGCTGAAGAACGACATGCCCGCCACCGATTACATCGGAAATGACCGGTACGTTTTCAATATCAAAGGAAATCACTACCGATTGATAGCCATGCTGTTCTTCCAAACCAAACGCATGTATATCCGCGACATTTTTACCCACGCTGAATACTCCAAGCTCACAAAGAAGCAAATTATCAATATGTAGCCCCAGGCTACGCAGAAACCACCGCTGGCCCCGTTAAGGCCGCATACGAGATGAGCAAGTCCACCGAGAAAACCGTCCCGAAGCCCGTTTATTCCTTCGATTTCAACATCACCAGCGACGAACAGCACGAGGCCGCTATCGAACAGATGCTGGCTTGGGAGCAAGCCCCGGACGCGGCCGATAACAAAGCCCTAGCCCTGCTTGCCGATGCCGTAGCGGCCTACGAAACGGTCCAGGGCCACACGCCGGAGCCACCGGTAACCCTCCGGGGCATCCTCGAAGTGGAAATGTTTAAGCGGCGCATCCGGCAACGGGCTCTGGCGGAGCTGCTCGAAGTCTCCGAACCCCGCTTGTCCGAGCTCATGAAGGGCAAACGGGAGCTGAACATGGATTTTGCCCGGCGGCTCTACACCCGGCTGCACATCCCGGCCGATGTCATTTTCTCGATTGCCAGCTAATGAAAAAGCACCGTCAGCGGCTGCCAGCCTCACCACTGGCGCAGCCCCGCAAAGCCGCTTTCGCTCCCGAGGTCCTTGCCAGCGCAGCCGAATACGCCTAGTCGGTGGCGAGCGTCGTGGCCCGCATCCAAAGCGGCCAAGCACCGCCCCCGCCGACCGAATAACCCACCGAAACTTGCAGCAACGCAAAGCCCCATCAGTGTGTGGCGGGACTTTCGATATCCTGACAAAAGCACAAGATGCGTAGATTAGCCTCATGGATAATTCTACGGTGCAAATCATCACTTCCGCTATCACCATTACAACGAATGGCATCATTACCCTAATCAGCAGCAGCGGGCTTTTTTTGCTCTTGAAAAATGTTTTACCAGCCTATTTTACTGAGAAGGGGAAGAACCTAGCTACTCGTGAAGATATCGGAAAAATTACGCAAGAAGTTGAGAAGGTAAAGGAGGAATTTACTTCAAAAGCAGAGCAGCTACGAACAGACTTGCAATATTTCAACCAAGTCAGATACTCGCTCAAAACTGAGGAAAGAAATGCCATCGTTAGCTGCTATGAAAAATACAGTTTATGGATTAGTCTCCTAACTAGTTTCAGCTTTAGCGACTTTTCTACGGCTAATATTGATGATTTAGCTAAACCAACAGAAGCCTTAAATTCTGCTTATCTCCAAGTGATGCTTGCCGAAGCTAAAATGGCTCTATTTACTGGCAGAGGTGATTTTACAAGTGAATTCAGTGACTTAAAAATCATTGTACTTCATTTCCAAAACTACACTTTGGCTAAAACATTAGACCATAAGCACAACCTATCAATGTCAACTCTTACTGAGAGTTCATTAGCTGCTACTGATTTTGCAGGAAGGAGAAAGGAGTCTCAAGAATTACACAGCCTCACTATGGCTCTGATGACCGAATGGAGGGATGAAATGCTTAAGCAGTACAAAATTATCGCTCGCAAAGAGGCACAATGGCAAGCCAGTATTCTAGATAAACTCACGGCTTTATCAAGCCAAGTAATCCAAAGCTAAAAAACGTGACCCAATAATAAAAGCGCTCCGCCAGCTACTGGCGGGGCTCTCTGTTTCTGTAGCGGCTTAGGCGGCGGGCTGGGGGGCCGTATCGCTTTTGGGGCCGCCCTGGCCGAGGACGATGAGTTTGGGGTAGCCCTGGAATACGCTCCCAAACCGCATACAAGCCGAAATCCACGTCCTCCACCCCGCATCTCCCTAAAACAGCTTCCCCCTAAAAACAACAGCGGCCGGCTAACGATGTAGCCGGCCGCTGCCGTTTAGGGTGGCTCGTGGGCTTAGTTTTCCGTGTCGCCGGTCAGGCTATTCATCGGCGCAAGCTCGATGTCGGCCGCGTCGGCCAGCGTCATTTCCGTGACGAATGCCGCCTTGGGGGTCCGCACTTTTTTCATGTTCACCAGCCAGTCGTTGGCCTCCTCGCGGTAGCCCAGGGGCAGCAGCACGGCGCTCTTGTAGCCGGTGCCGGGCAGTTGGAGCAGCTCGTCCAGCTTGTCGGCCAGGAAGCCTTCCATTGGGGTGGCATCCACGCGCTGCTCGGCGGCGGCGGCCATGGCCAGGCCCAAGGCAATGTAGCTCTGCTTGGCCGCGTGGTGGGCCTGCCACTCGGGGGTGGCCGCGTTCAG
>JANNDE010000771.1:0-3336 GCA_031387395.1 Hymenobacter sp.
TAGACTTGTTGCGAGGTAAGTGAATTCCAAAATTTTCAATAAACTGCCCTTAAATTTGGAACATGAATTTTTCTGTAAACAATCTCACTACTGCACGTAAATGGCGGGCTGCTACGGGTCTTACGGCGGAGCGTTTTGCGCAGCTTTTGGCTCATTTCAAGCAGGCGTATTTTCGATTGAATGGAGCCGATATAACTGAAAGAGGGGCTGTTACACCGTATGAAGTAGCCCTGAAAGCAGAAGAAGAATTACTGCTTTTCACGCTGTTTAGCTTCAAAGCAAATTTGACGTATGATTTGTTGGGACTGGTCACGGGCATGGACGGTTCCAACGCGAAACGCAACCAGGAATTGGGCGTCGCGGTGCTGCAAGAGGCCTTGACGCACACCGGATATGCGCCAAAGCGGGAATTTGCGACGGTGGCGGAATTCGAAGCCTATTTTCAGGAATACGAGACGCTCGTACTCGACGGAACGGAGCAACGTAGGCAACGCCCCGGGGAGAAAGAGGCGCAAAAAGAGTATTACAGCGGTAAAAAAAAGTACACGCGGTAAAAGAGCGGGTTATTGCAGCCCCCACCCGTTGGATTGGGTTTATCAGCCGTTGTTAGGGCGGAAAACGCCACGACTACCGCTTACTAAAAAGTATTTTTCCGGCGGATAAAAAGTGGTTTAAGACGTTCAACGTGCGGTTGGACCTGGGATTTTTAGGCTTCGCCAAAGACTACGTTTTCCGGGAAGTTTTTATCCCCATTAAAAAGCCCAGAGGGAAAGAACGCACCGACGAACAACGAGCAATAAACAAAAAACAGGCAAGTGAACGAATTATCGTAGAACATAGCATTGGCGGATTGAAACGGTATCGCATTTTGGAAGACCGATTACGTTTGCACAATTTATCGCTGTACCATGATGTGCTGGAAGTATGTGCAGACTTGTGGAATTTTAGTTTAAACCTCTGAAATACAACGCGCAACAATTCTAATATCTTCAACAATGCGGTCTACAATAATTGGTCTGAAGCCAAGCTTCGCAGCAATCAGCTTGCACATCGCAATTTCTCTGTTATTTATTTCCCCGTCAATGAGTGCAACACAAACACAATCATGAATCTGGTCTAACTTTTCTCTGTCATTTTCAGGGACAAAGAATGAAATGTCATCAGGAAAGTTGAGTACGTTTTGCAGTACTTCTGTGCTTACATATAACCTGCTGGCAGTGCTAAGAATAAAATCATGTTCTTCATTGGCAAGCCTACCGTCAGCAAGTGCGATTGAATACATGTTTTTCAGATGACTCTTTTTCCTCTTGAGTTCACTAGGCTCAATTGTATTTTTAAATTTCTCGAAGAAGCCCATGTGACATTAAAAAAAATGTTTGGAGAAAAGAAGAAGCACTACCCACTAAAGGTAGTACTTCCTCGCAAACTTATATTAGCGGCGTAAGCCATAGTCGCAAGTTACATATTCCGCCGGTACTGCCTACCAACCTCAAACAGGGCATTCATAATTTGGCCAAGCGAGCGGTATTTCACCGTTTCCATCAGCTCGGCGAAGAGGTTGCCACCGCACGGGTAGCATCCACAATGGCTTGCAGGGCCCCGAGCAGCGCCGGAAGCTGCGCCAGGTAGTAGCGGTTTTCATCGAGGATGAATTCGGTGCCTTCGTATTTCAGAAAGCGCCATTCCACCCCGGTCGTGGAGCAGCCGTAGAGCGGCTGGGTGGGGTTGCCCTCAAACTCATTCAGGCGGCGGGCGGCGATGAGCTGGGCCGCGCATTGCAGCGTGCCAAGCTCCAGGTCCTGCTTTTTAGCCTCCGCGATGCAGAAAATGGGGGCCGTCACGAAGTCCTGAATACGACTGTAGGAGAAGATAAAATCGCACTCGCCGCGCAAGCCCCGCGCCGGGTCCACATCGAGGTTCATGCCCGAATAGATGGAAAAGGAGCGGTGGTTCCGTTCACATAGCTCCAGCAGTACAGGTGTCACCAGCCGCTCCGAGCGCGACTTCTCGCTGTTGAAGCCAATGCCTTCTCCCATTTTAAGGGCCTGCTTCAACCAGTCACTGGCCTCGATAGGAGCCGCGTTCGGGAAAAGCGTTTCGGCCCGAAAACGCGCGTCAAACTGCTGCCGCAAATCGAAGAGCGTGAAATCACTGTAAGCCATAGCAGAATCTTTAATAGGTCGTTAAAATCTGTTACACTCTGCGGTTACATATTCCGCCGGTACTGCCCGCCGACTTCAAACAGCGCGTTCGTAATCTGCCCCAGCGAGCAGTATTTCACCGTTTCCATCAGCTCGGCGAAGAGGTTGCCGTTGGCCACGGCGATTTGCTGGAGCTGCTGGAGGCGCGCCGGGGCTTGGTCGGCGTTGCGCTGGTGCAGCAGCTGGAGCATATCGATTTGGTACTGCTTTTCCTCCTCCGTGACGCGGATGACTTCGGCCGGCACCACCGTGGGCGAGCAAGTTTGCCTCGTTTTCATCAGTTCGGGGCTGCAGCTAACTGCTTGCTTGAAAGGTCGAGAATCCTTTGTAATACGCCAAGCAATAAGTCTAATTCACTTATTAGGTAACGCTTTTTATCCAGCACAATCTCATTGTGCTCGTACTTGAGAAAGCGCCACTCTATCCCCGTGGTGGAGCAGCCATAGAGCGTAGTAGGAGCATTGCCTTCCAACTCATTCAGCTTTTTGGCCCCGATTAGCTGCGCTGAGCATTGAATGGTTCCTTGTTCCAGGTCTTGCTTTTTCGCCTCAGCAATACAAAAAATCGGGGCGGTAATGAAATCCTGAATGCGACTGAAGGAGCAAATGAAATCACACTCGCCACGCAAGCCGTGGGCGGGGTCAATATCGAGGTTCATCCCCGAGTAAATGGAAAATGCCCGGTCGTTGCGCTCACACAGTTCCAGCAATACGGGCGTTACCAGGCGCTCCGAACGCGACTTCTCGCTATTGAAACCTACTTCCTGCCCGATTTTAAGCGACTGTTGCAACCACTGGCTCGGCTCAAGCGGTGCTACTTCCGGAAACAGGTCTTCAGCCCGAAAATGGATGTCGAACTGCTGTCGTAAATCAAAGACGGTAAAATCAGTGTAAGCCATAGCTGCAAGGTACGTATTCCGCCTTCTTTGCCCGCTGACATTAAACAGCGCGTTACTAATCTAGCCTAGCAAGCAGTTGCTCGCCGTTTCCATGCTGCAAAAGTACGCGCCGCCCGCCGCGCCAGATACGGTACGATAGGAGCTAGTAGCGACACGATAGGCTCCCACGTACCCAAAGCCGCTGCCGAAGCGGGCCGCGCCGCCGCGCCCGGCGGGCCCGCGTGGGCGGGGCCCCGT
>JANNDE010000488.1:0-3076 GCA_031387395.1 Hymenobacter sp.
TGGCTCTTCCGGGTGGCCCGCAACCGCATCACCGACCTCTACCGGCGCAAACGCCCCGTGAGCCTCGAAGCCGCTTTCGGCGCGGCCGAAGCCAGCGACGACGGCGAAGGCCTGCTGCTGGCCGACCTGCTGCCCGCCCCCGACGACGCGCCTGAGAACCGTCTGCTGCGCGAAACCCTCATGGAAGCCCTCAGCGACGCCTTGGCCGAGCTGCCAGTCGCCCAGCGCGAGGTATTCATTTGGCACGAGCTGGAAGATAAAACTTTCCGTGAAATGGAGGAAGAAACCGGCGTCCCGCTCAAAACCCTGATTTCGCGCAAGCACTATGCCGTGCAGCACCTGCGCAAACGCCTCCGCACGCTCTACACCGAGCTATTCACCGATTAATGACTGTGCAGCGTGTGCTGATGTGGAAACCTGGAAATGACGTGGCCGCCTGGCAGCTGCGCGCCCAATAGCTACTTCTCCCAATGATGCCCTGGTTTTTCATCAGCACTTGTCCACATTTTCACACCAGCATATTCTTCTCATCATGGACCGTAAATTCTGGCTGCGGCGCGGCCTTCGCTTGTTCTTTTTCGCGGCGCTGTTCATCACCGCCGCCGGCTTTGCCACCCAGGCCCTGTGGAACTGGCTGATGCCGGCCCTGTTCCGGCTGCCCGCCATCACGCTGGGCCAAACGTTCGGCCTGCTGCTGCTGAGCCGCATTCTCTTCGGCGGTTTCCGGGGCGGAGGCCGGGCCGGCGGCTGGGCCCGCAAGCGCCGCGAGTGGCAACGGCGCATGGCCGGGCGCCTCGAACACCTTAGCCCCGAAGCCCGCGAAGAATTCCGGCAGCAGATGCGCAGCCGCTGCAGCATGGGCTGGAACCGCCAGCCCGAGGCCCCTGCCGCCACCCAGCCGACGCAGCAATCAGCCTAGCCATGCACCCCAATAGCCAATCAAGGAGTGGTTCTACCCGGGGCCACTCCGGGCTTGTTTTAGCCCCGGCACGCACCCACCATCGCAGCATCCGATAAGCTACCCGCTTCTCAACCACCAGCCGCATTGCGCTGCCGTCGGGCTTGGGTGGCGTTGCCCCTGAAGCAATCGGTAGTCAACTCATCAGGCCGGGAAGCTATTGGGGAAATCAGGAAATAAGTAGCAGGACAGAAGTAAGCAGTAGCAATATTTTATTCAAGCAATTGTCTATTAAATCATCAAGCCCTTACCACTTGCTACTTACTTACATCATTCTGCGCTTTTTGCTTCAATAGTGGAATGCTCAGGATGACGTACGATTAAAAAGTCGACTTTCTAAACCGCTTATGGAATCAGATAATCCTCTATTTGCATCAGGTAAATTTATTTAGCCTCATTCCTATATATTTTTATCCCATTGGCTGGCCCCTGCATTTTGTGTGCGGGGGCTTTTTTCGTTTATCATCTCGATTTAGTTTTATTTTTTTGTTTTAATACAATATTAAACGTGAATTTTTTTCGAAAAAAATTGCAAGGCCCGCTATTACTATGTATGTTTGCATCATTCAATTAATAATTTAATTAGTGCAAATATATATGAAATCCCACCGCGCTACCGCTATCGCCATCGCTATCGCGCTGCTTTTCAGCGGCCTGCCGGTCCGGGCTCAGTTCGCGTTCGACAATGCCGACGAGAGCGGCGGGGCGGCCGCTAGCCGCGGCCCCGCGGAAACCGCCAAGCCCGCCGTCTACAAAACATTGCATGGCGTGGTACAGAGCCAGCAGGGTGCACTGCCTGGTGCTACGGTGTGGCTGCACGGCACCCACACCGTGGTGGTTACCAATGCCGAAGGTGAATTCGAGCTACGGGTTCCCGCCGATGCCCGAATGATAGAGTTGACCTGTGGCTACGCCGGCCTACAGGATGAAATTGTGCGCCTGCCTCCCGTGCAGGCGCTGGGCTCGGTGTACTTGCTGCGAGCTCACAACATCAAAATCATTAAGTAGTTAAGTAAGTAAGTAGTCAGAATTAAGTAGTCAGTATTCAGATGGCAAAAATTTGGCTATGAACGTATTAAGTGATGCATAACTACTGATTGCTTATGACTGACTACTTAGCCAGAATTAAGTAGCAAGTAATAAGACTCCAATGCTATAACAATCAATTGCTTAAACAAAATCTTGCTACTTGCTACTGCTGTCCTGCTACCTAACCGCCTTTTTCTGCAAATTTTATTCTCCCTTTTTCTGCAAGCACGTTTTCCCAACCTTTCTTTTCTGCAAATTTCACCCTCTATGTTGAAGAAACCCCTGGCTCACGGCAGCCAGGGGTTTTTCGCCCCTCGCCGGCTTCGTTTTCCGCATGCAGGTGCCGCGTTCCCGCACCAACCCGGCGAAGCTCGAAAATGAACTGCCCGGACGCGGGACTTTGCCTGCCGTTAGGCGCGCCCCAACCCTTGCCCTGCTCCTCACGCCATCATTATCAACGACTATCGCTATGCGCAACTTCTTACTTTTTCTCGCTACGGCCGGCCTGGCAACGGCCATACCAGTTGCCAATGCCCAGCCCCTCATCGCCAGCAACGCCTCGCACTCAACGGCGGCCTACGCACCGCCTGCCGAGCCAACGGTGGCTATAATTGGCCGTATTTCGAACCCCGACGGGCCGCTACCGGGCGCAGTCGTGACCCTGGTGGGCACCAAGCAAATGACCGTAACCAACGCCGAGGGCGAATTTCAGTTTCTGGTGCCGGCCAGCACCCGCACGCTGCAGGCCGTGGTGTCGTTCGCGGGCTATGCCGACGAAGCTATCACCCTGAACACCGACAACGCCGAGACAGCTGCCACCTTGTCGGACGAACAGAAAATTTTACTAGCGCGCCGCCAGCAGCTCAGATTTTACCTAAAAACAGCCCGCAAAGCGGCCAACCGCGACCTGCGCGAAATGCACCGCAATATGCGCTAAACAGGTACCCAGAAGCAAGTAGCAAGAATGCAGGAATCTGATATTCAGCATATCGTCTTAATTCTACCTACTGACTACTTACGACTTAACAACCCATTGCCGCATCGCCACGCGTTGGCCCGAACGAAAAAATCCCCAGCCACCCGGGCTGG
>JANNDE010000489.1:0-1495 GCA_031387395.1 Hymenobacter sp.
GTATCGTCCGCACGGCCGGTGCCTACCACATCGAGCTGGTGCAGCACCCCACCGAGCTGCATGTGTACCTGCTTGATGGTAAGGAAGCAACCGTGACATCTGCCCGCACCACCGGCTCGGTGATGTTGCTCGGCACCGACAACAAAACCAGCACCGTGGCCCTGACACCCACCGGCGACCATTTCGTAGTGGCGCTGCCGGCCGGCACGACGCTGCGCACGGCCATTGTCAGCCTTAACGCCAGCGGCAAGTCGCTGTCGGCCCGGTTTGAGAAACTCGACGCGGCCGCCCAGGGCAGCAAGGCCGTTGGCGCGGCCTACGAATGCCCCATGAAGTGCGAAGGCAGCGCCAGTACCAAGCCGGGCAGCTGCCCGAAGTGCGGCATGGCCCTCGTGAAAAAGGCGTAGGCGGAGCCTGTTTGTCGGATGCCGTGCGTCCGGACCCTCTCCGCCGTCTCGGGCCGTCCTCCGCTGCAACGGTGGGCGGCCCCTAGCCGGGCTCTAACCAGATACTATGAAGTACCCTAAAATGAAACGTGCGGCGCAAGGGCTGCTGGCGCTGGCGCTGCTGCTCGGGCTGCTCCCAGAAGTCGTGCGAGCCCAAACCACCGTCCGCCTCGACAGCGCCGAGCGGCAGGCCCTGCGGCTGCACCCGCGGCTGCGGCAGTCCGCGCAGGAAATCGAGGAGCAGCGTGCCCTGCGGCGCGGCAGCTTTTCGCTGCGCAACCCGGATTTCCTGTTTTCAGCGCCCACCGGCTACCAGTGGGCGGCGGGCGTGGTGCAAACCATTGACTTCCCTACCGTCTATCAGCAGCAGGCGAAAGCCGCGGAAGCGGGCATTGCCCTGGCGGAACGGAACCGGGACGTCAACCGGGCCTCCGTGCGCCGCGACGTGCGCCTAGCCTTCCTGGGGCTGCAGTTCGCCGAAGCGCAGATTCGCCAGCTGACGTATCAGGACAGCCTTTTCCGCGCCTTGCAGGTAGCCACCGAGCGCCTCTTCAAAGTCGGCGAAGTAACGGCCCTGCAACGGGTGAGCACGGAGGCCGAAGCCCGGCAGGTGCACAACGAGCTTGACCAAGCCGGAGTGGACCTGCGGGTGGCCAAACGGCGGCTGGGCCTGCTGCTGGGCCAGCCCGACGCCGACCTCAGCGCCGGCACCGACCTGCGCCAAACCGGTCCCGAACTGGCCCGCACCGGCGGTGCGGTGCTGGCCGGCCTGCCGATGGAAGACAGCGTGGTGGTCGCGCAAAACCCAACGCTGGCCTACGCCACCCAAAACGTGGCGCTGAGTCAGTCCGGCATCAGCCTGGTGCGGGCCCGGCGCACGCCGGCCCTGACGCTGGGCTACCAAAACCAGGGCCTCAACGACTCGCCCACCCGCTACCGCTTTCAGTTTGGGGTGTCGGTGCCGCTGTACTTCTGGACTTACCGCTCGCAGCTGCAAGCCGCCACGGCGCGGGCCAGCGGCGCGCAGGCGCAGGTGCAGGCGCAGCGCC
>JANNDE010000556.1:0-3567 GCA_031387395.1 Hymenobacter sp.
GTTGCCGCAGGCGGCCGAAAACTCGGGCGTGGCGGACAACGTGAAACGGTAGGTGCGCAGCTGGGCGCCACTCAGCCGGACTGGGGCCGCGCCGCCCGCGCCGCGCCAGGTGGCCACCCGCGCCGCGCTGGCTTTTTCCTCGGCGGGCGTGACGACCGTCTGGCACCGGGCTGCCGGGCTAGTGGAAGCGTGGGCATCCTGGGGGTAGTAGCTCAGGCCGTGGCGGGTATCGGTGGGGCTCACCGGGTCGATGAGGAAGCCCGGCCCGGTGCTGCTCAGCACCTGGGCGTGGAAGCCCCGGGGCGTGAGGTCGAGGCGCACGGTAGCCGTGGCATCATCCAGGCCCACGCCGGCGTAGGTTTTAATCTGGGGAAACCGGGCGGCTAGGGCAGGCTCCATCACCGGGGCCTCGCGCAGGGCGAAGCGGGCGTTGGTGCCGTCGGGCTGGGGCAGGGCCAGCACCAACGGCGCGGCCCCGGCCCAGCTTTCGGGCGGGGCGGTGGCCAGCGCCGCCCGCAGGCCCGCCACGTCCAGCGTCAGGGCCTGGGTGCGGGCGTGGGTAGCGGCCAGTGGGGAGGTGGCGGCGGCGGTGCGGGCGGCGGCGTCGGGCTGGAAGAAGTTTTGGGCGGGGCGCTGCTGGCCGTGGGTGGCCGTGGTGGTCAGGCCCAGGGCCAGCAGCAGGGCGGTGCCGAGGCGGTGCCGGCCGGGCTGGGAGCCAGCGAGGGGAGCGGGGTAGGGTGGTCTCATGCGAAAAAGAATGAAGGGAAGAGAAAAGAACCAACGAACGCGCGGGTACCGCCCCCTTCCCGCCAAATAACGGCGGCAGGAAGGGGGCGGTACCCAAAACTAACCCGATTCGGTGCATTTGCTACGGCCGATGCGCAAGTTCCTTATAGAGTGCAACTTCGTCGGTGCAAAGCCAAAAAGGCCCGCCGGTAGGCGGGCCTTTTTGGCGGCCAGTCGGCCCGCCCCCACCAGGGCGGTAGGCGCGGGCGCGGGGGGGTTACTCGATGACGAGTCGCTGGACGGCGGGGGCGCGGCCGTCGGCTTGCACACTCAGCAGGTAAAGGCCGCTGGCCAGGCCGGCGGTGGGCAGCTCGGCGGTGCTGCCCGCAAAAGTGCGGGTGTGCACGAGCTGGCCCAGGGCGTTGCGCAGCGTGGCGCGGGCCGCGCTCGCGGGCCCGGCCAGGCGCACGTGCAGCGTTCCTTTGGCCCCCACCGGGTTGGGCCACACGCTGCAGGGCGTGGCCGTGGCCGGGGCGGTGGCTGAAACAGTGGTCACCGTGAACCGCTGGGTTCCATTACTTGCGCCTCCCGTTGTGCTGACTACCACCGCGCCCGTGCGGGCCCCCGCTGGCACCACGAAGCTCATGCTCGTCGCGCTAATGCCCACGAAGCCCGTCACCGATACGCCGTTGAGCGTGAGCCCCGTGGCCCCGCTCAGGCCCGTGCCTGTCACCGTTACCCCCGTACCCACCGGCCCGCTGGCTGGGCTCAGGGCCGTAACTACCGGTGGGGTGAGCACCGTGAACGGGGTGGCCGAGCTGGCCGTACCCGCCGGCGTGCTCACCGTAATCACGCCCGAGCTCGTGCCCGCTGCTACCGTGGCCGTGATACTCGTGGCCGAGGCCACCGTGAAGCTGGCCGCTGCCGTGCCGTTAAAGCGCACCGCCGTCGCCCCACTCAGGCCCGTGCCCGTGAGCGTGACGACCGTGCCCACCGGCCCACTGGCGGGCGTGAAGCTCGTGATAGTCGGGGCCGGGCTGGGGGTGATGGTGAAGTTGGCGTTCGAGATGTCGAAGAAATAGTTGTCGGCCGCTTCGACCATCACGCGGGCCGTGGTGCTGGCCACGTTGGGCACCGTAATAATGGCCGAGCCGTTGTTATTGATGTTGGTGGCCAGCACCGTAGGATAGCTCAGGCCGCCATCGAGGCTCAGGCGCAGGTTCACTTTGGCGCAGCTCACCGGGGCCTTGTCCGTGTTGGCCACGTCCCAGCGCACGGTCTGGGTGCTGCCACCGGCCCAGCTGATGCCGGCCGCGTTGGGGGCCGTCACCACGAAGGGGCCGGCGGCCGCGCTCACGCTCAGCGTCACCAGGGCACTGTAGTCGACCCCGCCCACCACCCCGGCCGTGCCGTTGTGCAGGTCGCGGGCGGTGCAGCGGAACTTGAGGGTGCGGGCCACGGTGGGCAGGCGCTCGCCGGTGGCGGGGGTAGCCGTGTTGGCGGCCAGCTCGGCCAGGCGGGGGAAGTAGCGGGTGGGGCTCGTCGTGGGCGGGAAGACGCGGAACAGGGGCGGGGTTTCGCCCGTCACCTGGGGCATGAGCAGGTTGCCTTGGGGGCCCAGGTCGAGCTCTTCCCAGGAATAGGTCAGCTGGTCGTTGTCGGCATCGGTGGCGGTAGCCGTGAGTTGGAAGGGCGTATTGTGGGGCAGGATTTTGCCGCTGGCCGGGGCCGTCACCACCGGGGGCGTATTGCCCGTGGCCGTGAGCGTGCCACAGCTCCGGGCGCTCATCAGGGCCTGCATCTGCTCGTGGCTGCCGGTGTGGAAGGTGGCTTCTCTCTTGCCCGGCACGTTATTATCTGGGCCGTAAGACCCGCGGTAGGACATGAGGGTCTCGCCCGCGCCCGGTTCCCAGGCCGTGGGGGCGTTGCCGTTACTGCTGTCGATGGCGTTGAACGTGTGATTAGCCCCCAACATATGTCCCACCTCGTGGGCGGCGTAATATACAAGTTGATATTCTGTCGGCACGGGGTGTCCGGCCATGCCGTCCGCTTTGTAACCCGACTGGCCCAGGTTGCTCACCCACGTGCCGCCGCCGCCGTTGAAAGTCAGCACCAGGCCCAGGTCGTAATTGGCATCGCCGATAAGCTTGTCCACGTTCTTCTGGTTCTGGCTGGCCGCGGAGGTGCCATCGGAATAGGAGAACGGGGGCTTGGGGCCGATGCCGTTGAGGAAGATGAGCTGGTCATTATTGGCCACCAGCAGCAGGCGCACGGCCAGCTCGCGCTCAAAAATGCCGTTCATCCGGTTCATGAACATGGCCTCCACGGCCTGTACGCCGGCTATGGTGTTGCCGCAGGCGGCCGAAAACTCGGGCGTGGCGGACAACGTGAAACGGTAGGTGCGCAGCTGGGCGCCACTCAGCCGGGCCGGGGCCCCGCCGCTCGCGCCGCGCCAGGCGGCTACCCGTGCCGCGCTGGCCTGCTGCTGGGCCGGGGTGCTGACCGTCTGGCACCGGGCTGCTGGGCTAGCGGAAGCGCGGGCATCCTGCTGGGAATAGCTGAGGTAGTGGCGCGTGTCGGCCGGTCGGGCCGGGTCGATGAGGAAGCCCGGGCCGGTGTCGCTCAGCACCTGGGCGTGGAAGCCCTGGGGCGTGAGGTCGAGGCGCACGGTGGCCGTGGCGTCGTCGAGGCCCACGCCGGCGTAGGTTTTGATTTGGGGGTAGCGGGCGGCCAGGGCGGGCTCCATCACGGGGGCCTCGCGCAGGGCGAAGCGGGCCAGGGTGCCGTCGGGGCGGGGCAGGGCCAGCACCAGCGGAGCGGCTCCGGGGCGGCCCTCGGGCG
>JANNDE010000591.1:0-1622 GCA_031387395.1 Hymenobacter sp.
AGGCGCAGCATGTCGCCGAGTACGGGCAGGAAGTTGTTGATGAACGGCTTGCCAGCGGCCAGCGGGTTGCGGGCCGGCTTGCCGGTAGCCAGTTGGTACGGCGGCAGGTTAGGCACACCGGTATGGAAAATCGGCAGAATATCCACGGAGCGCGGCTTGCCGGCACGCAGCAGATACGGGCCAAACGTGGCATCAGCAAACACGGTACCGGCACGCTGGGCGGCCGTCAGGCCCGATACGCCGTTGGCGCCGTTGCGGAAGTCGAAAGCCTGCAGCGAGTTGCTCTGGATGCGTAGCGGCGACAAACCGAGTACGGCCGCGCCGTAGTAGGTGGTGCCGTTGGCCGTGCCCTCGGCCATGTACAAACCCAGCTCGGGGTTGGAGAGGTAGTCGTCGGTGGTGGCATCCTCGGTGTAAGGCGTGCGCGAATTCCAGCGGTCCTTGCCGCCGATGGGCACGATAACCTCGTTGGTGAGCGGCATACCAATGCGCGACACCTGCACCCAGTTGCCGGAATGGGCCTGCGTGCCATCAACATTGAGCGTACGCAGCGCGGGGCGGCTGGCCGAAGCCCACACGCCAATCACAAAGTCGGGGTCGAGAATGTTGACCGCCTGTCCTACATTTTTGCCATCTTTCTGCAGCAGCGAAATCGGAATCTGCAAAGCAATAGCGTGCGTGTTCTTGCGGGCAAGGCCGTCGCGGGCACTCGTCGTGCGGATACCGCCCAGGTCAAAAATACCGCCTAAGTCAGCAAAAAAAGGATCATCGGTCGGGCCGCAGAACACTTTCACGCCGTTGGCCGCATTCTGGATAGCGCCGGTCATGAGGGCACCGTACGTAGTGTTGAGGCCGGCGGCGCTGGTGATGGAGCGCGGCCCCACGTTGGTCGGCGGCACAATGCCATTGGTCACCAGCGTGGTGGTAGCGCCGCCCCGAATAGCTTCGAGGGTGTAGGTGGTCTTCAGGTTCTGCTTGCCCAGCCGGATGTTAAAGAACGTGGTGGGGTCTTCGTTGACGCGCGCGAATGTGAAGCGGTACGTAATGTCGTCGCCGGTGGTAGTGGCGCTGTTCTTAACGTGAATCTCGTAGCGCACATTCTCGCCGAACGTGTTGTAGTTGGGGCCGCCCTGGGGCAGTTCCAACGGAATGTAGTTGGCGATGATAGTCACGGTTTCCGGCGCGTCGGGGCTACGGAAGGCGTATAGGTCGGTGTTGTCGGCCAGCGGGTCGTCGGCAATAAGGGGGGCTTCGCGGTGGCTGGAAGCTTCCAGGCGGGTGCCCTGCCCACTCCAGGCCACGGCCCCTACCACGGCGGTAGTGGCGGCGGCCAGCATCAGAATGGGACGCGTAATGTTTTTTGCCATGATGATAAAGGGGGTTGAAAAGGGTAAAAAAGGAATACAACAGACCGTCGGCAACAAGCCAGCGGCAAGAAAAGCACGGTCAGGAAACCATCAGGCGTGAAAGTGGCGGCGGGCAGCGGGGCAATACGGCGGCCATAATTCAGGTAGCGGGGCTACCCGGCAGCGGCGAGGCCGGGAATAGTAACTCGTAAGGTTGATTTGCTTACGCTTGGGCTCGGTTAAGTGGTTTTACTGAAGCAGAAATTAATGATCCGA